>JBBRFU010000062.1:0-19664 GCA_038241315.1 Acidimicrobiales bacterium | reverse complement strand
GCTCGGGATGATCGTCGTCGACTACATCCAGCTCATGAGCGGCCGCTCCGGCGCCGAGAGCCGCCAGGTCGAGGTGGCCGAGATCAGCCGTGGCCTCAAGATCTTGGCCCGCGAGCTCGAGTGCCCGGTGGTGGCCCTGGCCCAGCTCAACCGTGGCCTCGAGCAGCGCGCCGACAAGCGCCCCATGCTGTCGGACCTGCGCGAGTCCGGGTCGTTGGAGCAGGACGCCGACATCGTGGTGTTCCTCTACCGCGACGAGCAATACAACGCCGACTCGCCCGACCGGGGCACCGCCGAGGTGCTGGTGGCCAAGCACCGCGCCGGTCCCACCGGCATGGTCCGCCTGGCCTTCCTCGACCACTACACCAAGTTCGCCAACATGGCCCGGGAGTAGCCGGCGGCACCGTTCGCCCCTCGGTGCATCCACCGGGTGGGCCACACTGGCGCCATGGCGCCACCTCCTGCTGCTCGCTGGTCCGGCCCGAGCGGGGGCGCCGCAGCGTGCCGGGCGCCGGTGGTGCCGACCGACCTCGAGCCGCTCGAGCTCGACGGGTTGGAGGACGACGACGGGTGGGCCGAGCGGGAGATCCGCGGCTCGGCGGTGGCGGCCGATGCGGAGCGGGTCGGCATCTCCCGTTCCACGATGGTCGGCGCGCGCCTGGCCGCCGCCCAGCTGCGGCGGCTGGAGCTGACCGACGTGACGCTGGTCGACTGCGACCTGGCCGGCGCCGTGCTCGACGAGGCCGCGCTGGTGCGGGTGGCGTTCGAGCGGTGCCGGCTCAACGGGGCCGACCTGGGTGGCAGCACCCTCACCGACGTGCGGTTCACCGACTGCCAGCTCGAGGACGTGGGGTTCCGCATGGTGCGGGCCGAGCGCCTGGTGGTGTCCGGCGGCACCGCGGCCCGGGTCGACCTCTACCGGGCTCGGTTGGCCGGCAGCACGTGGCACGACACCGACCTCACCGGGGCCGACCTGTCCGGCGCCGACCTGGCGCGGGCCCGGCTCCACGGCTCCACCATCGCGGAGGTCACGGGCGCGTCGGCCCTCGGAGGCACCGTCATCGACCCGGCCCAGACGGTGGCGGTGGGCCTCGCCCTCCTCGCCGATGTCGGCATCATCGTCGACCACGACGAGCGCTGAGGTCGGTGCCGGCCGAGCAGCGCTCCGGCCACCGCCGAGCCGTCCCTCGTCCAGCAGGGGCCGAGTCGGCAGGGTTCGAGTCGGCAGGGTTCGAGTCGGCAGGGTTCGAGCCAGCCAGGAGACGCGTCGACGGGGGAGCGCTCAGCCGAAGCGGCGCCGGAGCGCCTCGCGGGTGGCCGCGTCGCCCGGGAAGAACGACTCGATGGCCAGCTCGGACAAGGTGACGTCGAGGGCCGTGCCGAAGGTGGCGAGTGTGCTGAACAGCAGCAGCTCGTCGTCGCCGCTGCGCAGCCGCAGCGGGGAGAAGAGGAGGTCCTCGGGAGCCATCGCCGAGCTCGACGCGGCCTGCACGCCGGGGTAGGCCGCCAACTCGTCGTGCAGCTCGCCGAGCGCGGCATCGCCCGAGAGCAGGGCCTGCCGGCGGAGGCGGGTCAGCAGGTGGGCGCCGTAGTCGGCCAGGTTGACGATGCGCGGCGCCAGGCCGTCGGGGTGCAGGCAGGCGCGCAGCGCGTTGGCCGGTGGGGCCAGCAGCTCGGCGGCGACGTCCTCGCTGAGGATCGCCAGCGCCGGCTCGTTGGCCGTCACCAGGTCCCACCGGCCGTCGACGATGATCGCCGGGAACGGAGCGTGGCCGGCCAGGATCGAGTCGAGCGCCGCCCGGGCGGGGGCCATCACCTCGGCCTCCAGCCGGTTCTCCGGGTAGGCCGGGGCGTACCCGGCGGCGAGCAGGAGGGTGTTGCGCTCGCGCAGCGGGACCTCGAGCTCCTCGGCCAGGTGCAGGACCAGCTCGCGGCTGGGCCTCGACCGGCCCGTCTCCACGAAGCTGAGGTGGCGGGAGGAGACGGCCGCCTCGAGCGAGAGGTCGAGCTGGCTGAGGTGGCGACGGCGGCGCCAGTCGCGGAGCAGCTCGCCGACGGCCGGGGCGCTGGTGGTGGACACGGCGGCGACGCTACCGACGGCGCCGCGGCCCGTCGCTTACCTCCGAGGTAGCCGTCCGCCTACCTCGCACGTCATCGCCCCGGCGTCCGACGGGCCGCATCGTGGGCCTCGTCGAACCCGACACCCGACGAGCACGAGGAGCACCACCATGACCCCCACCGAGACCACCACCGCCCCCGGCACCACCACCGCCCCCGACATCGACGCCACCGTCGACGCCTACTTCGCCATGTGGAACGAGGAGGACCCGACGGCCCGGGCCGCGGCGATCGCCCAGGCGTGGGCCCCCGAGGGCGCCTACGCCGACCCCCTCCTGGCCGCCGAGGGCCACCAGGCCCTGGCCGAGATGGTCGCCACCGTGCACCAGCAGTACCCGGGGCGGCGGTTCCGCCGCACCAGCGCCATCGACGGGCACCACGGCTTCCACCGCTTCGGCTGGCAGCTCGGCGAGGGTGACGACCTGGTGGTGGCCGGGATCGACGTGGCCCACGTCGGCGCCGACGGCCGCCTGACCGGGGTGGTGGGCTTCTTCGGCCCCCTGGCCGACGAACCCTCCAGCTGACCGGCGCCGCCGCTCGACCCCACCCTCGAACCGGGTCGGTTCCTGGTCGCTCCAGCGACCAGACCTCCGCCCGGTTCGGGGATGGGGCCCCGGGGGGACCGGCCACACTGGGTCGGTGCCCGTGCCCACCGATCCGCCCCCCACGGGGCTCCCGGTGGAGGACGTGGTGGCCGAGCTGCGCGTGGCGCTCGTCGATCCGGGTCACGCCGTGCTGGTGGCGCCCCCGGGAGCGGGCAAGACCACCGTGGTCCCGCTGCGGCTGCGCCACGAGCCGTGGCTGGGCGACCAGCGCATCGTGGTCCTCGAGCCCCGCCGCCTGGCGGCGCGGGCCGCGGCCCGGCGGATGGCCGCCCTGCTCGGCGAACCGGTGGGCCGCACCGTGGGCTACCGGACCCGTGACGAGCAGGTGGTGAGCGCGTCCACCCGCATCGAGGTGATCACCGAGGGGATCCTGGTGCGCCGGCTGCAGGGCGACCCGTCGCTCGAGGGCACCGGGCTGGTGGCGCTGGACGAGGTCCACGAGCGAAACCTGGTGAGCGACCTCTCGCTGGCGCTGCTGCTCGACGCCCGGGGGGCCCTGCGGCCGGACCTCCGCGTGCTGGCCATGTCGGCCACCGTGGACGCCGACCGCCTGGCTGCGATCCTCGGCGGCGCCGGGGGACCGGCCCCGGTGGTGGCGAGCGACGGCCGCCAGCACCCGGTGACCGTCCGGTGGTGGCCGCCCGGGCCGCGGGACCGGCCCGAGCAGCACCTGGCGCGCGTGGTGGGCCGGGCCCTCGACGCCGAGCCCGAGGGCGACGTGTTGGTGTTCCTGCCCGGGGCGGCCGAGATCGGGCGCGCCACCCGCGCCCTCACCGGCGTCGGCACGACGGGTCGCCCGGTCGACGTGCGGCCGCTCTACGGCGCCCTCCCGTTGGCCGAGCAGGACCTGGCCCTGGCCCCCTCGCCGCCCGATCGACGGCGGGTGGTGCTGGCCACCGACATCGCCGAGTCGAGCCTCACGGTGGCCGGGGTGCGGATCGTGGTCGACGCCGGCCTCGCCCGCGGCCCCCGCTTCGACCCCGGCACCGGCCTGACCCGGCTCACCACCACGGACGCGTCGCGTGCGGCCGCCGACCAGCGCGCCGGCCGGGCCGGCCGCCTGGCGCCGGGCACCGCGCACCGGCTCTGGTCCGAGGCCGATCACGCCCGACGCCGGCCCTTCCCCGAGCCCGAGATCGCCGTGGTCGACCTGGCCGGGCTGGCGCTGGAGGTCGCCGCGTGGGGCAGCGACGTGTCGCAGCTGGCCTTCCTCGACCAACCGCCGGCGCGGGCCTGGGCGGAGGCCCAGGCGCTGCTGCGCGCCCTCGGCGCGCTCGACGCCGACGGACGGCCCACCGTCACGGGTCGAGCCATGGCCGAGCTGCCGCTGCACCCCCGGCTGGCCCGGATGGTGGCGGTGGCCCGCCAGGGCGGCCGGGCCTGGACGGCCGCGCTCCTGGCCGCCGTCCTCGACGAGCGAGACGTCCTCGCCGGCCGGCGAGACGACCGCTTGGCCGACCTGGCCGAACGGGTGGCGGCGGTGGACCGGCGGGGCGAGGCCGGCGGCCTGGCCCCGGTGCACCGCGACGCGGCGCGCACCGCCGGGCGTCGGGCCACCGAGATCGCCCGGCGGGTGGGTGCCCGGCCCGGCGCGGTGGACCCCACCACGCTCGGCCCCCTCGTGGCGCTGGCCTACCCCGACCGCCTGGCGCAGGCGCGCGGCGGGGGCCGCTTCCGCCTGCGCGGGGGCGGGGGTGGCTGGCTCCCCACCACCGACCCGCTGGCTGCCGCCCCGTTCCTGGCGGTGGCCGACCTCGACGTCGGCCTCGGCGACGGGCGCATCCGCACCGCGGCGCCGCTCGACGAGCGGGACGTCCTCGAGCTGGTGGGCGACGACGTCGAGACGGTGGTGGAGGTGGGGTGGGACGAGCGGCGCGACGACCTCCGGCGGCGGAGCCGGACGCGCGCCGGTGCCCTGGTGCTCGCCACGAGCGAGGGGCGAGCCGAGCCGGGTGAGGCCACCACGGCCGCGCTGGTGGCCCGGGTCCGCGAGACGGCCGGTGCCGCCCTGCCGTGGAGCGACGCCGCCCGCGCCCTCCAGGCCCGCCTGGCGTTCCTGCACGGCGTCGACGGCGCGCGATGGGGCGACGTGTCCGACGCCGCCCTCCTCGCCGGGCTCGACACCTGGCTGGCGCCCCACCTGGTGGGGGCGACCGGCCGACGCGACCTGGACCGCATCGACCTGGCCCGGGTGCTGCGAGCCGGGCTCGACCACCGGGCGGGACGCGACCTCGATCGCCTGGCGCCCACCCGCGTGGAGCTCGGGAACGGGCGCCACGTGACCGTGGCCTACGACGGTGAGGGCGGCCCGCGAGCCTCGGCCCGCGTGCAGGACCTCTTCGGGACGACGCGGCACCCCACCGTGGCCGACGGTCGGGTGCCGGTGGTGCTGCACCTGCTCTCACCCGCCGGGCGGCCCGTGCAGATCACCGCGGACCTCCCGGGCTTCTGGGCCGGCACCTGGCGCGAGGTACGCCGGGAGATGGCCGGCCGCTACCCGAAGCACGACTGGCCGCTCGACCCCGCCGCGGCGTCGCCGCGAGCACCCCGTGGGGGCCGCCGGTCGCGGTGAGCCCGGAGGGCGGCCCGGTGCGCCTGGTGGCGACGGCGTGGGGCGAGGGACGGCCCGAACGGGCGGGGATGTGGCCGTCGGGCGACCGGACCGGCCGCTGGGTGACTCGGCCCCGACCCGCTCGGCGCATCATCCGGGACCCGGCCCCTGCCGCACCGGTACGGTGCGGCGAGCGGGAGGATCGCTCGGCCATCGATCAGAACGAGGTGTCCCATGGATCTGCGACGTCGACTCGGTGCCGAGGCGTTCGGCACCTTCTGGTTGGTCATCGGGGGGTGCGGTGCCGCCGTGCTCGCCGGGGACCGCATCGGTGCCCTGGGGGTGTCCCTGGCGTTCGGGCTGAGCGTGCTCACCATGGCCTACGCGGTGGGGGGCATCTCCGGCGGCCACTTCAACCCCGCCGTCACCATCGGCCTGGTGGTCGCCGGCCGGTTCTCGAAGAAGGACGCCCCGGCCTACATCGGCGCCCAGGTGGTGGGGGCCATCCTGGCCGCGGTGATGCTGGCGGCCATCGCCTCGGGGGTGGAGGGCTACGACTTCGGTGACGGCCCGGCCAACGCCCCCGGCTTCGCCTCCAACGGGTTCGGCGATCGCAGCCCGGGGGGCTTCAGCTTCTTGTCGGTGGTGATCGCCGAGGTCCTGATGACGGCCTTCTTCCTGCTCATCATCCTCGGCGCCACCGCCAAGCGGGCCGTGGCCGGCTTCGGCGGTGTGGCCATCGGCCTCGCCCTCGCCCTGATCCACCTGATCACCATCCCGGTGTCGAACACGAGCGTGAACCCCGCTCGCTCGCTGAGCCAGGCGCTCTTCGCCGGCACCGACGCCCTGGTCCAGGTGCCCGTGTTCCTGATCGCGCCGGCCGTCGGCGCGGCGCTCGGTGCCCTGGCCTGGAGCGTGCTGCTGGCCGGTCCCGACGAGACGGCCCTGGCCGAGGGCGTCACCCCCGGGTCCGCCTAGGACCGCCGGGCGGGGCCGCCGAGTCGGTGCCACGGGGGCGCGCCCCGTAGGTTCGTCGGCCATGGCCAGGCGACGAGCAAGAGCCCGAGGGGTGGCGGTCGTGGCGGCCGGTGTGGCCACCGCCGCGTGGTGGCGCCGTCGGCAGCAGCAGCAGCAGCGGCCGGCGGCCGTCAGCCCCATCGGGGCCACCAGCCGCTCCCAGCGCAACGTGGTGCTGGCCACCGCGGCGGGTCGGGCCGGGGCGGGGTGGGCCGGTGACCGGGCCCGGCGCGTGTTCGCCGATGCCGCGCGTCGCGAGGAGCTCGACGAGGCCCGCCAGCTCCGGACCGCGGAGCAGGTGGCGGAGACCCTCGGCAACCTCAAGGGCGCCATGATGAAGCTCGGCCAGATGGCCAGCTACCTGGACCAGGGGCTCCCCGAACCGGTGCGCGACGCGCTGGCCCAGCTGCAGCAGGACGCTCCGCCGATGGCCCCCGAGCTGGCGGCCGGCGTGGTGGTGGCCGAGCTGGGCGCCCGGCCGGAGGTGCTCTTCGCCGAGTGGGACCCCGTGCCCATCGCCGCCGCCTCGATCGGCCAGGTGCACCGGGCCCTCACCCACGACGGTCGGGCGGTGGCGGTGAAGGTCCAGTACCCGGGCGTCGACGACGCGATCCGCGGTGACCTCGACAACGCCGGGCTGATCTTCGGGGCCATGCGCGCCCTCTTCCCCGGCCTGGACCCGAAGCCGCTCGTCCAGGAGCTGCGGGACCGCATCACCGAGGAGCTCGACTACCGCCTCGAGGCCGAGAACCAGCGCCTCTTCGCCGAGTACTACCGCGACCACCCCTTCATCGCCATCCCCGCCGTGGTCGACGAGCTGTGTGCCACCCGGGTCCTCACCACCGAGCTGGCCACGGGCGCCCGCTTCGCGGAGGTGACCGGCTGGTCGCCCGAGCAGCGCGACCTCGCGGGCGAGACCATCTACCGGTTCGTGTTCGGCAGCCTCTACCGCCTGGGCGCGTTCAACGGCGACCCCCACCCGGGCAACTACCTCTTCGGCCCCGACGGCCAGGTCACCTTCCTCGACTACGGCCTGGTCAAGCGCTTCACCCCGACCGACCTGCGCCCCTTCCAGGACATGATCCAGGCCATGGTGCAGGACCGGGACGTGGCGGCCTTCCGTCGCATCGTGGAGGCGGTGGGCCTCCTTCGCCCCGACAACGGCTTCACCGACGCCCAGATCGGCGACTACTTCGGCCACTTCTACGAGTTCGTCACCGAGGACCAGCCGCTCACGATGACCCAGGCCTACGCCAGCGAGACCGTGAAGCGGTTCTTCGACACCACCGGCGATCACGGCGAGATCATGAAGGCGGCCAACGTGCCCGGCTCCATGGTGATCATCCAGCGCATCAACCTCGGCCTCTACGCCGTGCTCGGCGAGCTCGGCGCCACCGCCAACTGGCGCCACATCGCCGAGGAGCTGTGGCCGTGGGTGGGGGCCGAGCCGGTCACCGAGCTGGGGCACCGGGAGGCGGCCTGGCGGGCCAGCACCGGCCGCGGGGCGGTGGCGGCGGGCTTCGAGGGTCGCTGAGCGCCGGCGGGTCCGTCAGGCCTGCTCGAAGTTCACCAGGAACTCGAAGCTGCCGGTGTCCTCCACCTCCACGAAGCCGCCGACGCTCGGCGGCTCGATCTCGTAGTCGGCGAACGCCACCGGCGCCGAGCCCTGGATCGTGAAGGTGCCGCCCGTGGCCCGGCCCTCGAGCTCGATGGTCACCGGGTTGGTGACGCCGTGGAGGGTCAGCGCGCCGGTGGCGGTGGCGGTGAAGGTCTCCCCGTCCACCAGCTCCGGCAGCTCGATCGGCTCGGTGAGGGTGAAGGTGCCGTCGGGGAACCGGTCGGTCTCCAGCCCCCGGGTCCGGATGGCGTTGTCGCGCCGGCCCTCGTCGCTGCTGAGGGTGGTGAGGTCGACCGTGAAGGCGCCCTCGGTGACGGCGCCGCCGGCCACCGTGAGCGAGCCGGTGACGTCGCCGGTGCGCCCGTTGGCCGTGACCTCACGGGCGCCCTGGGCGAAGACCTCCTGCACCCGGTAGCCGGCCACGGTGGGGTCGTCGTCGGTGCCGGCCACCACGGTCCACTCCCCGTCGAGGGTGGCCGGGTCGATCGCGTCGCCGCTGCCCTGTTCCGTGTCGGAGAGCTCCAGCTCGGGGTCGGAGGTGTCCCGCGTGAGGAAGAGGAAGCCGCCGACGGCCACGGCCGCGAGCACCACGAGGGCGCCGACGATCAGCGGGAGGCGGGAGCGGGTGGTGGTGGCCATCGGGGCATCCTCCGGCGGTGGGGCGAAAGCGCGGCGAAACGCCGGCACCGGAGTCTGGCCGGTGCGCCGGAGCCCCGTGGTCACCCCCGGCGACGGGGCAGCTCGTAACGGGCGAAGACGGCGAGGAGGCCGGCCAGCGCCACCCCGGGCAGCGCCAGCCACACCGGGCGCTGGAGCCACCAGGCGGCCGAGGGCTCCTCCAACAGCGGCATCCCCAGCGCCCGCCAGGCACCGAGGGCCAGGACCAGGGCGGTCATGTGCCAGGTGAACACGGTCATGGCGACGGCGTTGACCGTGACCGTGGCCTTCCACACCGCGCGCCGGGCGAGCAGCTGCTCGAGGGCCGGGCGGGCGAGCAGGACCAGGCCGAACTGGAAGACGGCGAGGGCGGCGATGGCGCCGGTGGTGGGGAACATGTTGGAGCTGTCCTCGCCCCGCACCGCGACCATGGCCGAGGGGTACCAGCCCGTCGCGGTCAGCACCACGAGGGCGCCGAGGCCGGTGAGGGCCACCGCCCACCGGCGGGTCACCGACCAGGCGGTGGCGGTGCCGTCCCGCCACCAGAAGCCGAGCTGGTGGGCGAAGACCCACACGAGCAGCGAGTTGGCCAGGCCGGCCGCCTCCCACCCCCACGTCGCCCGGGCGACGTCGAGCAGCGCCACGCCGAGGGCCAGGCCGCCCAGCGCCGCCACCGGGGCCCGGCGGTGCGCCCGGGCGGCCAGCGGGGCGAGCAGCGAGACCGCGAGGTAGGCCCCCAGGAACCACAGCGGCACGAACACCACCCGCCCCCAGGTCCAGACGCTGGGCGTGCCCGGTCGGGCGGACCGGATCACCAGGTCGAGCACCGCCCACACCACCACGAACGCGCCCACCGGGCGCACCAGGCGGTCCACCCGGCGCCGGGCGAAGGTGGCCCACGTGCCGCCCCGGGCCCGCACCGCGTCCCACCCGGCCAGGTCGGCGTAGCCCCCGACCACGAAGAAGACGGGCATGACCTGGAGCACCCAGGTGGCGAGCCACAGGCCGGGGACCTGGTCGATCGGGTTCGGCATGGTCAGGGCGCCCTCACCGTCGACGTGGGTGATCGACAGCACCCAGTGCCAGAGCACCACGACGGCGATGCTCAGGCCGCGGAGGGCGTCGACCACACGGTCCCGGTCGGGCGGGGTGGCGTCGACGAGCACGTCGACGAGGGGGTCGGGGGAGGTCGAGGTGCGGGCCATGCCGCCATCGTGCGGCGCCGGGTGGGCGATCGGCCTGGGGGCGGCCCCCCATCAGGGCCTGGGGGCGCCCCAGGGTGGCACGGCGGCCGGGGGGCGGCGGTGGGCCGAGAGCCGGACGACCACCTCCACCGCGAGCGCCACCAGGGCCACGAGGGTGCCGCCCACCAGCAGGGCGCCGGCCGGTCGGGCCCGGTTCGCGGCGCGCTCCTGGCAGGGCTCGGCGTTGTTGGCCTCGGCCTCGGCCCGCGTGGTGCCCGCCGGCGGCGAGGCCGGGTCGACGAACTGGTTCATCCGGCCGTCGAGGAGGAACGTGAGCGCCGTCCCGCAGTCCTGGGTGGGGGTGCGCAGCGGCAGGGCGGCCAGGGCGGCGCCGGCGAGGGCCACGAGCACGCCGAGCAGGGCGATCACGGCGGTGGCACGCACGGCGCGTGAGCGGCGCGGCCCGGCCGGGGAGGACGGGACGGGCCACGAGGAGGGCTCGGGGGACGCCGCGGGACGGGGCGCGGTGGGGGCGTCGGGCACGGAGGTCCTTGCTGCGGTGGGTCGGGGCGCAGCGTAGGCGCACCGACCCACGGCGCCGCGGCGGCGTGGAGGGACCACCGTCCCGCCGGGTGGCGGGCGGTGGTCGGGACACGGGGGGAGCGAGGGCCACCACATGGCACCCGGGCCCTGGACAAGCCCGGGGGGCGATGTGCTGGTGGAGGGAGAGGGAGTGACCCTCGCTCCAGCCCCGATGCCGGTGGGGCGATGTCCACCGGCCGAGAACTATCGGCGGAGGGGGACGACCCTGAAGCCGTTGGACGCGATTTCCGGTCGACCGGCCGGGCTCGGCCGTCCGCCCTCCGGTGGGTAGCGTGGGCGGTCGTGGTGCTGCTCGCCGAGGACTCCTTCACCCCGTTCCTGGGCGAGGACCTGCTCGTCTACCTGGTGCTGGCCATGGGGGCCGCCCTGGTGGTGGGCAACCTGGCGGCCATCCTCCGGCCGCCGTCGCGGCCGGCCCGGTCGGCGGGCGAGCTCGAGCGGGCGCCGGTCACCCGTTCGCTGGTGATGGCGGGCATCGGCCTGGTGGCCGCGGTGTGGGCGTTGGTGTCGCTGGTGGCCTGACGCGCGGGCTCACCAGCCCGGGGTCGACCAGCCCTCGGGGAGCCAGTCCGGCGGGGCCAGCTCGAACCCGGAGAAGTCGAACGCGGGGCACACGGTGCAGCCCACCAGGCTCCAGGCCCCGAGCGGCCGGGCCGCCTGCCAGGCCCGGGCGGGCACCACGGCCTGCGGCTCGCCCCCGTCGGCGAGGTCGCCTCCCAGGACCAGCACCCGGTGGTCGCCGTCCTCGGCGATGGCCAGCTCCAGGGGGTCCCCGGCGTAGTGGTGCCAGGCCTCGGCCGCGTCGACGCGGTGCCAGTGCGACCGCTCCCCGGCGGCGAGGAGGAAGTAGATGGCGGTGCCCGCGCCCCGGCCACCATCGGCCGGCTGGTCCCGCCAGTTCTCCCGGTACCACCCGCCTTCGGGGTGGGGGCCGAGCCCCAGACGTTCGATGAGCTCCTGCGCGTCCACGCCACCAGTCTGGTCGGCGTCCACCACCCCGACGGACCGCTGGCTCACGAGCGCCGACGCGGACGGGTCGGCGGCACGGGTCGGCGGCACGGGTCAGGGGGACGGGTCGCGGGGAGGCACCGGGGCGCGGCCCGCTGCCGGGGGCGACGGGTCGCCCTCCAGGGCGCCGTCGCGCCCGCTGGCGCCCGCCGCCCGCCATCGGGCCCGGTTGTCCCGAGCCGTCCGGCCGCCCCGGAAGATCACCGTGGCGATGCCCGCCACCGCCACCACCAGGAGGCCGAGCAGGCCCACCTGCTCCCACCCGCCCCGGTCACCCGGATCCTGCGGCGGTCGGCCGCGGCCCGGCTGGGGGATGGCCTGGGCGGGCGGGATCTCGCCCGGCTCGAGCTGGTTGACGCGGCGATCCCCCTCGTCGGAGGTGACCGTGACGGCCACGATGCCGCCGATGATCGCCACCGCCAGCAGCAGGCCGCTCAGCACGATCGTGCGCCGGTCGAGCGATCCCGAGGACGTGCGGGCCGACGGGGTGCGGGCCGTCGGGGTGCGGGCCGGGTTGTTGGTCGGGGTGGAGGGCGTCGGGGAGGTGGGGATCGACGGCCGTTCGCTGGTGCCCATGGGACCATGGTCCCGCGCCCGCACCGCCCGGCCAAGCCGGGCCCCCGGGGGTCGGGACCCGGGCGGCGGACGAAGCCGGCTCAGCGGGGGAGGTGCTTGGCCACCCGGAGCAGCCGGGTGAAGCGCTTGGCGTAGCCGGTCCCGTCGGGCCCCGGGTCCTGGAGCTTCTGGGCGAGCGCGGAGCGCACCGCGATCGTCTGCGACTCGGTGTACTTCAGCAGGCCGACGCGTCCGTGGCGCCGGCCCACGCCCGAGGCCTTCATGCCGCCCATGGGGGCATCGAGGCTGCCCCACCCCGACGAGTAGCCGTCGTTGACGTTGACCGTCCCGGCGAGCAGGCGCTCGGCGATGGCCTTCCCCTTCGCCACGTCGCCGCAGTACACGCTGGCGTTGAGCCCGTACTCGGTGTCGTTGGCCTCGGCCACGGCCTCGTCGACGGTGGCGTACGGGTAGATCGCCACCAGCGGCCCGAACGTCTCCTCGCGGTGGACGGCCATGTCGGCCGTGACGTCGGCGAGCACGGTGGGCTCGTGGAAGTAGGGCCCGAGGTCGGGCCGGGCCCGCCCGCCGGCCAGCACCGTGGCGCCCTTGCCCACCGCGTCGTCGAGGTGCTCGGTGAGCTTCTCGAGCTGGGCGGCGGAGGCCAGCGAGCCCACGTCGGGCCCGTAGCCCTGCTCGGCGCCGAGGCGCAGCGCGGCCACCCGCTCGGTGAAGCGGGCGGTGAACGCCGGTGCGATGGCCTGGTCGACGTAGAGGCGCTCGATGGAGATGCAGAGCTGGCCGGTGTTGGCGAAGCAGGCCACCGCGGCCCCGTCGACGGCGCGGTCGAGGTCGGCGTCGGCGGTGACGAGCATGGCGTTCTTGCCACCGAGCTCGGCGGAGTACCCGATCAGGCGCTCGCCGGTGCGGGCCCCGATGGTGCGCCCGGTGGCCGTGGACCCGGTGAACATGAGGTAGTCGGTGGCGTCGATGATGGCCGTGCCCACCGTGGTGCCGGGGCCGGTGACCACCTGCACCAGGCCCTCGGGCAGGCCGGCCTCCTCCAGCAGCTCGAAGGCCCGCAGCGCGGTGAACGGCGTCTGGGAGTCGGGCTTGATCACGATCCCGTTGCCGGCCACCAGCGCGGCGAGGGCGTCGGACACCGCCAGGGTGAGCGGGTAGTTCCACGGCGAGATCACGCCCACCACCCCCTTGGGCACGTGGTGCTCGACGGCCGAGACCAACCCCGGCAGCGCGGTGAGGCGCCGGTGGGGCTTGAGGGCCCGCGGCGCCAGGCGCGCGTAGTAGCGGGCGGTGACGGCCTGGTCGAGGATCTCCTCGAAGGCCCACACCCGGGCCTTGCCGTTCTCGGCCTGGATCAGGTCGAGCAGCTCGTCCTGCCGGTCGAGCACGAGGTCGTGGTAGCGGAGCAGGACCGCGGCCCGCTCGCGCACCGGGCGCTGGGCCCAGCGCTGCTGGACCCGCCGGGCCTCGGCGACGGCCGCGGCCACGTCGTCGGCGGTGCCGATCGGCACCTCGCCGAGCACCTCGCCCGTGAGCGGGGAGGTGACGTCGCGCCGCTCGCGCCCGGGGCCCACGGCGATCCGCGTGGCCAGCCGGTCGGTCTCGAGCCGCCCGGGCCGCAGCGGGGTCCCCGTGGCCGATCGTTCCCGGACCTCTTCGTGCGCGTCGGTGGCGGTCATGGTGAGCTCCTCGGGGGGTGGTCCGGTCGTCCGGCGGTGGCTGGAGGCTACGGGGTGGTCGCCACGGCGCGCCGTGGCTCGGCGCTCCCCGGATCCGGCCGACGGAAACCCGCCGGGAACCCGCTGGTGCCGCCCGGCCCCGGGCGCCACGCTGGGGCCGTGGACGTGCTGCCGGAGGTGATCGAGGGTCACGGGCTGGTGCTGCGACGCTGGACGGTCGAGGACCTCGCGGCGATGCGCGCCGCCGTCGCCGCGAGCGTCGAGCACCTTCGGCCCCGCATGCACTGGATCCGGTTCGAGCCGCTCTCCGTGGCCGAACGCGAGGCGCGCATCGTCGGGTGGGAGCGCGACCGCCTCGCCGGTGGCGACCTGGTGGTGGGCATCTGGCGCGACGACGCGGTGGTGGGGGGCGCCGGCCTGCACCGCCGCATCGGCGAGGGCGGCCTCGAGATCGGCTACTGGGTGCACGTCGACCACGTCGGCCGAGGGATCGCCACCGCGGCCGCTCGGTGCCTGACCGACGGGGCGTTCCGCCTCGCCGGCATCGATCGGGTGGAGATCCACCACGACGTCACCAACGCCGCCAGCGGGCGGATCCCCGAGAAGCTCGGCTACACGGCGGTGGGCGAGGTGGCCTGCACGCGGGACCTGGCGCCGGCCGACACCGGCACCGATCGGGTCTGGCGCACGACCCGGGAGGCCTGGACCGCCGCTCGGGCGCCCGCGCCCTGAGCTCAGCTCGGCGGCTGGAGGCCCTCGGGGATGCGGATGGCGGCGAGCTGGGTGGCCTGGGCCACCAGGCGGTCCGAGGCGTCCCACACCTCGCACACCTCGTCGAAGCGACCGCCGTCGACCACCTGGGCCACCTGGCTGACGCGCAGCGGGCCCGGCACCGGCACGGCCCGCACGTAGACGGTGAGCGAGAGGGTGGGGACCCACCCGGCGTTGGCCAGCTCGAAGGTGGCCGGCGGGAAGGCGTCGGTGAAGAACAGCAGGCCCAAGGCGTCGACCGGGCGGCCGTCGGCGAAGGAGATCCACCCCCGGAGCTCGGCCCTCCCCGACGGGCGCCCGGACGCGAAGCCGATGACCTCCGGGTCGAGGCGGAGATCGCTGCGATCCATGATCGACACCACGAACGGGGCGCCGTCCCGGGCGGCCGGCAGCTTCACGCACTCGTCGATCGGCGGCAGGTCGAAGGGCACCCGGTTGCTCCACCACGGCGCCGAGGGCCCGGTGGCGAGGGTGCCCATGGTGAAGGAGGCCTCCACGCAGGCCCGCCCGTCCTGGACGATGGTCGTGCGGATCTGGCTGGCGCTGCGCCCGGTGCGGAGCAGCTGGGTGTGGATCTCGGCCGGGCCGGGGTCGGGCGCCCAGAGGTAGTGGGCGGTGGAGGCGAGCGGATCCCGGTGGGGGCTGTCGGCGACGCCGAGGGCCTCGCCCGCAGCCCGGGCAGCGGCGGCGAGCAGGTAGCCGCCGTTGGGCTTCGGGCCCACGGTCCAGCCGGCGTCGACGTCCATGTCGAACGTGGTCCCGTCGGCCCGGGGGCGGACGGCGGTGGCGACGTCGAACTCGAAGCGGGGAGCATCGGACATCGGTGCAACCTACCGAGGGCACCCCTCGGCCGCGAAGCCGAGCGCCGCCCGGGCCGGGCGCGACGCCGCCCACCCGACCGGTGGTCAGGTGGGCGGCGGTCCGCGGTCTGGCGACCGGGGTCTAGGCGGGGCGGTGGGCTCGCCGCAGCCAGCGGTGCACGCTGGTCCGCAGGGGCACGACCACGGCCCGGGAGTCCCGGAGGCAGGTGTCGATCGGGTAGCCACGGTGGCTCGGTTGGTTGGCTTGCATGCGTCACGTCTCTTCGTCGATGGGGCGACCCAGGTGGTCGCGCCCGTGAGGTGGGCCACGGCGGCGGCGGATGCCGTGCCGGTGCCGCCCGCCGCCGGGTGGGGAGCCGTCCGCCGGGCCCCACGGCCACGCGGGCCAGGTACGGGGACCATCTGGTCCGCCCGTCCCTCGAACCACCGTATCGGGGGCGGTCCGGATCCGGCGGTCGCCCGGGGGTGACCCCTGCCACGGGCCCAGGGGGGTCGGCCCGGCGAGCGCGACCGGCACGTCGCCGTCTACGGTCGCGGCCACAACGCTCGTTCCGGCTCGCGACCAGCCCGGCCGGGACGCGCCCCCCGCCCGGAGGTCCCCCGCATGTCCGACGATCCCGCCCAGCTCGTGAAGGAGCGGGTCACCCAGCTCCTCGACGAGCACGACCCGCGCACCACCGACGACGTCGAGCTGCGAGGCCGCCAGTTCGACCTCGGGCTGGCCTGGGTCCACTTCCCGGAGGGCTGGGGCGGCCTGGGCCTGGCCCCGAACCACCAGAAGGACATCGACGCCGCGCTCCGCGAGGCCGGCGCCCGCTCCGCCACCGCGGTGCACTTCTTCGGCCTCACCATGGCCGGCCCCACCGTGGTCACCCACGCCGACGAGGCCCTCAAGGGGCGCCTCCTCCGCCGGATGTTCACGGGTGAGGACTCCTGGTGCCAGCTGTTCAGCGAGCCGGGTGCCGGGTCCGACCTCGCCGGGCTCTCCACGCGGGCCGTGCGCGACGGCGACGAGTGGGTCATCACCGGCCAGAAGGTCTGGAACACCCTGGCCCACCTGGCCAACCGGGGCATGCTCGTGGCCCGCACCGACCCCGATGCCCCCAAGCACAAGGGCCTCACCTACTTCGCCCTCGACATGCACGCCCCGGGCGTGGAGGTGCGGCCCCTGCGCCAGATCACCGGCGAGGCCGAGTTCAACGAGGTCTACCTGACCGAGGTGCGGGTGCCCGACGCCGACCGCATCGGCGACGTCGGCGAGGGCTGGCGGGTGGCCATGACCACCCTCTCCAACGAGCGGACCACCATCGGCGGCGGCGGTGGCGCCCCGCCCCGCGGCTCGGGCTCCATCGCCGAGGCGGTGCGGATCTGGCACGAGGAGCCCCATGTCGACAAGAGCGCGGCGAACCGCGACCGCCTCGTGCAGCTGTGGATCCGGGCCGAGGCGCTGCGGCTCACCAACATCCGTGGCTCCCAGAACCGCAAGGCCGGCAACCCCGGCCCCGAGGGCTCCATCGCCAAGCTGATGTTCGCCGAGATCAACCAGGACATCTACGAGCTCTGCGTCGACCTCCTCGGCGCGGCGGCGCTGGTGGACTACGACTACTCGATGATCCGCCCGGAGAACCTGGGGCTCACCGGCGCCCCGGGCTCGAGCCGCAAGATGTTCCTGCGCTCCCAGGCCAACTCGATCGAGGGGGGCACGTCGTCGATCCAGCGCAACATCCTCGGCGAGCGCATCCTCGGCCTGCCCGGCGAGCCGCGCACCGACAAGGCCATCCCCTGGAAGGACGTCCCCCGCAGCTGAGCGGGGCCCGCTGATGACCGAGGCGCGCTACGGCCTCTACGACCGGGTCCTCGACTGGTTCTCCGATCACCGGATGGCCATGGCGAAGGCCTTCGTGCTCCTGGCGGTGGTGGCCATCGTGGGGTCCCTCCTGCTCGCCATCGCCGTGCAGATCTGAGCGCCCGGCACCCGCCGGCAGCACCGGCCGGCAGCGCCGGTCAGCCGGCCTCGAGCCGCCGGGCCGCGCCGCCGAGGCCGGCGTGGCCGAGGCCGGCCCGGTCGGCCGCGGTGCGCCCCGAGGCCCGCCCGGCCAGCGACGAGCTGCTGAGGCGGGTGGTGCGCACGTGGGGGAAGGTGTCCCGGAAGGCCTGGTCCACCGCCGCGCTGCGGTCGGCCAGGACCAGGGCCACCCCCGCCCCGGTGCCCGCCCGGTGCCGGGCCTGCTCCCGCACGGCCTCGCCGGCCTCCCACAACCGCTCGCCGATGCGACCGCTGAAGGCGAGCAGGAAGGCGTGGCGGAAGCGGCGCGGCGTGTCCGCCGGCGGCACCACGGCGGCCAGCATGGACCGCACCGCGTGCACCGACAGGGCGCTGAAGAGCGACCGCACGTTGGCGAGGTCGGACTCGTGGCCCACGACGACGCACCGCTGGGCGCCGTCTCCCGCCGCCGACATGACCACCCGGCAGTCGTTGGCCCGGGCGACGCTGCCCAGCAGGGACGCCTTGGCCGTGGCGTAGGGCGCCGCCACCACGATCACGTCGGACACCACGCGGTCCGCGGCGCCCCGGCCGCTGGCCGCCAGCGCGGCCTCGTCGACCGCGTGGCGGACCATGAGCTCCTGGGCCTTGGCCAGCAGGGCCTCGGCCTCCTCCGGGAACTCGGCGGCGGTGGACTCCGCCTTGGTGAGCAGGGCCTGGATGCGGTTCGTCCAGGTCTGGCTGGGGGTGGTCACGAGGCCTCCAGGGAGCGGTCCGACGCGGGCACGTCATCATCCCAGGTGGGTCTGACATCGCGGCGCCCCCGGGGTGCGGGTGGCGACGGGCCGGGTCGCTGGGGGGCGCGCATCGGCGACAGGTTCTGCACCACTTCCCGACGGTGAATCGAACCTGACCGTTCACCGATCGGACATTCCCGGGGAACGGCCCGTTCCTAGGTTGCCCACCGACCGACAGCACACGGGATCCGTGTGGGACCAGGGAGGGCACATGCCTGCACACATCGACCGATCGCCGAGCGGAGGGGCCTCGTGAACGCCACCTGGAAGCGCGCCACCATCGGGGGCGCCGCCGTCGTGGGCGCCACCGCCCTCGGCCTCATCGCCTTCGCGGGCCCGGCCGGCGCCCAGGTGGCCGAGGACCCCGAGGTCAACCTCCTCGGCAAGCAGCTCAACCTCTTGTGGGTGGTCCTCGGCGCCGTGCTGGTGATCTTCATGCAGGCCGGCTTCGCCCTGGTGGAGACCGGCTTCTGCCGGGCCAAGCACGCCGCCCACGTCGTGTCCACCAACTTCGCCATCTTCGGCCTCGGCTTCGTGGCGTTCTTCCTCGTGGGGTTCCCGCTGATGTTCGGCGGCTACACCGTGCCGCTGATCGGCTTCGACGTGCCGATGGGCAAGGAGCTCATCGGCTCGGGCAACTGGATCTTCGCCTGGCAGGGCGGGTGGGGCGGCTCCGGCAAGGCCTTCTACACCGCCGGCGGGATGGGCTTCTTCCTGTACATGGTGGCCTTCATGGACACGGTGGCGACCATCCCCACGGGGGCCATGGCCGAGCGGTGGAAGTGGAACGCCTTCGTGGGCTGGGGCTTCTTCTGCGGGGCCATCTACTACCCGATCTTCGGGGCCTGGACGTGGGGCGGCGGGTGGTTGGCCAAGGTCGGCAACTCGATGAGCCTGGGCCACGGCTACGTCGACTTCGCCGGGTCCGGCGTGGTGCACGCCGTCGGCGGCGTGGCCGGCCTGGCCGGCGCCATCGTGCTCGGCCCCCGCATCGGCAAGTTCAACAAGGACGGGTCGGCGAACACCCTCCCCGGCCACCACATCCCGATGGCCATGCTCGGCACGTTCATCCTGCTGTTCGGCTGGTTCGGCTTCAACGCCGCCTCCACCTTCGCGGCCACCGACGTGCGCTTCGCGGTGGTGGCGGCCAACACCGCCCTCGCCGGTGCCTTCGGTGCGGTGACCGCGATGTTCTTCATGCAGGCCAAGATCGGCAAGCCCGACCCGGGGATGATGGTCAACGGCATGCTCGGCGGCCTGGTGGCCGTCACCGCCCCGTGCGCGTTCATCCAGCCGTGGGCGGCAGCGCTCATCGGCATCCTCGCCGGCCTCCTCGTCCCGGTCGCCGCGGCGTTCATCGAGAGCCGGGGCATCGACGACCCGGTCGGCGCGGTCGCCGTGCACGGCGTGGGCGGCTCGTTCGGCGTGCTCTGCGTGGGCATCTTCGCCGACGGGCAGTACGGCCTCGGCTGGAACGTCACCGAGGGCCTCGAGGCTCGCGGCGTCACCGGCGTGCTCTACGGCGGCGAGGGGTGGGGCCAGCTCGGCGCCCAGGCCCTCGGGGTGCTGGTCATCTGGACCGTCGTCCTCGGCATCGCCTACGCCTTCTTCCGGATCCAGGACAAGGTCATGAAGGGTGGCATCCGACCCTCGGCCGAGATGGAGCTGGGCG
>JBBRFU010000061.1:0-19718 GCA_038241315.1 Acidimicrobiales bacterium | reverse complement strand
GACGATCTGCAGCGCCGCATGTCGACCGACATCGATGCCGTCTTCTCGGGTGGGCCGGCGGTCCTCGCCGAGGCCTCGCAGATGGCGGAGGAGCATGGGCTGCGCCGCAACTGGTTCAACACCGATGCCGGCCGCTTCCTCCCTCCCAGCGGAGAACCGCCGGGCGATCGGCTCCTGGCGAAGGGCCGCGTCGAGGTGGTGGTACCTCCAGCGAGGTTCCTCCTCGCGATGAAGCTCCGCGCCTCGCGGATGGGCCGAGACGACGAGGACATCGCGCTCCTCGTGCGCAGGGTCGGCATCTCGTCGTACGAAGAAGCCGAGCAGCTGGTGGCCGAGGTGTATGACGGCGAGGAGGAGATCCCGCCGCGCGGTCGACCGCTGCTGGAGAAGGTGCTCGGGGAATACGAGATGACCAGGTCCGTCCCGCCCCGGACCCTTCCCGCCATCGACCAGCGGTGACCGTTGAGCCGATCTGGGTGGCCAGGACCTGCGAGAGGGCCTGCTGCTGCACAGCCTCGCGGTACGACCACGTGCACCGGTCCGACGGCCTCGCCCTCCTCGGCGATCCGACCCTCGCCTAGCCTCGCCGCCATGGCCGAGACGGTGCGGTTCCCGATCACGTTCGACGACGACGCCAACGAGCTGCTGGCCGCGGACCCCCTCGCGCTGCTCCTCGGGATGCTCCTCGACCAGCAGGTCCCGATGACGTGGGCGTTCCGCTCGCCGATGGTCATCAAGGAGCGCCTCGGGGATCGCTGGTCACCCGCCGGCATCGCCGCCATGGATCCGGAGGAGGTGGTGGAGCTGTTCTGCGAGAAGCCGGCGGTCCACCGGTACCCCGCGGCGATGGCCCGCCGGGCTCACGGCATCGCCGCGCACCTCGTCGAGCACCACGAGGGCGACACCGCGCAGCTCTGGACCACGGCCAAGTCGGGGGAGACGCTCTACAAGCGGGTGTCGGCGCTGCCCGGGTTCGGTGAGGAGAAGTCGCAGATCTTCGTGGCCCTGCTCGCCAAGCGGTTCGGGGTGGCGCCCCGGGGCTGGAAGGCGGCGGCCGGGGCCTTCGCCGACGGGCAGCCCCGTTCGGCCGCCGACGTCGACTCCGTGCCGAAGCTCCGCGAGGTCCAGGCCTGGAAGAAGGCCCAGAAGGCCGCCAAGAAGTCCAAGTCCGAGTTCTCGCTGCCGAAGGCCTGACGCCGGCCGTTCCTCAGGCGCGAGCGACCTCGACGGGGACGCCGTTGACGGCGGCGTTACCCGACGGCTCGTCCACCCGCGTGCCGGGCACGAGCACGTCGGTGTCGGGACCGGGCGCCGGTCGGCGCCGGTCGGCGACGGCCGAGCGGGTGCCGGGCCGGCCGTGGCCGAACCCGTGCGGGAGGCTGACGACGCCCCGGCACAGCTCGTCGCTCACCCCAACGCCCGCGTGACTGGAGGCCCTCGGTCTCGATCTCCAGCGCGCACATCGCCTCGCACAGCGGACAAGTGCGGAGGTGGGAGGCCATCGCGGCATGACGTAGGCGGCGCCTCGGACCGGTGCGCCCGGGATCGACGAGGAGCGGCCGGGCCCGGCGGCCGGCCCCGCGTCAGAGGTCGCGGCGCAGGACCACGAAGTGGAGGTCGTCGCGCTGGGGGATGCCGAAGCGCTCGTCGCCGTAGGGGAACGGCGTGGTCTCGCCGGTGGGCCGGTAGCCCCGGCGGGCGTAGAAGGCGATGAGCGCCTCGCGCTGCGCGATGACCTCGAGGTCCATCGAGGTGCAGCGCCACGTGGAGCGGGCCAGGTCCTCGGCGTGGCCCAGCAGCGCCGAGCCCACCCCGCCGTCCTGGAGCGTGGGGTCCACCGCGAACATGCCGAAGTGGGCGGCGCCGGCAGCGCGGGTGACCTGGATGCACCCCACCAGGTGTCCCTCGCGCTCGGCCAGCACCACGGTCCCGTCGGGATCCGTGACGGCCGCGGTGACCATGGCCGCGTCGGTGCGTTGCCCCTGCAGGAGGTGCGCCTCGGTGGTCCAGCCGGCCCGACTGGCCTCCCCCCGGTAGGCCGCGGTGACCAGGGCGACGACGGCGTCGACGTCGGCCACCGTGGCCGGGCGGAACGTCAGGTCGGTCATGGCGCCAACGTAGCCAGCACCGGCGTCCCGACCATCGCTCGGCGGCGGGTCGTGCGACCTCAGGCCGTGCGACCTCAGGCCGTGCGACCTCGGGCCGAGCGGACCTCAGGCCTTGCGGATGAGCTCCACGGTGACGTCGAGGTCCTGCTTGGCGTGGCCGGCGTAGATGCCGCGGAAGGGCGAGACGTCGCGGTAGTCGCGGCCGGCCGCCACCCGGACGTGGCGCTCGGCCACGGGGTTGAGGCTGGTGGGGTCGAGCGGCCAGACGGTGCCGGTGAACGCCGCCACCCAGGCGTGGCTCTCGCCCACCAGCGGCTCGTCGAGCGGAGCCTCCTTGCGGGGGTGCAGGTAGCCCGACACGTACCACGACGGGATGCCCATGGCGCGGAGCAGGGCCAGGCTCAGGTGGGCGAAGTCCTGGCAGACCCCCGCGCCGGTGGCCAGGACCTCGGTGGCGGTGGTGCGCACGCCGGTGCTCCCCCGCTTGTACTCCAGGTGGTCGTGCACCCAGGCCGACGCCGCCTCGGCCGCCGCCGCCGGCGTGGCGCTGGCAGCCCGCATCTCGGCGGCCAGCGCGGCGAGCTCGTCGTCCCAGCCGACCGACGCGGTGGGCACCAGCAGCTCCTCGAACTCGTCGCGGAGCTTGTCCGAGCCGAGCTCCTCCCAGCCGATGTCGCCCGGCTCGGCCGGGCTGGTGGCGGTCTCCACCGTGGTGCGCCCGATGACGGTGAGCTCCTGGTGCGGGATCTGGACGTCGAAGTGGTGCACCACCGAGCCCCAGTAGTCGACGTGGCGGACCACGCGGGTGGCCGGCTCCACCTCGATCCGGCTGGCCAGCACGGTCTGGTGCCGGTCGCTCCGGGGCTCGAGGCGGGCCTCGTTGTACGACTGCGCCACCGGCGTGTCGTAGGCGTAGTGGGTGGTGTGGGTGATCTGGAGGCGCCAGCTCACGGCATGCGCTCCGGGGTCCACTCCACGAACGCCACCCGCTGGAAGTACCGCTGGGTGACCAGCTCGCTGGCGTGGGCGGTGGCGGCCTGCAGGCGGCCCACCACGCCGTGGAGGTCGGCGGCCAGGAGGGCAGGGTCGGTGTAGGCCAGCTCGCTGCGGATGCGGCCCACCTCCCGGGCCGCGGCGCTGGTGCGCACCAGCGGACGCCGGCGCCCGCCGTTGGGCCGCTGGCCCCCGTCGACGTCGTCGAGGGCGGCCTCGGCCTGGGCGAGGGCGTAGGAGACCGAGCGGGGGAAGTCGGGGTCGAGCAACAGCACGCTGAGGGCCTTGGCCTGGTCGATGTCGCCCCCGTAGGTGCGGAGGAAGGCGTCGTTGGCGCCGCACGACACGAGCACGCTGCTCCACCGGGAGGCGTCGGCGTCGGGCGGCACGGCGCCGAGGAGCCGAGCCGTCATGTCGACCCGCTCCAGGCTCCGGCCGATGGTGAGGAACCGCCAGCCGTCGTCGTGGAGGAGCACGGTGTCGATGAGGCCGCCCACCAGGGCCACCCGGTCCCGGACCCAGTGGAACAGCAGGTGCGGCCCGAGGGTGCGGGCGGCCCGCACGTGGTTGTCGAGCTCGTGGTAGGTCCGGTTCAGCGCTTCCCACACCTCGGTGGCCAGGATCTCGCGGAGGCCTCGGGCGTTCTCGCGGGCCAGGCGCAGCGAGCCCACCACGGAGCTGGGGTTGTCGGCGTCGTAGGCGAGCAGCTCGGTGGCCCGCCAGAGGTCGATCGGGCCCTCGGCCTCGAGCCGGGCGAGCTGGTCGCCCTCGACGCCCATCGACTCGAGCAACGAGGCGCCGACCCGGTCGTCGTTGAGCTCCACCACCATGCGGTGCACGTGGACGTCGAGGAGGCGGGCCGTGTCGTCCGCCCGCTCCAGGTAGCGGCCCATCCAGTAGAGGGCCTCGGCGATGCGGCTCAGCACGGCGGGCCCCCTGCCCCGTCGGCGACCCGTTCCGCGGGACCGGGCCCGGCCTCCGGGGTCTGCTGCTGCTGGAGCTGCTGCTGGTGGTGGCGCTCGTGGTCGTCGGCGGGGCCGAACTGGAGCGGCACGCCCGGCGCGGGGCGCACGGGCGCCTCCTTGGGGACGGGCAGCTCCAGGTCGAGGCCGAAGGTGGCGTCGTCGTCGGCCAGCACCCAGGTGTCCTTGGAGCCGCCGCCCTGGCTGGAGTTCACGACCAGGCTCCCCTCGGGGAGGGCGACGCGGGTGAGCCCGCCCGGGAGGACCCACACCTTCTCGCCGTCGTTGACGGCGAAGGGGCGCAGGTCGAGGTGGCGGGGGCGGAGGCGCCCGTCGATGAGCGTGGGCCCGGTGGAGAGGGCCACGACCGGCTGGGCGATGTAGCCGCGGGGGTCGTCGAGGATGTTCTGGCGGCAGTCGGCCAGCTCCTCGTCGGAGGCGTCGGGGCCGAAGACCAGCCCGTAGCCGCCCGACGCGTCGACCGGCTTCACCACCATCTGGTCGATCCGGTCGAGCACGAACTCACGCACGTCGTCCTCGGCCAGCCGATAGGTGTCGACGTTGCGCAGCAGCGGCGGCTCGCCCAGGTAGTACTCGATGAGGTCGGGCACGTAGCTGTAGATGAGCTTGTCGTCGGCGACGCCGTTGCCCACCGCGTTGGCGATGGTGAGGTTGCCGCTGCGGGCGGAGTGGATCAGCCCGGCGCAGCCCAGCACCGAGTCGGGCCGGAACTGCACCGGGTCGAGGAACTCGTCGTCGATGCGCCGGTACATGACGTCGACGCGCTCCTCGCCCGTGGTGGTGCGCACGTAGGTGACGTCGTCTCGGCAGACGAGGTCTCGCCCCTCCACCAGGTCGACGCCCATCATGCGGGCCAGCAGGGCATGCTCGAAGTAGGCCGAGTTGTGCACGCCCGGGGTGAGCACGACGATGCGCGGGTCCGAGGCGCGCACCGGGGCGGTGCTGCGCAGGGCCCCGAGGAGGTGGCGGGGGTAGTCGTCGACCGGGGCCACCGAGTTGGCGCCGAAGAGGTCGGGGAACACCCGGGCCATGACCCGCCGGTTCTCCATCACGTAGCTCACGCCCGAGGGGCTCCGGAGGTTGTCCTCCAGCACGCGGAACTCGCCGTGGTCGTCACGGATGACGTCGACCCCCGAGACGTGGATCCGCACGCCGCCGGCCGGCTCGATGCCGTGGACCTGGCGGTGGAAGTGCGGCGACGAGTGCACCAGCTTCCGGGGCACCACCCCGTCGTGGAACACCTCGCCGGGGCCGTACACGTCGGCCAGGAAGGCCTCCAGCGCCTGCACCCGCTGGCGGATGCCCGCCTCCAGCCGGCGCCACTCCTCGGCCGAGAGCACCCGGGGCACCAGGTCGAGCGGGAACGGGCGCTCCTGGCCGGACAGGGCGAAGGTGACGCCTCGGTCGCGGTAGGCCCGGCTCAGCCCGTCGGCCCGGGTGGCCAGGTCGGCGGTGGTCTGCGGCTCGAGCGTGTCGTGCACGGCCCGATAGGTGTCGCGGACCTGGCCGAACCGGTCGAACATCTCGTCGTAGGTGCGCCGGATCGAGCCCGCGTCGTAGTCGTCGAACAGGTCGCTCACCGGGGTGACCCTGCCGCTCAGCGGTTTCGCGTCCGTTCGCACGGCATGAACGGTACGTGAACCGGACACCCCGGCTGTCCGGCCGGTGCGAGCGGGGTCAGGTGGCGGCTGGATCGACGCGCACCTCGCGCACCATCCGGTACCCGGCGAGGCCGCCGAAGAGGACCATCCACAGCACCACGCCGCCGATGACGTAGCCGGGGAGCTGCCCGGCCGACGCCAGCAGGTAGGCGTAGGGGGCCACGAACGAGACCAGCAACATGGCGATCCACGGCACGGCGTCGCGCATGGGCCGGCGGGGATCGCGCAGGATCTTGACGCCCATGGCCTGGCCGAGGCCGTAGGTGGGCGAGGTCCCGACGTCGATGGCCAGGAACCACCACGGGTTGACGTCGTGCTCGAGCAGCACGGGCCACACCATGGCGGCACGGCCGATGCAGAACACGACGACCGTGATGGTCCACATCTGGCCCAGCAGGCCGAGCTCGCGGAGCTCACCCATCAGGGTGTGCGGGACCTCGTCGTCGATGTCGGTGGGAGCCGCATCTTGTGCTTCGAGCACCCGGCTCCTCTCTCGGTCGACGAAGGGCCACGCTAACTCGGTCGTCACCCCCCTTAGCGTCGGCACCTGGAGGATCACCCTTGAGGGGTCTCTCCGCAGATCACCCGGACGCCCCACGACCCTGCCGCGCCGTGCCGCTCAGGGGGTGCGCGACCCGTGGCGCTGGCGGTCGAGCCAGCCGAGCAGGATCGCCACGGCCCGCGGATCGTGGCGCAGGTCGTGGGCCGCGCCCGAGACGATGCGCAGCTCGGCGCTGCCGTGGGCGTCGCCGATCACCCGGGCGTCGAACGACGGGACCGACTCGTCGTCGGAGCCGTGCAGCACCAGCAGCGGCCGGGGGGCCATCACCCCGGCGTCGTCGACGGGCTTGATGTCGCGGAGCTGGCGGGTCCACTGGTCGAGCGCCGGGGGGAACGCCGGATCGGTGATGGCGCCGATCTCCCGGGCGTGCTGGAGCAGCCGTCGCGGGTGGCTGGCCCAGTCGGAGTAGTCGGCGGGCGCGCCCAGCACCGCCACGCCCACCACCTCGGGACGACGGGCGGCCGCAGCGATGCACAGCCCGCCGCCGGTGCCGAACCCGGCCAGCCACACGCCGCGCGAGGCGCCGAACGACGCGGCCTGGTCGATCACGGCCAGCAGGTCGTCGAGCCAGCCCCCCAGGGAGAAGTCGCCGGTGGAGGTGCCGCAGCCGCGGAAGGTGAAGGTGATCACCCGCCAGCCCTCGTTGGCGATCCGGTCGGCGAGGGCGGGGTACGAGCGCCCGGTGGCCTCGGCGCCCAGGGCGCCGGACGGGTAGCCGTGGCAGAGCACCAGCACGGGCGACTGCGGCTCGGCCACCGGGGCGTCGGCCACGTAGGCCGAGAGCCGCACCGGGCCGGCGACGATCTCGACGTTCACGGCCGGGCCCCGCCGGGGGCCGGGCGGCCCGGGGCGGCCATCAGGCCCTCAGCCTTCGTCGACGGGGGCGCAGCTGGCGTGTGGCTGGTAGCCGCGGTTGCGGGCCTCGACGAGGGTGTCCGGGCCGAAGGTGAGGTAGGTGCGGGCCGACACCAGCTCGTCCATCAGCTCCTCGGGCACGGTGTCGAGGTCGTACACGACCTGGGTCCGCTTGTCTCCGACGTAGCGGTTGTGCTCGAACCGGGTGGGGCGCTCCATGGCGCACAACGTACCCCGACGCCCGTGGCCGTCGATCACCCGGCAGGCGGGGTCTCGGGCGTGTCGGGCCCGCTGGCCCGGCCGCCGACCGCGCCGATGGCCTCCAGGTAGCCGAGCCGGGCGTCGAGCACCGCGGCGATGTCCTCGTCGGCCAGGTCCCGTCCGGCCTCCTCGGCGGCGGTGAGGATCCGGGCCACCGCCAGGTCCTCGTCGACCACCTGGCCGAACGGGTCGGGCGGGCCGTCGTCGCCGGGGTCGACCACCTCGCCCCGGTCGTCGCGCACCGGGATCGGTCGGCCGGGCACCAGGGGCTTCCGGCTCCACGGGAACCGCCGCTCGTCGGGGTCGGCCGTGGCCTCCTCCAGCAGGTCGGCGTCGGCCAGGAGGATCCAGCGGACGTCGTCGTGGGAGATCCGGGCCTGGACCTCCGGCGGCACCCGATCGGCGATGAACTCGGTGGCCGCCGCCAGGTCGAACACGGCCGGGCGGGCCACCCCGGCCAGGCGCGCCGTCTCCCGCCCCACCACCAGCAGCCCGATCGCCACGATCACCAGCAGGCCCACGATCACGAACAGCCACATCACGCCCGCAACCTATCGCCGGGCGGCGCGGACGCCGGGGGCGGCGAGCCGTCAGCCCTCGAAGCCCACGCCCATGGCGCGGCGGGCCAGGGCGTGGTCGACCATCGAGGTGTACAGCAGCATCACCTTGGGCCCGTAGCCGGGGTCGGTGGCCCACACCGTGGTGAGGTCGCCCCACGTCTCGCAGCAGCCGGCGGGGCCACGCAGCCGACGGTCGACCAGCTCGTGCACGTAGTCGGGCTGGCGCACGGCGTAGGACTTGAGCAGCTGGATCTGGGCCCGCACCCCGGCCTGCGGCGTGGGGAAGGCCCAGCCGGACGGGCAGCTGTCGCAGTGACCGATGCCCGAGAAGTTGTTCACCGTCACGCTGTCTTCGTTGGCGAACCCGCCGGTCTCCAGCACGGCCTGGGCGAAGGCGATGTCGCCGCGGATGCCCTCGGCGGCGCCCTCCTCGATGAACCAGCGGGCGAGGTCGGTGATCGGGGTGAAGATCCGCGGGGCGTAGGGCGTGGAGGCGAACCAGGTGGCCAGGTCGTCGGCGCTGAGCCGGGGCAGGCCGATGATGGCCACCTCCAGGGGCACCGGCCCGCGGCCGCCGCCGGCGCGCAGCCGGGCGTCGGCCATGGCCCGGTCCCGCAGCGCCGCCTCGTGGGCGGCCACCGCCTCGGCCAGGTCCTCGGTCCGGCGCGAGGCGAGCTGCGACCGCAGGCGGGCCTCCGCCTCGGCATCGCCCAGCTCCTCGCGTGCGGCGGCGAGCGCCCGGCGGGCCTTGGTGGAGTCGGTGCGGGCCGCGTCGGTGACGTCCTCCTGGCGCTCGAGCACCTGCTCGAACATCAACGCCCGGCCGGCCGCGGGGTCGGTGGTGTCGCCCTCGGTCAGCGCCCGGAACTGGTCCAGGTCGACCTCGCCGCCCGTCACATAGGCCCGGACCGTGAGGTCGGAGAGGCGACCGCGCTCGGTGGAGAGCTCGCTGCGGGCCGCGTCGCGACGGGCGGTGGCCTCGGCCACCACCTCCTCCGCCACCGTCTGGGCGCTGGCCGCCTCCACCCAGTCGGCGCGGGCGTCGGCTTCCACCTCGGCCGCCTGGACGCGGAGCAGGGCCAGTTCCTCGGCCACCTCTGCGGCCTCGATGGCGTCGACGAAGACGTCGTCGGGCGACGGCGGCTGGTCCGGCGCCAGGGCGAGGGTGCGTTCCCGGATGCGCTCGGCCTCGACCAGCGCACCGCCGGGCCCGTCCGCCGACGGGTCGGCGCCGTCCTGGGCGGCGCCGGGGGCCACCGCGACCGACGTGGCCAGCACGACCACGGCAGCCGCCACCGCCAGCCGGGCGCGGCCCAGCCGGGTGCGGGGCGCGACGGGTGGGAGGGGTTCCATCACCTGAGCTATCGGCACGCGTGGTGGTGCATTGAGGCTCCTCGAACCCTCCCGCCGGTCGGTCCCGGCCACGTTACGGGTCGGGGGCACCACGGTGCCGCACGGCGAGCGGCCCCGGGCGCGTCACGGCCCGCCCCTGCGGGCGGGCCGTGACGGAGCTCGACTGGTCGGCCGGGGCCGACCGGGGGCTCAGATGCCGATGCGCTGCGCGAGCAGCTCGCGGTGGTACGTGGGATCGCCGAAGAGCAGCTCCGACGACTTGGCCCGCTTGAAGTACAGGTGGGCCGGGTGCTCCCAGGTGAAGCCGATGCCACCGTGGATCTGGATGTTCTCGGCGGCGGCGTGGAAGTACGCCTCCGAGCAGTAGGCCTTGGCCAGCGAGGCCACCGAGGGCAGCTCGTCGTTGAGCTCCGAGGCGCACCAGCCGGCGTAGTAGGCGGCCGACTTGGCCGACTCGACCTCGAGCAGCATGTCGGCGCACTTGTGCTTGATGGCCTGGAACGAGCCGATGGGCCGACCGAACTGCACCCGGTCCTTGGCGTACTCCACCGCCATCTCCAGGCACTTCTGGGCGCCACCGACCTGCTCGGCGGCGAGGGCCACCGCGGCGAGGTCGAGCACCCGCTCGAGGACCGTCCAGCCCTCGCCGTCGGTGCCGATGAGGCGGCCCGAGACGTCGGCCAGGTCGAGCTTGGCCTGCTTGCGGGTCTGGTCCATGGTGGACAGGGCCGTGCGGGTGAGGCCGGCGGCCCCGCCCTCCACGGCGAAGAGGCTCACGCCCGCATCGGTGCGGGCGGCCACGAGGATCAGCGAGGCGGTGTGGCCGTCGATCACGTAGGTCTTGGAGCCGTTGAGCTTCCAGGCGTCCCCGTCCTTGGTGGCCGTGGCGGTGATGCCCGCCTCGTCCCAGCGGCCGTTCTCCTCGGTGAAGGCCAGCGTGGCGATGGTCTCGCCCGACGCGATGCCCGGGAGGAGGTCGGCCTTGGCGGCGTCGTCACCGCTGTGCACCAAGGTGTTGGCGGCCAGCACGACGGTGGAGAAGAACGGGGCGCACAGCAGCGACCGGCCCATCTCCTCGAGGATCACGATGAGCTCGATGTAGCCGTAGCCCGAGCCGCCGAACTCCTCGGGGATGACCAGGCCCTGCAGGCCCATCTGCTCGCCCATCTGCTTCCAGACGGCCTCGTCGTAGCCCTGCTCGGTGTCCATCTGCTCGCGGACGGCCGCCTCGGAGGACTTGCCCTCCAGGAACTTGCGGGTGGTCTTGCGGAGCTCTTCCTGCTCCTCGTTGAACGCGAAGTTCACGGTGTACCCCTGGGGTCGATGTCGGTGACGGCGACATGGTGGCAGCTGCGTCGGCCGAGCGCACGATGATCGGTGTACGCGTGTGTACGCTTCGGCGGTGAGCGACTTCCCCTCCGGACGAGACCACCGGCCCCCGTCCGACCCCTCCGACCTCCACGAGCCCCGTCCGCCGGCCTCGGGCTGGCGGCGCACCGCGGCGTGGGCCGAGGCCGAGCGGGGCCCGGCCGTCGGCGGGCCCCCGGCGGGCCTCGTCGTCGGGCGGCCGCCCGGCAGGGAGTCGGCCCCTGATCCCGCCGTCGACGCCGATCCCCCGCACCGCGAGCGCCTCGGCATCCGCGAGCTGCGGGCCCGGCTCACCTCCCTGGTCCGACGGGCCGGCGCCGGCGAGCGCATCGTCATCACCATCGCCGGGCGGCCCGTCGCCCAGCTGGGCCCGGTGGAACCGGCCTCGGCCCGGGTCACCATCGACGACCTGGTGGCCCGGGGCCTCCTCGAGCCGGCCCGCCGCGGTGACCGCCCGCCGCCGGACGTGCTCGTCGACTCGTGGACCGGTCGGCGCCTGGACCACGCCCTGCGCGAGGTGCGGGGCGCGTGACCCTGGCCCTCGACACCTCGGCCCTCCTCGGCCGCTACCTCTCGGGGCCCCACCGGGCCGTCATCGTCGAGGCCATGGGCGCCGACGAGGTCTGGTGCGCCTCCGCGCTCGCCCAGGCCGAGGCCCTCGGCATGGTGGACCGGGTGTGCGACCTCCCCACCGACTCGGACCGGGTGCGCCGCGCCCTGCGCGACGACTGGGAACGGATCCACGTCGTGCCCCTGGACCAGCGCTGCCTCGATCGGGCCGCCGAGCTGTCGCGCGAGCACCCGCTCCGCACCGTCGACGCGCTCCACCTGGCCGCCGCCGACCGGCTCCCGGGGCCCGTCACCTTCGTGACCTTCGATCCCCGCCAGATCCCGGTGGCGCTCGCGCTGGGCTTCGCCGTCGCCTCGACCTGACCGGCGCCTGCGAGCGCTCCCGACCGGTCCCAGGGCACGGCCGGGCCGTTCTCCGGACCCGATCACCCGTTGGTGGGTCCACGCGTGGTCGGGAGGTCCTACGATGCCCCGCAACGTGCCGAGCGACGCCCAAGGTGGCGCACGGCCTCAAGACCCCGGTGGGAGGCGCAGGTCGCCCGGCGGGTCCGACGGCGCCCTGGCCACCCCCTCCCCCGGCCGGGGCGTCGTCGCGCCCGGGGTGCGCCACACTGGGCCCATGAGCACGCTCGTGTGGTCCGATGCCGCCGCCGAGATCCACCAGGTGGTGGTCGGCCCGGTCGACAACAACGTGTACGTCCTCCGGTGCCGCGAGACGGGCGACGCCGTCCTCCTCGACGCCGCCAACGAGCACGACCGGCTCCTCGAGCTGTGCCGGGCCCTCGGCGTGCGCGAGGTCCTGGAGACCCACGGCCACTGGGACCACATCCAGGCCGTCCCGGCGCTCCGCGACGCCGGCTACGCGGTGCACGTCACCGCCCAGGACGCCGCCCTGTTGCCCAGCTACGACGAGATCCTCGACGACGACTCGGTGATCACCGTCGGCCGGCTCCGCCTCCACACCATCCACACCCCGGGCCACACCCCCGGCTCGATGTGCTTCCGGCTCGAGGGGGCGCCGATCCTCTTCAGCGGCGACACCCTGTTCCCCGGCGGGGTGGGCAACGCCACCTTCGAGGGCGGCGACTTCGACACCCTCATCGGGGCGGTCGAGGAGCGCCTCTTCCGGCCGCTGGCGGCCGACACCATCGTGCTGCCCGGCCACGGCGACCGCACCACGATCGGCACGGAGTCGCCCCACCTCCAGGAGTGGGTCGACCGCGGCTGGTAGGTCGTCGCCGGCGCGGGCGTGGGACCATCGGCCCATGGCTGCCGCTGCGCCCCCGCCCGAGTCGGACCCCCCACCCTCCCCCGCCGAGCCCGCCGCCGAGCGGCGTGAGGTGGGGGCCGTCCCGGCCGGGGATCGACCGGCCGACCACGCCCCGGTGCACACGGCCGACCTCCCCGACACCCCCCAGCGCACGCGCACCATCCCGGCCACCGCCTGGGTGGAGGCGCCACCCGAGCTGCTGGCCATCGGCGAGCGCTTCGGCGGTCCCGACGGCCGGGGCACCGCCTCGGTGGCCGGCGAGGCCGCCAGCTTCCTCCGCCGCATCGGCCCGTGGCTGCTGTGGCGGGCCGGCCCCGCGCGCGGCGGGCACGCCTCCTACTGGTCGGCCCGCGCCGACGACCTCACCGACCAGTACACGTTCCTGCTCCTCCCCGACGGCTCGGGCGACGGCGTGGGGCCCAGCGGGCAGCGCCACACCCGCTTCCGCGCCTGGAAGGAGGACCTGCGCGACCACGACTGAGCGGGCGGCCCGGCCCGCCTGGCCGGGCCACCCGGTCGGGTCGGGCCGCTGCGGTCGCTCAGCCGGCCGAGGGCTCGGGGTCGAGCTCGAGGGCGAGGCTGTTCAGGCAGTGCCGCTGGCCGCCGCGGTCGGGCGGGCCGTCGGGGAAGATGTGGCCCAGGTGCGAGTGGCAGCGGGCGCAGCGGGCCTCGGTCCGGACCATGCCGTGGGACCGGTCCTCCACCACCTCCACCGCGTCGGGCGACACGGCCTCGGTGAAGCTCGGCCAGCCGCTGCCGGAGTGGAACTTGGTGTCGCTCGTGTAGAGCGGGTTCCCGCAGGCGGCGCACCGGTAGAGGCCGGGGTCCTCCAGGTCGGTGTAGGCGCCCACGAAGGGCCGCTCGGTGCCAGCCCGCCGCAGCACCTCGTACTGCTCCGGCGTGAGGAGGTCTCGCCACTCGGCGTCGCTGCCGGCCACCGGCTTGAGCTTGGGGTCGCCGCCGGCCGGCGCCTCGCCCCCACTGTCGCCGGCCTCGCTCGCGGGCGGGGCCTCCTCGGCCGACGCGGGCGCGAGGGCGCACGAGACGCCCGTGCCCTGCAGGCCGCAGTAGCCGTTCGGCACCTTGTGCAGGTACTGCTGGTGGTGCTCCTCGGCGTAGAAGAAGGGCCCGGCCGGGGCCAGCTCGGTCTGGACCTCACCGCGACCGGCCTCGGCGAGCGCGGCACCGAACTGCGCGGCGGCCGACCGGGCCTCGGCGCCCTGCTCGTCGGTGGTCCAGTAGATGGCGGACCGGTACTGGGTGCCCACGTCGTTGCCCTGCCGGTTGGCCTGGGTGGGGTCGTGCTCGTCGAAGAACACCTGCAGGAGGTGGCGGTACGCCACCACCTCGGGGTCGAACACCACCAGGACGGCCTCGGTGTGGCCGGTGCGGCCGGTGCAGGTCTCCTCATACGTCGGGTTGGGGGTGAACCCGCCGGCGTAGCCCACCGCGGTGGCGAACACGCCGGGGATGCTCCAGTACAGGCGCTCGGCGCCCCAGAAGCAGCCCAGGCCGAACACGGCCACCTCGTGGCCCTCCGGGAACGGCGGCACGATGGAGCGCCCGGTGACGGCGTGCACCCCGCTGATGTCGAAGGCCGGCTCGGCGCGGCCCGGCAGGGCCGTCTCCGCGGTCGGCATCTCGGGCTTGGTACGGCTCCACAGCATCTCTGGGCACCTCCTGGGCACCTGCATCGGGGGTCTTCGGACCATGCAACCGCCTCGGGACCGGTTCTGGTCCCGACCCGGGCGATTTCTCGCCACCTGCTCGTCGAGCGGGCCGCCCGGAGGGTGACGCACGTCCTCGATCGACCATTACCACTATGGCCGTAGTGCTAATACACTGGGCCCCATGTCCGGAGCACCCCTGTTCGAGATCGACGACCTGCACGTCAGCGCCGACGGGAACGAGATCCTGCGGGGGGTCGACCTCACCATCCGTGCCGGCGAGGTGCACGCCCTCATGGGCCCCAACGGCTCGGGCAAGTCCACCCTGGCCAGCGCCCTGCTCGGCAGCCCCGACTACCAGGTCACCAGCGGTCGCATCCGCTACAAGGGCGACGACATCACCGAGTGGGGCCCCGACGACCGGGGCAAGGCCGGCGTGTTCCTCGCCTTCCAGTACCCGCAGACCATCCCGGGCGTCTCGGTGATCAACTTCCTCCGCCAGGCCCTGTCGGCCCGCAAGGGCATCGACCTCTCGGTCCTCGAGCTCCGCCTCTCGATCATGGAGTGGATGGAGCGGCTCGACATGGACCCCACCTTCGCCGACCGCTACCTCAACGAGGGCTTCTCCGGCGGCGAGAAGAAGCGCAACGAGATCCTCCAGATGGCCATCCTCGAGCCCGAGCTGGCGGTGCTCGACGAGACCGACTCGGGCCTCGACATCGACGCCCTGCGCGTGGTGGCCCGGGGCGTCCGTGAGGTCCAGGCCGACCGTCCCGACCTCGGCCTGCTCGTGGTCACCCACTACCAGCGCCTGCTCGACGAGATCCGCCCCTCGCACGTCCACCTGCTGCTCGACGGCCGGATCGTGGAGTCGGGCGGGATGGAGATCGTGGCCCGGCTCGAGGCCGATGGCTACGAGTCCTGGAGAACGCCGGTCGACGCGTGAGCACCGCCGCCCTCGCCCTCCCCCTCGACGTCGCCCGCATCAAGGCCGACTTCCCCCTCCTCCAGCGCGAGCTGAAGGGCGGGCCCATCCGCTTCCTGGACTCGGCCGCGTCGTCGCAGAAGCCCCAGGTGGTCATCGACGCGATGAGCGCCTACTACGAGACGATCAACGCCAACGTCCACCGGGGCGTCTACGAGATCGCCGAGGCCGCCACCAATGCGCTGGAGGCCGCCCGGATCCGGGTCGGCCGCTTCATCGGCGCCCCCCGCCCCGAGACCGAGGTGCTGTTCTCGAAGAACGCCACCGAGTCGCTCAACCTGGTGGCCCGCTCCTGGGGCGGGGCCAACCTCGGCCCCGGCGACGCCGTGCTGCTCACCCAGCTCGAGCACCACGCCAACATCGTGCCGTGGTTCCAGCTCCAGGCCGAGAAGGGGTTCGAGATCCGCTGGATCCCGCTCACCCCCGACGCCCGGCTCGACCTCACCGACCTCGACACCCTCCTCGACGGCGTGAAGCTGGTGGGGCTCACCGCCATGTCGAACGTCACCGGCACGCTCACGCCGGTCGCCGAGCTCACCGCCCGGGCCCACGCCGCCGGCGCCGTGGTCTGCCTCGACGCCTGCCAGTACGTGCCCCACCTGGCCACCGACGTGGCCGCCCTCGGCGTCGACTTCGCCGCCTTCTCCGGCCACAAGATGCTCGGGCCCACCGGCATCGGCGTGCTGTGGGGCCGCGAGGAGCTGCTCGAGGCCATGCCGCCCTTCCTCGGCGGCGGCGGCATGATCCTCAACGTCACGCTCGACGGCTTCGTGCCGGCCGACCTGCCGGCCAAGTTCGAGGCCGGCACCCCGCCGGTGGCCGAGATCATCGGCCTCCACGCCGCGGTGGACTACCTCGACGCCCTGGGCATGGAGGCCGTGCGCGAGCACGAGGTCTCCCTCACCGCCTACGCCCTGCGCACCCTCACGGACCGCTTCGGCGACCAGCTCACCATCCACGGCCCCGCCGAGCCGGCGGCCCGTGGCGGCGTGCTCTCGCTGGCCATGGAGGGCATCCACCCCCACGACCTCTCCCAGGTGCTCGACGAGCACGCCGTGTGCGTGCGCCCCGGCCACCACTGCGCCAAGCCCCTCATGAAGGTGCTCGGCGTCGGCGCCACCGCCCGCGCCTCGTTCTACGTCTACAACGACACCGACGACGTCGATGCGTTGGCCGACGCCCTGGGCGAGGCGGCAGACTTCTTCTCGTTCTGATCGCCGTCGGCGACCACCCCTCCCGCCACCCGCCGAGCCCGGCCCGCACCCCGGTGCGCCGCCCGCCCCACCGGCCCCGACCACCCGAAGCGAGCAGACATGCCAGGACTGGAGGATCTCTACCGCGAGATCATCCTCGACCACTACCGCTCCCCCCGGAACCGGGGCGAGCTCGAGTCGCCGCCGGCCACCCGCACCGAGGGCTTCAACCCCCTCTGCGGCGACGAGATCGTGGTCTACCTCGACATCGACGCCCAGGGCGTGGTGACCGACATCCGCATCGGGGGCACCGGCTGCTCCATCAGCCAGTCGTCGGCCTCGATGATGTCGGCGGCCGTGAAGGGCAAGACCATCCCCGAGGTGAAGGCCCTCACCCGCGCCTTCAAGGGGATGATGTCGCTCCACGAGACCACCCTCGACGCCGATGCCGAGCCCGACGCCGAGGCGGCCGCCGCGGATGCCGCGGCCGACGCCGACGTGAAGCTCGGCGACCTCGAGGCGCTCCGCGGCGTGGTGAAGTTCCCGGTGCGCATCAAGTGCGCCACCCTGGCCTGGAACACCCTGCTCCAGGGCGTCGACGAGGCCACCGAGGCCCCGCCCGCCTGAGCCGGCACCCTGGCGGAGCCTCACCCTCCACCACAGGTCGACCCCTCGGAGGCCCCTGACCACCAGGTCACCGGCCGCTGGCGCGTCACGCGGCCGGATAGGCGACCCACCCGGTCAGCTTTTCTCGGAGTTGAGTAGGGGAATGGCAGCTTTGTTGGCAGAGTTGTGTGGATCCCACCTCTCCGCCGAGGAGCCCACGTGTCCGACACCACCACCCCCACCCTCACCCTGCCGGTCCTCCCGCTCACCAGCGGCGTGGTCCTGCCGGGCATGGTCCTCACCATCGCCCTCGAGACCGACGACGCCCAGGCCGCCGTGGCCGCGGCCGGCGACGACGGCCGCCTGCTGCTCGTGCCCCGGATCGACGGGCGCCACGCCACGGTGGGCACCGTGGCCTCCATCGAGTCGCGCGGCACCCTCCCCTCGGGCATCGCCGCCCTGGTGGTGCGGGCCCACGACCGGGCGCTCCTGCGCACCGGGGTGGCCGGCACCGGCGCCGTGCTCTGGTTGGAGGCCGAGCCGGTCCACCCCGAGGTCACCGACGCCGCCCGGGAGCTGGCCACCGAGCTGCGGGCCGCCTTCCGCGCCCTCTTCGAGCAGCTGGGCGGCCGCCGCCTGGTGGAGGTCCTCCGCGGCCTCGACGAGCCCGACGCCCTGGCCGACGCGGCCGGCTGGTGGCCCGACCTGAGCCTCGACCGCAAGGTCGAGCTGCTCGAGACCGTCGACGTGGCCGAGCGGGTCGGCAAGGTCCTGGGCTGGGCCAAGGAGGCCCTGGCCGAGGCCGAGCTCACCGAGCGCATCCGCACCGAGGTCACCGAGGGCCTGGAGAAGAACCAGCGCGAGTTCATCCTGCGCCAGCAGCTCGCCGCCATCCGCAAGGAGCTCGGCGAGGGCGAGGGCGACGCCGAGGACGGTCCCGACGCCTACCGGGCGACGTTGGCCGAGCGCCACCTGCCCGACGACGTCCGCGTCGCCGTGGAGCGGGACATCCAGAAGCTCGAGCGCAGCAACGAGCAGTCGCCCGAGCACGGCTGGATCCGGACGTGGCTCGACACCGTGTTCGAGATCCCGTGGGGCGAGCGCTCCGCCGACGTCCTCGACCTGGCCCACGCCCGCGCCGTCCTCGACGCCGACCACGAGGGCCTCGGCGAGGTGAAGGACCGCATCGTGGAGGAGCTGGCCGTCCGGAAGCTGCGCGCCGACCGCGGCCTCGACCAGGCCGACGACTCCCCCGCGGCCACCGACCTCCCGCTCCCCGAGGGCCCCGACGGCGGCGAGCCCGAGGGCGATGACGACGGGGCCCCCTCGGGCCCCCTCGAGCCCGACCCGGCCCGGGGCGCGAGCGAACCGGCCGAGGTGGCCCCGGCCGAGGTGGTCATCGGCACCGAGTCGGGGCCGCTCCCCGCCGTCGCGGCCACCTCGCCGAGGGGCCGGCAGCGCAACAGCACCATCCTCACCCTCGTGGGCCCGCCCGGCGTGGGCAAGACCAGCCTGGGCGAGTCCATCGCCCGCGCCCTCGGGCGCCGCTTCGTGCGGGTGGCCCTCGGCGGCGTGCGCGACGAGGCCGAGATCCGCGGCCACCGGCGCACCTACGTCGGCGCCCGGCCCGGCCGCCTGGTCCGCGCCCTCACCGAGGCCGGCACCATGAACCCGGTCGTGCTCCTCGACGAGATCGACAAGGTGGGCAACGACTACCGCGGCGACCCGTCGGCGGCGCTGCTGGAGGTGCTCGACCCGGCCCAGAACCACGCCTTCCGAGACCACTACCTCGAGGTCGACCTCGACCTCTCCGACGTGATCTTCCTCGCCACCGCCAACCAGCTCGACACCATCCCCGGTCCCCTGCTGGACCGCATGGAGGTGGTGAGCCTCGACGGCTACACCGAGGACGAGAAGGTGGCGATCGCCCGGGACCACCTCCTGGTGCGCCAGCTGGAGCGGGCCGGCCTCGGCGCCGACGAGGTGGCCATCTCCGACGACGCCCTCCGGACCGTCATCGGCGGCTACACCCGGGAGGCCGGCGTCCGATCCCTCGAGCGGGCCCTGGCCAAGGTCCTCCGCAAGGTGGCCACCAAGGTGGCCGTGGAGCCCGGCCAGCCGGTGGCGGTCACCCCCGACACCGTCCCCGACCTCCTGGGTCGGGCCCGGTTCCACGACACCGACGTGGCCGACCGCCTCGCGGTGCCCGGCGTGGCCACCGGCCTGGCTGTCACCGGCGCCGGCGGCGACGTCCTCTTCGTGGAGGTCAGCGCCCTGCCGACCGACGGCGGCGACGCCGCCGCCACGTCGGCGCTGACCGTCACCGGTCAGTTGGGCGACGTGATGAAGGAGTCGGCCCGCATCGCCCTCTCCTACGTCCGCTCCCACCGCGAGGCGCTCGGCATCGCCGAGGGGGCCGACCGGCGCGACGTCCACGTGCACTTCCCCGCCGGGGCCGTGCCCAAGGACGGCCCGTCGGCCGGCATCACGATGACCACGGCGCTGGTGAGCCTCTTCACCGGGCGCACGGTCAAGCCCACGGTGGCCATGACCGGTGAGGTCACGCTCCAGGGCCGGGTGCTGCCCATCGGCGGGGTCAAGCAGAAGCTGCTGGCCGCCCACCGCCGGGGGCTCACCGAGATCATCATCCCCGCCCGCAACGAGGCCGACCTCGACGACGTGCCCGAGGCCGTCCTGGCCGACCTCACCGTCCACCTGGCCAG
>JBBRFU010000060.1:0-19906 GCA_038241315.1 Acidimicrobiales bacterium | reverse complement strand
GCAGCGGCGGCCAGGTGCCCTCTCGATCGGCGAGGAACACGAAGTCGTCCCGGAAGAACCAGTGGTAGGTGCCGTAGCGGAACAGCACGAGCGCCGCCCCGACGGCTACGAACACGCCGAAGGCCCAGGCGGCGAGGCGGTCGGAGTCGGGCCACCGGCGCCACGGGCCCGCGGGCGAGCCTCCGGCGCTCGGCTCGGGGCCGTCCGCCGCGGGTGCCGGCCGCGGTCCCTCGATCGGCTCGGCCGCCGGCGCTGCTCGGCTCACTGGCCCCGAGCCCCCGTGTCGCTGCCGGTCCGGCCGCGTCGCCCTGCTCGTCCCATCGCCGCCTCCTCACCCTGCCGCCGGACCCGACGACGGCAGGGAGGCTAGGTGACTCCTCCGCGTCGCGCCGGGCCCGCGCCGGGAGCTCAGGTCACCCGCTGGAGGAAGCCGCCCGGGTTGAACGTGAGCGAGTACTTCTCCATGGCCGGGTCGGCCACGAAGTCGCCGTGGCGGGTGAGGATCTGCTTGACGGCCTCGGCCGGGCCCGGGCCGAACCCCGTCCAGACCGGGTGGCCGTTGACGACGGTGTCGGCCACCACCACGTAGGACCCCTTGGGCACGAGCGGCTCGTAGCCGCGGAACTGCTGGTCGGTCCGCTGGCGATCGACGCACGCCCCGAGCACGACCAGCGCCCGTCCCTCGCCCACCGTGGCGCGGACCTGCTCCACCACGGCGGCGTCCTCCGGGACGCCCGTGAGCAGCTCGATCCGCGGGTGGACCGGCGGCTCGCCGGTGGGCTCGGCGTCCACGGAGATCACCCGCCCGTGGCCCACGAGGTCGCAGACCGACGCCAGGAACAGGGTGCGACCGCCGTCGCCGGTGCCCACCTCCACGATCCAGTCGGGGCGCACCCGGCTGATGAGCTCCTGGTACGCCAGGAGGTCGGTGGGGGCCGTGGTGATGGTGCGGCCGAGCCAGGTGGTGTGGGTCCAGGGCAGGCTGCGCCAGACCGCGTCGGTGAACGACCACGCCAGCTCGTCGGGCACGGGCGTGGGCGTCAGCGGCCGACCGTCGACGCCGCCCGGCTCGGCCCCTGCGGCGAAGGCCTTCGCCGAGAGTCGGCGGGGCTTGGTGCGTCGCGCGGCCTGCGACCGCACCGCGCCGACGTAGTGGATCGGCTTGCCCGGGCCGCGGAACGGACGGCCACGGAGCTCGGCGTACTCCTGGCTGTAGCCGAAGACGCGGCGCCGACGTTCGGCGGGGTCGGGCTGGTTGGTGGTGGTGCCGCCGTGGAGCTGGTGGAACGAGCCCTCACCGAGGATGGTGGCCACGGTGACGTCGGGCGAGGAGCCCAGGCGTTCGTACAGCTCGAGGTTGGCGTACCCGCCGCCGGCCACCGAGAACTGGTCGTCGAACCCGCCGACCTGTTCGATCTGGGCCCGCTCCACGAACATGCAGTTGCTCTCCCACATGCCGTCGAGCCAGTCGCGGTCGCCGATGAAGTGGCCGATCTCGAAGAGCCGGTAGCCGGCCTGCGGCCAGCTGATCTCCTCGAACAGGCGGTCCTCGTAGTCCTGGTCGAAGCCGTCGTCCATGGCGTCGCCCTGCTGGCCCGGGCCGGTGTACCACTGCTGGGTGGCCACGATCGCCGGGTGGTAGGTGCGCAGGCCGGCCATCCCGAAGCGCAGGACGCCGGGCGTGAGCACGTGGGCGCCGTCGATCATGAGGGCGAAGGCGTTGCCGCGCCCCGCCGCGATGCCGATGTTGAGGGCGTGGACGGGCGAGGGCTTCGCCTCGTCAGCCAGGTCGATCAGGCGGAACTCCGGGCCGAACGAGCGCACGAACGCCTCGTCGAGGCGCTGCTCGGGCGACGAGCCGTTGTCGATCACCAGGACCTCGTAGGCGAGGTCGTCGATGCCCTGTTGGTAGGCCCGGGAGAGCGATCGCAGGGTGCGCTCCGCCTCGCGGCGCATGTCGTAGAAGACCACGACGACGCTGAGGTCGATGCGGTCGGTGGCGTCGACCGGCTCGGCGGGCAGTCGGGCCGCGGCCGAGCGCGGCTCCGGGAGGGCTCGCACCGGCGCCGCGAGGTTGGCCTTGCGCCAGCCGCGGGCGTGGGCGTCGATCTGGTCGAGGGGCTCGGTGATGCCGCGCTCGGCGCGGAACGCCTCGACCGCCTGGTGGGTGGGGGAGCCGACCACGTCGTCGACGATCACGAAGCCCCCGGGGGCGATGCGGTCGTAGAGGTGCCGGAGGGCGTCGCCGGCCTCGTCACCCAGGCCCCGGCCGAGGCGCAGCACGGCGACCTCGTGGACCGGTGCGCCGGGGAGCGTCTCGCTCAGGTGACCCTGCAGGAACCGCACCCGGTCGTCGAGCAGCCCGAAACGCTCGAAGCCGTCGCGGACGAGGTTGAGGTCGGCCTGGAACCCGGCGACGCCCTGGCGCGGGAGGTGGGGCGCCTTGCGGGGCTCCGGCGCCGAGCGGAAGTGGTCGGCCACCCAGACCGTGCGGTCGGGCAGCTCGTGGCCGTCGATCCAGGCCCGCATGAAGATGGCGCCACCGCCGCGCCCGGTGCCGCACTCCACCAGGTCGCCGGGCACGTCGCCCAGGCGGACGGCGTCGAGGCAGCGCTCGAGGTGGTCGAGGCGGGTGCGGCCCATGTCGGTGTAGGGCACGAAGGAGGAGGTGGCGGGGTCGGGGCCCGCCGGGCCGAGGCGCTGGCGCACCAGCGACGAGTAGGTGTCCTGGTCGTGGCGGACGGGGTCGCGCAGGACGCGCGCCTCCACCGGCTTGCCCGACCCGACGCGGGTGGTGAGGTGGGCCAGGCGGGCCTCGTTCTCGAGGTAGTGCTCGTTCGACAGCGAGGCCTTCACGGTGCGGAGGTAGCGGCCGATGGCTCGCTCCGAGCGCTCGTCGCGCTTGTAGTACACGTCGTGCTGGAACAGCATCGCCTTCAGGCGCACGTTCTCGGCCAGGTGCAGGAGCTGGCTCTTGCCCTTGATCCCCTGCAACCGGTCGAGCTCGGCCCGCAGGGCGGGCTGGCGCTGCAGGCGCTCCTCCTCGGCCACGATGGCCAACCCGAAGTAGATCGGCAGCACCACCAGGCGGTACGGCCGGTCGTGCTCGGCGAGGAAGTCGTCGAGGCCGGTGCGGACGCCGTTGCGGGGCCCGCCCTCGATCTCGGCGTTGCACATGGTGGGGTTCAGCCCGCCGGTGCGCAGCAGCTCCTTGCGACCCGGGCGCATGCCCGCCTTCCGCCACGGCTGGCGGAACTCCTCCGGGATGTCGTCGGGGTTGTAGTAGAGGTCACGGTGGCCGTAGGGCCAGGCGACGTCGTGGATGATCAGCAGCGGGAGCGGCGCGTCGTTGGCCCGGGCCACCTCGCGGAGCAGGCGCAGCTCGTTGTAGACGGTGTACCAGTTGTGGTCGCCGTCGATGAGCGCGGCGTCCATCGGCGGCAGGGTGCCGAGCACGTTCAGGCTGAGGTCGCGGTGGAAGATGTACTGCCCGCCGAAGCGCTGCACGTGCTCATCGGGGTCGAAGTCGGGCACCGGGTCGATCACGTGCAGCTCGGTCTCGGGACCGAGGTGGTCGATGATCTGTTGGGTGTTCTCGCCCCGGAGGGCGCCGATCTCGACCAGGCGGCGGGCACCGGCGGCCTCGAGGACGGGTGCGATGGCGACTTTCCAGAACGGAAACATGGTGGTGCAGGGGCTCCCTCAGCTCACGACGGGGCGACGATAGCCGTCGGGGTGTGGGCGCCGTCGCCCCATCAGGAGATGGGTCGTGAGGCCTCGGGCTGCTCGGGTCGGGACTGCTGGCGGAGGGCGTCGAGCACCCGTCGCACCTGTTCGTCCCAGGACCAGTGCGCCCGAGCGGCCGCCCGCCCCGTGGTGGCGATCCGGCCGCGCAGCGCCGGGTGGTCGTGGAGGCGACGGACCGCGGCGGCCAGCGCCGGGGCATCGCCTGGTGGCACCAGCAGGGCGTCGACCCCGTCGGTGATCCGCGACGACACCGGCCCCACCGAGGGGGCCACCACGGCCAGGCCGGCCGCCAGGTACTCCGCCAGCTTGAGCGGCGAGTAGTGGAAGGCGCCGCCGGTGGCGGCGAGGACGAGGCCGACGTCCATGGCCGCCAGGTGCGCAGGGAGGCGGTCGTGGCCCACCGTGCCGGTGAAGACGGCGTGGACCCCCCGGGATCGGGCGAGCGCCTCGATGGCGGGACGCTCGGGGCCGTCGCCGACGAGCAGCAGCGAGGCGTCGGGCAGGCCCTCGACCGCGTCGATGGCCCGCTCGATGGCGTGGAAGGGTCGGAAGCTCCCGACCCACCCGACCACGAAGCGGTCGGTGAGCCCCAGGCGCTCCCGCTCGGCGGCGCGATCGGCCTCGGCGTCGGTGAACAGGTCGAGGTCGACGCCGGTGGGGGTGACGATCGTGCGCTCGGGCGCCACGCCGAGGCGCACCACCTGCTCGGCCACCTCGGGCGAGCCGCAGGCCACCAGGTCGGCCCGGCCCAGCGCGGGACGTTCCCCCACGCGCTCGAGGAGCGGGCCCCAGACGGGGCGGTGGGTGCCCCACCGTTCGGCCTCCCAGACCGTGGTGGCGGGGACGAACAGCACGGAGGGGCGCCCGAGCCGGCGGGCCAGGTCGAGGCCGGCGGTGTGGAAGAGGTCGTGGCGCTGCCACACGAAGTCGAGGTCGTGGTCGCGCCACGGGCCCTCGGGATCGACCCGGAAGGCCCGGGCCTGGCGGTGGCTCCGCACGTCCTTGAGCAGCGTCTTGGCCACGAGCGGCACGGCCCGGTGCACCGGGCCCCGAGCGGACCCGGGCGAGCGCAGCGCCGGGTCGGTGCCGCGCCGGCGGGCCTCGGCCGGGGTGATGGTGCCGGTGGGGCAGACGATCCAGGACGCCCCCAGGAGGCGTTGGGCCGCCGCGGCCCAGCCGGCGGTGCTGAGGTAGGCGGCGACCGGCCCGAACTGGCCGGCCGTGGTGGTGGGGAGCACGAAGACGGCGGGCACGGCGACCGACGGTACCGCGCCGCTCCCGACCCGCCGCGGAGGTGGACGTCGGCGCACCTCGGCGCGCGTCGGTCGGCACGGCGTGTTCACGTGCCGTTCCCGGCACGTCGGGCACCATGCCCGCCGACTCGCCTATCGTCCCCCGGCGGAACGTCACCAGCCGCAGGTGACGGGCCCACACCCGGACGGGCTTGCGGCCTTACTGCTCCATTGAGGTGGTTGTCGTGAAGGGTCTCATCCTCGCCGGCGGGTCGGGCACGCGCCTGCGCCCGATCACCCACACCGGCGCCAAGCAGCTGGTCCCGGTGGCCAACACCCCCATCCTCTTCTACGGCCTCCAGCACCTGGCCGACGCGGGCATCCGCGAGGTGGGCATCATCGTGGGCGACACCGCCGCCGAGATCCGCGCCGCCGTGGGCGACGGCTCCACCTGGGGCCTCGCCGTCACCTACCTCCCCCAGGAGGCCCCGCTCGGGCTGGCCCACGCCGTCCTCATCGCCCGCGAGTTCCTGGGCGACGACGACTTCGTGATGTACCTGGGCGACAACCTGCTCCGAGACGGCATCGTGCCCTTCGTCGAGGGCTTCGAGTCGTCCCGCCAGCGCGACGACCGCCCGGCCGTGGCCCAGATCCTCCTGGCGCCGGTGCCCGACCCGCAGCGGTTCGGGGTCGCCGAGCTGGGCGACGACGGCTCGATCGTGGCCCTGGTGGAGAAGCCCGAGGTGCCGCCGTCGGACCTGGCGCTGGTGGGGGTGTACCTCTTCGACCCCACGATCCACGAAGCCGTGCGGGCCATCGAGCCGTCCGAGCGCGGCGAGCTGGAGATCACCGACGCCATCCAGTGGCTCATCGACGCCGGCCACCGCGTCCGCCACGAGATCCTCGACGGCTGGTGGCTCGACACCGGCAAGCTCACCCCGTTGCTGGAGGCCAACCGGCTCCTCCTCGAGATCGTCGAGCCGTCCACCCTGGGCAAGGTCGACGAGCTGTCGCAGATCGAGGGCCGGGTGGTGATCAGCGAGGGCGCGGTGGTGACCCGCTCGGTGATCCGGGGCCCGGTCGTGATCGGCTCGGGCACCGTGGTGACCGACAGCTACATCGGTCCGTTCACCTCGGTGGACCGTGACTGCGAGGTCGTCGGCTCCGAGCTCGAGCACTCGATCGTGCTCGCCGGCAGCCGCATCTCCAACGTGCCCCGCGTCATCGACTCGCTGATCGGCCGCGACGCCGTGGTCTCGCGCACGGACCAGCGACCCAGCGCCAACCGCTTCCTGGTCGGCGACCACTGCCAGATCTTCCTCAACACCTAGGAGCCCCTGCCCCATGCCCACCGTCAGCCCGATCGACGAGATCGCCGACGCCTTCATCGTCACCCCCGACGTCCACGGCGACGAGCGTGGCTTCTTCGTCGAGACCTATCGGCGCAACTGGTTCCCGGCCGGCCGCGAGATGATCCAGGCCAACCGCGGCGACCGCCGCCAGGGCGCCATCGTCGGGCTCCACTACCACCTGCACCAGTCCGACTACTGGTACGTGCCCTTCGGGCGCGCCCGGGTGGTGCTGCACGACCTGCGCCAGGGCGGCCCCACCGACGGGGCCACCTTCACGGTGGACCTCGGCGCCAGCCTCGACGGCGGCCCGTTCGACCACCGGGGCGTGTACATCCCGCCGGGCGTGGCCCACGGCTTCGCCGCCCTCACCGACATGACGATCACGTACCTCGTCGACGGCTACTACAACCCGGCCGACGAGCTGGGCGTGGCCTGGGACGACCCCGAGATCGCCGCCGACTGGGGCGTCACCGATCCGGTGGTGTCCGAGCGAGACAAGACCAACCCGTCCCGGGCGGACCTCCCCGTGGCCTTCCGTCCCCACCTCGACCTCCGCAAGGGCTGAACGTGAACCTCCTCGTCACCGGCGCCGCCGGCTTCATCGGCTCCAACTTCGTCCGCTACTGGGTGGAGCACCACCCCGACGACCACGTGGTCGCGCTCGACGCCCTCACCTACGCCGGGGTGCGCGAGAACGTCGACGGCATCCCGGGCGTCACCTTCGTGCACGCCGACATCGGCGACACCGACGCCATCACCGCCATCCTCACCCAGCACCGCGTCGACGCCATCGTGAACTTCGCCGCCGAGTCCCACAACAGCCTCGCCATCATGGACCCGGCCCGGTTCTTCCGCACCAACGTGCTCGGCACGCAGGGCCTCTGCGAGGCGGCCAAGCGGGTGGGCGTGGACCGCTTCCACCACGTGTCCACCTGCGAGGTGTACGGCGACCTCGACCTCGACACCGACGAGTGGTTCACCGAGGAGTCGCCCTACCGGCCGCGCACGCCCTACAACGCGTCGAAGGCCGGTGGCGACCACGTGGTGCGGGCGTACCACGAGACCTGGGACCTGCCGATCACCATCACGAACTGCGCCAACAACTACGGCCCCTACCAGTTCCCCGAGAAGGTGGTCCCGTACTTCACCACCCTCGCCCTGCAGGACCAGCCCCTGCCGCTCTACGCCTCCACCGACAACCGGCGGGAGTGGATCCACGCCGTGGACCACTGCCGGGCCATCGACCTCATCCTGGCCCGCGGTCGGGTCGGCGAGACCTACCACGTGGGCACCGGCGTGGAGCTCAGCGTGAACGAGATCGCCGACACGATCCTCACCCACCTGGGCAAGCCGCAGTCGCTCAAGACCATCGTCCCGGACCGCCCGGGCCACGACCGGCGGTACGTGCTCGACTGGTCGAAGATCAAGGCCGAGCTGGGCTGGGAGCCCACCATCGGCTGGGACGACGGCATCGCCGAGACCATCGACTGGTACGCCGCCAACGCCGCCTGGTGGGAGCCGCTCCGCGACCGTGCCCCGGTCGCGGAGGGCACCGCGTGGGCCACGTGACGGCCCGGCCGTGAGCGCCCGACGGAGCGTCCTGATCACGGGCGCCGGCGGCCAGGTGGGCCGCGAGGCCACCGTGCTCTTCGACGCCGCCGGCTGGGACGTGGTCGCCCACGACCGCGCCGGGCTCGACATCACCGACCGCACCGCCGTGCTCGACGCGGTGGCCGCGGCCGCGCCCGACGCCGTGGTGAACCTGGCGGCGTGGAACGCGGTCGACCTGGCCGAGACCGAGGTCGACGGCGCCTACGCGGTCAACGCCATCGCGGTGCGGCACCTGGCCGAGGCCAGCCGGCGCGCCGGCGCCCGCCTGTGCCACGTGTCCACCGACTACGTGTTCGACGGCACCAAGGACGGGCCCTACCTGGAGTGGGACCGCACCAACCCGCAGTCGGCGTACGGACGCTCGAAGGAGGCCGGCGAGCAGGAGGTGGGCCCCGACGGGCTGGTGGTCCGCACCTCCTGGGTGTGCGGCGCCCAGGGCGCCAACCTGGTGAAGACGGTGCTGAAGCTGGCCACCGACCCCGACCGCACCCTGGCCTTCGTCACCGACCAGGTGGGGTGCCCCACCATGGCCGCCGACCTGGCCGCCACCCTGGTCACCCTGGTGGCCGATCGCCACACCGGCACGTTCCACGTCACCAACGGCGGACCGGTCAGCTGGTACGAGTTCGTGCAGGAGATCCTGGTGGCCGGAGGCCACTCGGCCGACCGCGTGCGCCCGATCCTCACCGCCGAGATGGACCCACCCCGCCCGGCCCCCCGGCCCCGCAACTCCGTGCTCGACGGCGCCGCGCTGCGGCTCAGCGGCCTGCCGCCGCTGCGCCACCACACCGAGGCCCTGGAGGAGCTGGTGGCGGCCATCGCCGCCGCCCCGGTGGCGTGAGCCTCAGCCCGCGATCACCCTGAGGTAGCGGGCCTCGATGGCCGCCACCGCGGTGGCGGCGTCGAGGTGCTCGCCGGCCGAGCGGGCGGCGGCGGCGTGGCCGGCCCGGATCGCCGGGTCGGCGGCCAGCGCCACCAGGGCGGCGGCCAGCAGGTCGGGGCGGGCGGGTGGCACCAGTCGGCCCTCCACGCCGTCGCGCACCAGCTCGCCCACGCCACCCACGTCGGTGACCACCACCGGGACCCCCAGCACGAGGGCCTCCATGAGCGCCAGCGGCAGGCCCTCGTGGTGCGACGAGAGGCAGAACACGTCGAAGCCCGACACCAGCCGGGCGGCGTCGGCCCGGTAGCCGACGAACCGGAGGCGGTCGCCCAGCCCGGCGGCGTCGCGGCGGGCCTCGAGCTCCTCGTGCAACGGGCCCTGGCCCACGGCCACGAAGCGCACCTCGGGCCGGGCGGCGGTGACCACGACCGCGGCGTCGATGAGGTCGGGGTAGGCCTTGGCGGCGCGGAGGTTGGCCACCGTGCCCACGAGCAGCTGGTCGGGCCCGACGCCCAGCTCGCGGCGCGCCGCCTCGCGGTCGGCTCGGCCGCGGAGCGCGTCGACGTCGATGCCGTGGACCAGCGTGGTGGCCGCCTCGGCGGCCGGGCCGGGCAGCGACCGCCGCACCGCCTCGGAGACGGTGAGGCGGGCGTCGTCGAGCGGGCTGGTGAGGCGGTCCACGGCGCGCACCGCAGGGTGGTGGCTGGCCCACATGTTGTGGAGGGTGACCACCACGCGGGGCCGGTCGGCGCGCCGCAGGCTGCGGACCACCAGCCGGGCGCCGGCGGCCACGAGCGGCGAGTGGGCGTGGACGATGTCGACCGGGTCGGCAACGAGGCGCCGACGGAGGCGGCCGAGCCAGCGCGGGTCCCACCAGGGCACGCCACGCAGGCAGGAGGTGGCCACCCCCTCCTCGTGCACGGCGTCCCGGAGGGCCACGTGGTGGGGGAGGAGGTGGGCGATCTCGTAGCGGAAGCGCTCGCGATCGCGGTGGCGGGCCGCCAGCACGAGCAGGGTCTCGGCCCCGCCGGCGTCGAGCCCCTTCACCAGGTGCAGCACCCGCACCGGCGCGCCGGCCGGCGGGACGGCCCGGGCCGGGGGCCGTCGGTCGACCGTTGGCGCCCGGGTCACGCCGGTGCCTCGCTCGGTGCCTCGGTCGGTGCCCGCTCGGCGCCGTCCGGACCGAGCCCGTGGCGCACCAGCAGCGCGGCGAGCTCCACCACGCGGTGGTCGAAGGTGTGGCTGGCGAGCACGAGGTCTCGCAGCGCGTCGGCTCGGGCGGCGGCCGCCTCGGGATCGCCCAGCAGCGAGCGCACGACCCGACCCAGCTCCTCGGGGGTCTGCCAGGTGGGCACGAGGTCGCCGAACAGCTCGACGATCTCGGGCAGGTGGTCGGACACCACCGGGGTGCCGCACGCGGCCACGTCGAAGACGCGGTTCGAGACGAAGCCCCAGTGCCGCATGGTGTCCCAGTGGTCGTTCAGCACCACCGATGCCGACGCGTACACGGCGGGGAGGATCTCGGGGCCGGCGTAGGTGGTGCAGATCAGCTCGGGCGCCACCAGGCCCTCCCACCCCAGGCCGTGCACCGCCGGGGTCAGGCCCGCCGCCAGGGCGTCGGCCACCGCCGCCCGGCGCACGCCGCGGGTGTTGGCCACCACGGTGACCGGGTGCCGGTGGGCCGGGTCGACCGGCACCGGCCGCAGCCGCCGGGGCTCGGTGGCCTGGAGGAGCACCTCGACCGGGGTGGTGGTGAGGTGTCGGAGGTGCGCCGCGTAGCGGTGCGAGGCCACGACCACGAGGTCGGCGGCATCGCACTCGGCCACCTCGACCGCCTCGGGGTGGCTGATGATCCACAGCACGTGGCGCTGCCCGGCCGTGCGGCGCACCGGCTCGAGGCCGCGCAGCACGACGTGCAGGTCCGCCGCCCGGCCGGCGAGGGAATCGGCCTCGTCGATGGTCTGCTGCCGCACCTCGTGGCCGGCCCGGCGGAGCGCCGCCGCGAACAGCCCGGCGTAGTGCCAGTCGCCCGACCGGGGGGCGATCTTGCGTGAGGGCGTGGCGGTGGTGAGGGCGATGCGCCACGCCTCGTCCGCAGCGCGCGGCGACGGTCCCGGGGCCCGGACCAGCTCGGCGCCGTGGTCGTCCACCAGGCTCCGCCAGCCGGTGCCGTCCGGGGCGAGGGGCCCGGCGGCGTCGCCCGCCTCGGGCCGGTGGTCCACGACGGCGCCGGCCGGCACGCTGACCACCCGCCCGCCGTGGCGCCGGAGTCGGGTGCACAGGTCGAAGACGGCCGCGTCGAGATCGGGTGCCGTGCCCAGGCCCCCGGCCGCCAGCCACGCGGCGCGATCCACCACCGCGGCGGCGCCGCTGGCCGCGGCCACCTCCTGGCCGGGCGCGCCCAGGTCGGGTGGCGAGCCTTCGTGGTGCGCGACGGCCACCGGGGCGCCGTCGGCGCGGGGCCGGACCACCACCCCCTCGGCGCGGACGAGGAGGTCGTGGGCGCCGGCCGACGTCCACGGTCGCTGGGGGTGGACCACGAGCGGTGCCGCGGCCACCACGTCGCCGTGCAGCGCGGCCAGGCACGCGTCGAGCCACCCCGGCACGAGCGGCTCGGTGGTCGGGCCCAGGAGGGCCACCACGTCGGCGTCGGCCTCGGTGACGATCCGGTCGATGGCGCGGCTGGTCTCGACGGCCTCGCCGTGAGGCACCGCCACGGTGGTGAGGGGGTGGCCGCCGGCAGGGGCGGCGGGCGGCGGGCCGAGGTGCAGGAGCAGGACGCGGCGCGGCGGGCTGGCGGCGACGGCGGCGCGGACGTCGTCGGCCTCGCCGGTGGCCCGCGCCACCTGGGCGTCGAGCAGCGCCCGCCGCTCGGCCAGCTCGCGGCGGGCGCGCAGGCCGGCGGCGAGGGCCCGCACGCGCCGGCCGGTGGCTCGCACCGTGGCGGCCCCCCGGCCGGCGGCGTCCTGGACGGTGCGGGTGCGACGGTCCGCGGCGATCGCGGCGCGGACCACGGGCCGCCGCTGCACGGTGGCGGCGTCGATCCGTCGCTGGCGCGCCACGTCTCGCCAGTACGCCACGGCCGCCTGCTCGGCGACCAGGCGGGCCGCCAGGTCGGTGGCGTCGTCGTCGGTCGGGCCCGCTGGTCCGTGAGGTGCGCCGTCGGGTGTCCGGTCCCCGGTCACCAGGCCGGCCGCGATCGGAGGTGAGCCATGGGGGACAGCATGGCAGGCGGCTGTGGCCCCACCGGGCTCCGCCACCTCGGTCGGGGCGGAATCGGGGGCCTGCCATCATGACCGCCATGCGGATCCTCCACCTCGTGGGCCGGAGCCATCGACGAGGTGCCGAGCAGGTGGCGCTGGAGCTGGCCGCCGAGCTCGATGACCTGGGCCACCACGACCGCTTGCTCGCGGTCGGCCTGGGGCACGAGGGTGACCGGGTCGGGGAGCTCCCCCCGCTCGTGCCGGAGGGCCGGCAGGGAGCGGTGCAACTGCTGCGGGCCGCCCTGGCCCTGCGCCGCGACCTGCGGGCTCGACCGGTCGACGTGGTGCTCGCCCATGGTGCCGCCGCCGCCCTGGTGGCCGTGGCGGCCTCGCCCCGGCGCGGCCCGCTCCTGGCCTTCCAGACGATCCTCGGCCTCCCGGAGCACAGCTTCCGCGGGGTGCTCGGGGTGGCGTGGCGGGTGGCGGTGCGGCGCGTCGACGTGGTGATCGCGCTCACCCCGGCGATGGGGGAGGAGCTGCTGCGCCTCGGGTACCGGGGCCCGGTGGCCCACATCCCCAACGCGCGTCGGACCGAGCGCTTCGAGGGGCTCGACCGACCGCTCGCCGCGGCGACGCTCCGCGAGGAGCTCGGCGTCGGGCCCGAGGTCGCCCTCCTCGGCCTGGTGGGCTACCTGGTGGAGCAGAAGCGACCGCAGCAGGCCGTCGAGGTCCTGGCCGGGGTGCGGCGGACGGGCGCCCCCGCCCACCTGGTGGTGGCGGGCTCGGGCCCGCTGGCCGCAGCCGTGGGCGAGCGCGCCGCCGCGCTCGGTGTCGCCGACCACGTGTCGCTCCTCGGTCACCGCGACGACGTGGTGCAGGTGCTCGGCGCCCTCGACGTGCTGGTGCTCACGAGCCACGACGAGGGCATCCCCGGCATCGTGGTGGAGGCGGCGATGGCGGGCTGCCCGGTGGTCACCGTGCCCGTGGGCGGCGTGGCCGAGGTGGTGAGCCACGGGCGCACCGGCATCGTGCTCGACGGTTGGGAGGTGGACCCGATGGTCGAGGCGGTGGCCGGCCTGCTCGCCGACCGTGGTCGCCTGGCCGAGATGGGCGCGGCGGCGTTGGTGCGGGGCGCCGACTTCTCCATGCACGCCATCGCGCGTCGGTACGAGACGTGCCTTCGTGCCGAGACCACGTGACGCACCGTCGTCACCCGTTCACCAGGTGGATCGGTCGCGCTACGTGCCGGTAGGTGACACTTCCCACGCACCGCGTTGAGCTTTCGGCTATTCTCACGCACTCAGGCATGGGCCCGAGGGATCTGTTGACGCACGCCATGCCGGGCAGGGGTAGCAGGTGGTGTCAGGACGCGTAGACCTGAGCAAGCAGCAGGTGGACGAGCGCCTTCCCCGGCTCGTGTACCGCCTCACCCAGCGGGCGGAAGGGCTGAGCCTCACGCTCCTCGACGGCGGCGTGGTCCTGGTGGGCTGGGCCGTGGCCACCTTCGCCGGCGCCAACGCGGGCAACGTGCCCGCGTCCACCTCCCAGCTCGCCGCGTTCGTGGTCCTCGCCTCGATCGTGCAGCTGCTGGGCCACCGGCTGGCGGGGATGTACGGCCCGGTGTGGCAGTACGCCTCGGTGGAGGAGGCCACCCGCGTCGTGGTGGGCGTGCTGGGCGGCGCCGCCGCGGCCATGGCCGCCATCGCCGCGGTGGGTGGCATCGGCGACATCGCCTACCCGCTCGCCACCGCGCCGCCCCTCGCCGCGCTGCTCGCCCTGCTGGGCTGCGGCGGCATCCGGTTCCAGGCCCGCCTCTTCGCCGTGGGTCGGGAGGCGGCGTACCAGGAGGTCGACCGCCTCCGCACCGTGATCGTGGGGGCCGGCGCGGCCGGTGCCTCCCTGGCCCACGAGCTCCAGACCACCGTGGCCGGCCAGAACGTGGCCGTCGTGGGCTTCATCGACCCCGACGAGTCGCTGGTGGGCCGCTCCGTGCGAGGCCTGCCGGTGCTCGGCTCCATCGACGACCTCGACCGGATCTGCATCGAGCACCGCATCGCCCGGGTGCTCATCACCACGTCCACCACCCAGCCCGAGCTGCGCTCCACCCTCTCGCGCGCCCTCGCCACCGACGCCCAGGTGAAGGTGCTCCCCGCCGCCACCGACCGGGTCGACGGCCCCCTCGTCCGCAGCCTCCGCGACCTCGACGTCACCGACCTCCTCGGCCGCGAGGCGGCGCCCGTCGACTCCGAGGAGATCGGCGAGTACCTCCGGGGCGCCACCGTGCTCGTCACGGGTGCGGGTGGGTCGATCGGCAGCGAGATCGCCCGACAGGTGAGCCAGTTCGGCCCGGCCCGGCTGCTGCTGCTCGATCGGGACGAGACCCTCCTCCACGACCTCATGGCGGGCCCGCTGGCCGGCACCGGCGCCGAGCCGGTCCTGGCCGACATCTGCGACGCCGTGCTGGTGCGTCGGCTCTTCGAGTGGCACCGGCCCGACGTGGTGTTCCACGCCGCGGCCCAGAAGCACGTCCCGATCCTCGAGCACTACCCGGCCGAGGCCGTGCGGGTGAACGTGCTGGGCACGCTCTCGCTGGCCCGCACGGCGGCCGAGAGCGGCTGCCGCCGCTTCGTGCACATCTCCACCGACAAGGCGGCCGATCCCTGCTCGGTCATGGGCGCCACCAAGCGGGCAGCCGAGCAGATCGTGTTCGAGATCGGTCGCCAGCACGAGGTGCCGTTCGTGGCCGTGCGGTTCGGCAACGTGCTCGCCAGCCGGGGGAGCGTGGTCCCCACCTTCCTCCGCCAGATCCTCGACGGTGGCCCGATCACGGTGACGAGCGCCGAGATGACCCGCTACTTCATGACCATCCCCGAGGCGGTCAGCCTGGTGCTGCAGTCGGGCGCCATGGCCACCGAGGGTCGGGTGTTCCTGCTCGACATGGGGGAGCCGGTGTCGATCCTGGCCCTGGCCAACCAGATGATCCGTCTGGCCGGGCTGCGCCCCGGTGAGGACATCGCGGTGGAGATCGTCGGGGTGCGCCCCGGCGAACGCCTGCACGAGCGGCTCCACGACGATGCCGAGACCGTGGAGTGCGCCGGTCACCCGTCGATCAGCGCCCTGGATCCCAAGGCCACGTGGGAGTGGGACGAGCTGCTCAAGCAGCTGGCCGGGCTCGAGCGCGCCGTCGGGCGCCGTGACGACGAACAGGTGCGGGGCCGCCTGGAGGACCTCCTCCGGGCCGGTGGCGTCGACTGCAACCTGCAGGGGATGACGCCCACCTGAGGTGTCGGACGGGCGGACCACGCTGCGGCGTGGGGCGGGTCGCCCGTCCGCGTTCCTGGACGCGACGGTGCCCGGGCCATCCGGCCCGGGCACCGTCGCGAGCGGGGGCGGGCTCAGCCCTTGAGGGCGGCCAGGGTGGCCTGGAGCTCCTCGGTGAGGTTGGCCGGCACGAGGTAGCCCTCGGTGTCACGGATCTCGGCGAAGTGGTCGCGGATGTCCTCGACGGTGAGCTTCTCGGTGTCGGTCCAGCCCTTGGTGACGCCGGTGAAGACCCGGGCGACGTGGCCGCCGCCGCACGAGTAGACCTCGCCGGTCACCGGCACGTCCTCGTGGGCCAGCCAGGCCACCACGGGGGTGATGAACTCCGGGCCCAGCTTGTCGAACAGCGGGCCGAGGAGGTCCTCGGTCATCCGGGACGCGGCCACCGGGGCGATGGCGTTGGCCTTGATGTTGTTCTTGGCGCCCTCGACGGCGAGCACCCGGGTGAAGCCCACCAGGCCGGCCTTGGCCGCGCCGTAGTTGGTCTGGCCGAAGTTGCCGAAGAGGCCGGCGGCCGACGACGTGTTCACGATGCGGCCGTAGTTCTGGGCCCGCATGGGCTCCCAGGCGGCCTGGGTGACGTAGAAGGCGCCCTTGAGGTGCACGTCGAGGACCGGCTCGAGCTTCTCGGCGTCCATGTTCTTGAACGCCGCGTCGCGCAGGATGCCGGCGTTGTTGATGACGATGTCGACCCGCTCGAAGGCGTCGAGCGCGGTCTGGATGATCGCCTTGCCGCCCTCCGGCGTGGCCACGGTGTCGTAGTTGGCGACCGCTTCGCCGCCCGCGGCCTTGATCTCGTCGACGACGGACTGGGCCGCGGTGTGCGACCCGCCCTGGCCGTCGACCGACCCGCCGAGGTCGTTCACCACGACGAGGGCGCCGCGCGCGGCCAGCTCGAGGGCGTGGGAGCGGCCCAAGCCGCCGCCGGCGCCGGTGATGACCGCGACCTTGCCGTCGTATCCGAGATCTGCCATGGGTGCTGTGCTCCTGGGGTCGGTGGGCGGCGATCACGGTAGTCGTCGCTCCCTCGGCGGGCGAAGGCCGCGGACCCCCTGCGCAGCGGCCTCGGCGGCCGTCGCCCGGGCGGGTGTTGGCTACCATGCGGCTTCGGACGGCGGGAGAACGTGGATGGCACGCATGGTGAACGTCGGTGCAGGTGGAGCCCCTCGGCGCGGCGGTCGGCCGCCGGTGCCGTTCGCCCCACGGTGGCCGCGGGGCACCAGGTGACGGCGGCGGTCGGCCGGCGCCCCAAGGTCCTGCACATCACCACCTCGGACTCCAGCCTCGAGCTGCTCCTCAAGCCGCAGCTCCTCGCCTTCCGCGACGCCGGCTACGAGGTGGTCACGGCGTCGGCCCCGGGCCGCTACGTGGCGTCGATCGAGGCCGAGGGGATCCGCCACGTGCCGCTCCAGCACGCCACCCGGTCCATGGACCTGGGCCGCGACCTCGCCATGCTGCCCGAGCTGTACCGGGTGTTCCGCCGGGAGCGGCCCGACATCGTGCACACGCACAACCCGAAGCCCGGCTGGTTCGGCCGCATCGCGGCGCGCTGCGCGCGCGTCCCCGTGGTGATGAACACGGTGCACGGCCTCTACGCCACCGAGAGCGACCACCGCCCGAAGCGCCTCGGCATCTACGCCCTGGAGCGCATCGCGGCCGCCTTCTCCGACCTCGAGCTGGTCCAGAACCCCGAGGACGTGCAGGTCCTGCGCAAGCTCCGGGTGCCGGCATCGAAGATCGTCACGCTCGGCAACGGCGTCGACCTGTCCCGCTTCAGCGTGGCCGACCCGGCGCGCCGACGGGCGTGTCGAGCGGCGCTCGGGCTCGAGGAGCACGAGGTCGCCATCGGCGTGGTGGGCCGGCTCGTCTGGGAGAAGGGCCTCCGCGAGGTCTTCGAGCTGGCCCGGCGCCTCCCGGGCCGGGTCGACGACGCCCGCGTCATCGTGGTCGGCCCGCTCGACCCGGAGAAGTCCGACGGCCTGATCGGGCCCGACCTGGAGGACATCGCGGCGGAGACCGGCGTGGAGTTCATCGGGGAGCGCACCGACATCGAGGCCATCTACGACGCCCTCGACATCTACGTGCTGGCGTCGCACCGCGAGGGGTTCCCCCGCTCCGCCATGGAGGCCGCCGCCTCCGGCCTGCCGGTGGTGGCCAGCAACATCCGTGGCTGCCGCCAGGTGGTGGTGGACGGGCGCACCGGCCTGCTCTTCCAGGTGGAGAAGGTGGCCGAGCTCACCGACGCCATCGTCGCGCTCGCCGGCGATCCCGTTCGGCGCCGGGAGATGGGCGCAGCCGCCCGGCGCAAGGCCGAGGCCGAGTTCGACCAGCAGGCCATCATCCGCACGATCCTCGACGCCTACGAGCGTCACCTCGGCCGCGTCCCGGAGCCCCTCCACCAGCCGGTCTGAGGCGGGCGCCGGGCGCCGGGCTAGGGGCCCGACACCGCCTCGCGCAGCACGGCCACGATGAGGGCGAGGTCGTCGGGGCCGAGCCGGCTGTGGAACGGCAGCGAGAGGATGCGGCCGTACGCCGCGTCGGTCACGGGCAGCGCCGGGTCGGGGAGGTGCTCGAAGATGGGCTGGCGGTGCACCGGCGGGAAGTACCGGCGGTTCTCGATGCCCGCCGCGGTGAGCGCCTCGGCGGCCCGGTCGCGCCGATCGGCGCGGACCTGCACCGTGTAGAGCATGTAGGGGTGGTCGCGGTCGGGGGCCTCGACCGGCGCGTCCACGCCCTCGACGTCGGCGAGGAGGTCGGCCATGAGCGCGGCGTTGGCCCGCTTGGTGGCGAGGATGTCGTCGAGGCGGCCGAGCTGGACGCACCCGATGGCCGACTGGATGTCGGAGAGGCGCCAGTTCCAGCCCAGGATCTCGTGGTGGTACTGCTTCGACATGCCGTGGTTGCGCAGGAGGCGCAGGTGCTGGGCGACGTCGGCGTCGCTCGTGGTGACCACCGAGCCCTCGCCCGTGGTGATGTTCTTGGTGGGGGTGAAGCTGAACATGGCGGCGTCGCCCCACGAGCCCACCGGCCGCCCGCCGAAGTGGGCGCCGTGGGCCTGGGCGGCGTCCTCGAGGAGGGCCACCCCGGCGTCGTCGGCGAGGGCGCGGAAGCGATCGAGCTCGGCGGCCTGGCCGGCGTAGTGCACCGGCACGATGGCGCGGGTGCGGGAGGTGATGCGCCGGGCCGCGTCGTCGGGGTCGAGGTTGAGCGTGTCGGGGCAGATGTCGGCGAACACCGGCGTGGCGCCGACGTGGAGCACCGACGTGGCCGTGCCGATGAAGGTGAGCGACGGCACGATCACCTCGTCGCCGGGCCCGATGCCCGCCGCGAGGTACATGGCGGCGAGGGCGACGGTGCCGTTGGCGAAGGCCACCCCGTGCTCGGTGCCGTGGCGCTCGGCCATGAGCTCCTCGAAGCGGCGGGTGGCCGGGCCGTTGGTGAGCATCCCCGAGGCCAGGACCTGGCGGACGGCGTCGACCTCCTCCTCGCCGGTGACGGGCGACGCCAGGCGGAGGCGCGGCTCGGGCCCGGTGGGGGCGGGGGATCCGGCCGAGGCCAGGGGGTCGTAGCCGGTGGGGGCGACGGTCATTCGGGGGCTCCTTCGAACTCCGGCATGGTGGCGTGGCCGTCGGCGGCGATGCCGTCGCGCCGCAGCACGGACCAGACGGTCCGCCAGATGATGGCGACGTCGCCGGGGATGGTCCAGGTGTCGACGTAGGTGACATCGAGCTCGAAGCGCTCGGCCCAGTCGACGGTGTTGCGGCCGGCCACCTGGGCCAGCCCGGTGAGGCCGGGGCGCACCTCGTGGCGACGGGCCTGGCGGGGGTTGTAGCGGTCGAGGTAGCGCGTGAGCAGGGGCCGGGGCCCCACCAGGCTCATGTCGCCGCGGAACACGTTCCACAGCTCGGGCAGCTCGTCGAGGCTGGTGGAGCGCAGGAACCGGCCGAGGCCGGTGAGCCGCTCGGCGTCGGGGCCGTCGCCGTCGCGCATGGTGCGGAACTTGACGAGGGTGAACGGGCGGCCGTGGCGGCCGGGCCGCTCCTGGCGGAACAGCACCGGCCGGCCGAGGTCGCGCCGGATGAGCACGGCCAGGACCCCCATGGGGACGAGCCCCACCAGGAGGCCCACCCCGGACCCCAGGAGGTCGATCGCTCGCTTCAGTGCCGGTGATCGCACGGTGCCTCCTCCCGCCAGTGGGCCCGACCGTGGATCAGGCCGGGGTCCCGAGCTCGTCCTTGGCGAACTGCTTGAGCCGCTTGTAGTCGACCTTGCCGTTCGGGGCCCGGCCGATCGTCCCGACGGCCAGCACCCGCTTGGGGGCCTTGAACGAGGCCAGCTTGCCCTTCACGTGGGCGATGATGGCGGCCTCGTCGAGGTCGGTGCCCGGCGCCAGCTCCACCACCGCGGTGATGGCCTCGCCGAACTTGTCGTCGGGCACGCCGACGGCCACGGCGTCGCGGACGTGCTCGCAGGTCTTGAGCACCTCCTCCACCTCCTCGGGGAAGACCTTCTCGCCGCCGGTGTTGATGCACACCGAGCCCCGGCCCAGGAGGGTGA
>JBBRFU010000059.1:0-19935 GCA_038241315.1 Acidimicrobiales bacterium | reverse complement strand
CCCTTGGTGGGGCCGTGGTGGGGGGCGTCGTCGTCCCAGGGCCACCCGCCGAAGCCGGTCTCGCGGAAGTCGGCGAAGGCCTGCTCGATCTCGGCCTCGGTGTTCATGACGAAGGGCCCGTACCGGGCCACGGGCTCGCCGATGGGTCGGCCCTGGAGGACCAGGGCCTCCACCGGACCCTCGTCGGACGCGGTCACGCGCACCGGCTGGTCGCTGCGGACCACGGCGCCGGTGTCGCCGGCGAGGCGGTGGCCGCCCACGTCGAGCGCCGCACCCTCGAACACGTAGAGGGTGCGGACGGTGTCGGGGCCCTCGGCGGCCGGCAGGTCCCAGGACGCCCCCGGTTCCAGGGCGAGGTGCCAGATGGCGAGGTCGGCCTCGGCGCGGGCCGCCCAGGAGCTGGGCGGGGGCGCCGGCGGGGTGAGCCCGGCCAGGGCGCCGGCGATCACGGTCACCTCGACCGTCCGGCCGTGGTCGTCGGTGGCGACCAGGCGGGGGATGTCCTCGGACCACAGCATGGTGAAGTACGGGTCGACGAGCTTGTCGGTGGCCGGCAGGTTGAGCCAGATCTGGAAGAGGTGGAGGTCGTTCGGGCCCTCGGGGTCCAGGAGCGGGAACATCTCGGAGTGCACCACGCCGTGGCCGGCGGTGAGCCACTGCACGTCGCCCCGGCCGAACCGGGCGGTGGCGCCCAGCGAGTCGGCGTGGTCGATCAGGCCCCGGCGCACGAAGGTCACGGTCTCGAAGCCGCGGTGCGGGTGCTGGGGGAAGCCCGGCACCTCGCGCCCGTGGTACATGTTCCAGCCGTCGATGCCGGCGAAGTCCTGCCCGAGGTCTCGGTCGTCGATGGGCACGGCCGGGCCGAGGCGGTCGCTGCCCGCCGGGTAGTGGTCGAGGTGGTGGGCGCAGAACAGGAACGGGTCGATGGTGGGCCACTGCGCCCCCAGCGGGACCTCCTGCAGCACCGGGTCGGTCTCCACGTCAGAAGCCATGCCCCAACGCTACGGCCGCACCGGTCCGATCCCCACGGCCCGCACCGTTCGATCCCCACGGCCCGCACCGGTTCGCCGAAGTGGCGCGATCGGTCGACGCGCGCGTGTCCGCCGGGTGGCGTTCCGACGGCCGACCGATGATGGGCGGACGGCGAGCGGACGACGCCGTGGCCGGCGCGTCGGTACAGTCGCCGGGCGCTCCGCACCCGGGGCCGCGACACGGCGAAGAGGTCCGACCGATGGCACTGGTGGCACCCCCCGACGCGGCGTTCCTGCTGTCGGAGTCCCGGGCGACGCCCATGCACGTCGGCGGGCTCCAGGTCTTCGAGCTGCCCGAGGGCGCCGGCCCCGGATGGCTGCGCGAGCAGTTCCAGCAGATGCTCGCCCACACCGACGTCGCCCCGCTGTTCCGCAAGCGGCCCTACCGGTCGCTGCGCACCGCCGGGCAGTGGGCCTGGCAGGACGACGACCAGCTCGACATCGAGTACCACGTGCGCCACTCCGCCCTGCCCGGCCCCGGGCGGGTGCGGGAGCTGCTGGCCCTCGGGTCCCGCTTCCACGGCTCCTTGCTGGACCGCCAGCGACCCTTGTGGGAGTTCCACCTGATCGAGGGCCTGGAGGGGAACCGCTTCGCGGCCTACACCAAGGTGCACCACGCCATGGTCGACGGGGTGTCCGCCCTGCGGATCCTGGAGCGCTCCCTCTCCACCGACCCCGACGCCGTCGTGGCCCCGCCCTGGACGCTGCGGCGGACCCGATCGGGCCCCGCGACGTCTGGGCCGCCGAACCCGGTCGACCTGGTGCGGGACGCGGTGAAGGGCGGCCTGGACCTCGCGGCCCTGGCCCCCACCTTCCTCCGGGCGGCGCGCCTGGCCATGGACCAGGAGCTGGCGGCGTTCCCGTTCAAGGCCCCGCCCACCATGCTCAACGTGCACATCACCGGCGCCCGCCGCTTCGCGGCCCAGGGGTGGAGCCTCCCGCGCATCCGGGCGTTGGCCCGCACCGCCGGGTGCACCCTCAACGACCTGGTGCTCGCCATGTGCTCGGGCGCCCTCCGGCGCTACCTCACCGAGCACGGCGGCCTTCCCGACGAGTCGCTCACCGCCATGGTCCCGGTGTCGCTCCGGGCCGACGACAGCGCCGAGGGCAACGCCGTGGGCGCGGTGCTCACCTCGCTGGCCACCGCCACCGCCGACCCGTCCGACCGGCTGGCCCGCATCCGCGAGTCGATGGCCATCGCCAAGGGGAGCCTCCGCGGCCTCTCGCCGATCCAGATGCTGGCGGTGAGCGCGGCCAACATGGCGCCGTCGCCGATCGTGTCGATGCTCGGCGGCGGTGAGGGGTGGCGGCCGCCGTTCAACCTCACCATCTCCAACGTCCCCGGGCCCCGCACTCCGCTGTACTCGAACGGCGCCCGCCTCCAGGGCATCTACCCGATGTCGATCCCGTACCACGGGCAGGCGCTCAACATCACCATCACCAGCTACGTCGACAGCCTCGAGTTCGGGCTCACCGGCTGCCGGCGCCGGGTGCCGCACCTGCAGCGCATCCTCGTCCACCTCGAGGACTCGCTCGCCGAGTTGGAGGCCGCGGTGGGCGCCGGGCCCGCCCCCGCCACCGTGCCGCCCGGCCCGAGCGGCGCCGCCCCGCCGGCCGCGCCGCCCGCGCCGGTGTCGGCGAAGGACAAGACGCCCGCGGAACGGGCTCGTGCCGCGCAGCGGACGACGGCGACGAAGGCGGCGACGGCCACGAAGGCTCCGGCGGCGAGGAAGGCTCCGGCGGCGAGGAAGGCTCCGGCGGCGAGGAAGGCGCCCGCGGCGAAGGCGACGGCGAAGCAGGCGACCGCCGCGAGGAACGGGAGCGCGAAGAAGTCGATCGCCGCGAAGCAGGCGCCCCCTGCGAAGCAGGCGACCTCGAAGCGGGCGACCTCGAAGCGGGTGTCCGCGAGGAAGGCCCGAGCGTCGCAGCGGTAGGCGGCGGGGCGCTTCGCCCGATCGGGTGTATCCCCTGGGCCGGCGGTCCCTCTGTGTCGTGCGGCCCGACCCCGGGCCCCGACCAAGGAGGGCCCATGAGCCTCACCGAAGCCGAGGACGTGTTCGCCAGTGCGCACGAGGATGCGCTCAACGACCTGCTCCTCGCGTTCGCCTCCGACCGACCGCGGCTGCTCTCGTACGGGTCGCCGGCGTTCGTGCCGGTCACCACCATCGCCGAGACGCAGATGGCCGCCATCGACTTCCCGGGCACCGGCGGGATCGAGTGGCGGCTGCGCTTCGGCGTGCCGCGGATCGACCTCTTCCGGGAATCCCACCCGCTCCCACCGGAGCTGACCCTGGGGCCCGGCGCCTTCAGCGTGCGCCTCGGCGTCGAGCTGTGCCTCGACTGCCGCAAGCTCCGCATCGACCCGGAGCCGCCGAAGCCGCCGCGTGATCGCGACGAGCCGCCGAAGGACGACCACGAGGAGCCGCCGAAGGACGGGCACCCGCTGCGGGAGATGACCTGCTGCAAGCTCGAGGTGGTCGCCATCGGGCACCTGGAGCGGGTGGCCACCACGTCCGGCGAGGACGCCATCAGCTTCGCCGTCGACGCGGTGGAGATCGTCGACATCGCCCCGGACGACGTGGAGTCGGTCCTCGAGTGCCTGCTCTTCATGATCCTGCAGGCGGTCCTGGCGACCGTCCGCATCCCCCTCCGCGCCCTGCGCGCCGGGGCCTTCCAACTGTCCGTCACCCAGGGCCCGCTGATCGAGGACGATCAGGTCAAGGCCCGGGGCGATTTCTAGGAGCCACCATGGCCGAGATCACCGCCGCCATCGACGAAGCCGCAGCGAACGACCTGTTCGACACGGCGATCGCCTCCATCCCCACCCTGAGCGACAGCGGGACCGGGTCCCTCGGGCCCTTCGTCGCCAGCTACAGCGTCACGGCCACCCTGGCCAACGGCGACATCGACCTGATCGTGCCCGACACCGTCCGGGTGACCGACCTGCGCCTGAACTGGCACCTGTCGCTGTCGTTCGGGTTCGACCTGAGCACGATCCTCCCCGACTTCTGCCTGCCGCGGATCTGCATCCCGATCCCCTGCGTCGGCACCGTCTGCACCCCACGCATCTGCATCGACTGGCCGACGCTCACCATCCCGGTGTCGTTCGGTGACTTCCTCGAGGCCACCGTCGACCTCGGCCTGGACGCCAACCTGGTGGGCAGCGAGTGGGTGGCCGAGGCGGTGCTGCTGGGCATCCCGAGCCTGTCGTTCGGCGCCACCAGCGCCGCCCTCCTGCTCGCCATTGGGGCGGCGGCAACCCCGATCCTGCTCCTCGTGCCGTTCATCGGGCCGTTCCTGGCCATCGCGGTGAACGCCATCCTGGCGGCCATCGCCGTCGCCGGGGTGACCGGCTTCCTCGGCCCGATCCTCACGCCGTTCCTGGCCGGGCTGCGGGTGGAGGTCTACCGCCAACCCGTGTCGTTCGAGGTGCTCCCGGCCGAGAGCGCCGTCGACCCCCGGGTCGACATCCTCATCGACGCCATCGGCGTCGAGGTGCAGCACAACGGAACCGAGGACGAGCTCGTCCTGACCGCCGACATCTCGGCTTAGGAGACCACCATGATCGCGATCGACACCTTCGACAGCCGGGCCCTCCGGCACACCGACTGCTACGGGCAGCGCTTCATGCGCCCCGGCACCTACCGCTACGACGTGGTCCCGGCCGCTTGGGTTGACGTCGCCACCGAGCGGCCCTACCTCGTGGAGGTGGTGGCCGAGGGCGCCCCCGCCGACGACGCGGGCCACCCGCACGAGGGCATGGCCCAGCACACCGTGGTGGTGCGCGCCGACGGGAACCGCTTCGTCCCCGACCGTGAGAAGGTCACGGTCGACGCCGGCGACCTCGTGCTGTGGCACGGCCCCGACGCGACCCGCACGCCGTTCGCGGTGGTCGGCGACAAGGACTTCTTCGGGAGCCCCACGCTCGTCAACGAGTGCGGCTTCAGCCACGCCTTCGCGTCGGCCGGCGAGTACCGCTGGGTCGACGCCAACGGCAGCGGCATCGGCGGCGTCGTCCGGGTGACCGACCCGAAGACGGGGTCCCGTCGCGACTTCGAGCGCTGGCAGAAGCAGCTCGCCACCGGCACGCTGGTCATGGTGGCCGACGGCAAGGCCGAGCCGGCCGAGGTCGAGGTGGCCACCGGCCAGACCGTGTTCTTCACGGTCGTGACGGGCCCGGGCATCACCGTCACCGATGCCCGCCTGGTCGAGGGCCACCCCCGAGGGCCCCGGCCCGAGCTGGTGCTGCCCCCCGCCCCCCGTCCCCGGGCATCCGCCGCGACCGCGGCCGCCGAGCGGCCCACGGCCAAGGCGACGAAGGCCACCAAGGCCACCACGGCGACCCCGTCGGCCAAGGCCACGAAGGCGCCGAAGGCCGCGAAGCCGAAGGCCGGCAAGGCCACGAGGGCCAAGGCCCGGTAGGGCGCCCGCGGTGGTGCTCCGTCGCCCGTCCGGTGAGGGAGCTGCGCCGGCGCATCCGCTCGAGCCCCACGGGGCCCCAGCGCGGCCCCGTGGCCCGCTGGGGTCCCGGCGCGTTCGGGGGAGGGACGGCGGGTCGTCAGCAGTCGCCGGGTGGGAGGCCGGGCCGGAGGCAGAGGTCCTGGCCCGGGCCGCCCACGAGCGTGTCACCGGGCGTGCCCAGGAGGAGGTCGGCGCCGGGCCCGCCGAGGAGGGTGTCGGTGCCCGGCCCGCCGATGAGGAGGTCGGCTCCGTGCCCGCCGTCGAGGGTGTCGTCGCCCGGGCCGCCGAGGAGCACGTCGTGCCCGCCCCCGCCCTCGAGGGTGTCGTCGCCGTCCAGCCCGATCAGGATGTCGGCCCCGTCGAGGGCCGAGATGAGGTCGGCGCCGGCGGTCCCGATGAGCGCGTCGGCGAAGGGGGTCCCCAGGATCGGGGTCGGCGCGCCGGCCTCGACGATCTCCACCGACCCGGGCTCGCACCCGGGGCCCTGGGGCCGGGCCACGCCCCGCTGGTCCGTCGGGAGGGTGCACGACGCCACCGGGATCAGCCCGCCGAGCGGGCTGGACGGCGCCGGCAGCAGGGTGAGCGTGGGCCCGCCGTTGTCGGCGAGGAGCCCGAGCTCCGGGTCGTCGGCGGAGAGCACGTCGGTGGGGGCGCCGGCGCAGGCGGCCTCGTCCACGAAGCTGTGCCCGATCGGGTCGAGGTTGCCGGCGCCGAGCGCGCACCCGCCGCCGCCGAGGCCGTCGACGATCACCGAGGCCTCCGTCCGCAGGGTGCCCTCGTAGGCCACCACGTTGGCCCCCACGGGTGCGGTGTTGCGGGCCACGGTCACGTGGCGCAGCGACACCGTCTCGGGGTCGTCCATGGGGTCGATGCCGATCGACAGCCCGCCTCCCTCGGGTGCCGAGTTGCCCGTGACGGTGGCGTTGGTCAGCGCCAGGAGCGCCAGGTCGTCGGCGCTCACCCCGCCGCCGTGCTCGCTCGCCTGGTTGTCGGCGAACAGGGCCTGGCTCAGGCGGTACTCCCCGCCGCTGCCGAAGTTGTCGGCGAACATCCCGCCGCCGCGGCGACCGGCGTTGCCCGTGAAGCGGGCCACGTCGATCCCGGCGTCGGTGGTGCTGAGGTGGAGGCCCCCGCCGTCCCCGGTGGCCACGTTGTCGGCGAAGGTCAGGTCGGCCGCCTCCATCCGCCCGTCGAGGTCGAGGGAGGCGCCCCCGCCCCGCCCGGTGGCCACGTTGCCCGCCACCACCGTGTCGTTGAAGATCATGTCCCGGCCGTCGGCGATCCCGTCGTCGAAGGACTCGGCGACGTAGACGCCGCCACCGTGGGAGGCCGCCGCGCTCCCCACGCCCGCGGCGTTGCCCGAGACCTCGGACCGCTCGAGGATCACGCTGGTCGTCTCGGCGGCGATCCCCCCACCGTGCATGGCATCGCCCACGGTCTCGTTGTCGGAGACCACGGAGTCCGAGACCCGGAAGGTCGGCTGGGTCATGGGGTCGAAGGTCTCGGAGATGGTCCGGACCGAGATGCCGCCGCCCCGGCGCAGGGCGCGGTTGCCCGTGACCGAGGAGTCGGTGACCGTCACCCCGGGCGACACCGGCACGGGGTCGTAGTCGAAGCTGAACGTGATGCCGCCGCCGGTCCCGGCGGTGGCGTTGGCTCCGTTGTCCTGCACGGTCGAACCGGCCACGGCGAGGTTGGCGCAGGCGCTGCAGGAGATGCCGCCGAACCCGTTGTCGGCCACCGTCGTGTCGGTCACGGTGACGCGGGTGTTGCCCTGGCCGGTGGTGGAGATCCCGCGGCCGGTGTTGCCGCTGACGGTGGACCCGCTGACGTCGAGCGGGGTGCCGTCGACGAGCGAGATGCCCGAGCCGAGGTTGCCGGTGATCGTGGAGCCGGTCACGGCGACGCCGATGAAGTCGCCGCCGATCCCTGCGCCCTCGTTGCCGCTGATCGTCACGTCGTCGGCCGTGATGGTCGGCCCGCCGCCGGCGGGCCGGAAGGTGGAGTCGACCACGGAGCCCCCGGGGCCCGAGTCGGCCTCGCTGATGGTCACCGAGTGGAGCGCCAACCGGCCGTCGGCGAACACCCCAGACCCGTAGACGGTGGAGCCGGTGTTCGGCCCGCCGAGGAGGGTGAGGCCGTCGAGCGTCAGCAGCGACGTGAACGAGATGTCGGTGCTGGCGACCACCCCCACGTCGGGGCAGTCCTGGTCGATCGTGGCCCCGTTGCCGTCGACGGTGAGGGCCTCGGCCGCGGTGTGGGTCAGCGGTCCCGAGGCGCAGTCGTCGAGCACGTAGGTGGCGCCGGGCGCCAGGACGATCGTGTCGTCCTCGGCGTTGGCGCTGGCGGTGGCGAACGCCTCCCGGAGCGACGTCAGCCCGTCACCCCCGTTGATCGAGTCGTCGGTGGTGGTGACGGTGATGGTGGCGGCCAGGGCCGGGGGCGCGGCCACCGTGAGGCCCGCGCCCACCACCGCTGCCACCAGCACCAGGCGCGCGCCGCGCCCACCCGATCGGTTCCCGGCCATGTCGTGCTCCCCGCGCTCGTGTCCCGCAACCTGCCCGAGCCACGATCGCGCCCGTCGGTCCGGGTGGCAAGGGTGTTCACGGGCGCAGGTCGGTCGGCCACCGTGCGGCCCCACCACCCCGCCCACCGCATCGGCGCAGGGTGGTGGGGCGCCGGCCAGGCGGCCGCAGAGCTAGATGGGGAGGTCGCCGGTGCCGGTGCGGGTGCTGCCGTGGTCGCGGTAGGCGGCGATGGTGCGTTGCGCGATGCGCATCTGGTGCACCTCGTCGGCGCCGTCGGCGAAGCGGGCCCAGCGGGCGTGCTGGTACATGTGGGCCAGCGGCGTGTCGGTGCTGTAGCCGAGGGCGCCGTGGACCTGGATGGAGCGGTCGATCACCCGGCCCAACATGTTCGCCACGAAGTGCTTGGCCATCGACACCTCGCTCTTGAAGTCGAGCCCGTTGTCGATGCGGTAGGCCGCGTGGAGCACCATGAGCTTGGCCTGGTACAGCTCCATGGTGGAGTCGGCGATCATCCACTGGATGCCCTGCTTCTCGGCCAGCATCGAGCCGTGGGCGTAGCGGTTGAGCGAGCGGTCCACCATCATGTCGAGCGCCGTCTCGGCCTGGGCGATCCACCGCATGCAGTGGGCCAGGCGGGCCGGTCCCAACCGGGACTGGCCGAGGAGGTGGCCCTCACCCCGGCCACCGAGCATCTGGCTGTCGGCCACGCGGAGGTCGGTGATCACGATCTCGGAGTGCCCGGAGCCTCCGTGCATGGTCTCGACCTCGCGGACCCGGTCCCAGCCCTCCGACGGGATGTCGACGATGAACGCGCTGTTGGCCGCCTGCGGCAGGTCGGGGTTGTCCTCGGTGCGGCACACGAGGATGGCGAACTTCGCCCGCTTGGCGTTGGAGATGAACCACTTGTGGCCGTTGATGACCCACTCGTCGCCGTCTTGGACCGCCGTGGTCTGGATCAGCGTGGGGTCCGACCCGGCCACCTCGGGCTCGGTCATGGCGAAGCAGCTCATGGCCGTGCCGTCGCACAGCGGCTTGAGGTACGTCTGCTTCTGCTCGTCGGTGCCCCACTTGAGCAGCGTGTGCATGTTGCCCTCGTCGGGGGCCATGCAGTTGAAGGCGAAGGGGCCGTAGTAGGCCTTGGCCGCCTCGGCCTGCACCATGGCCAGCTCCACGTGGCCCAGGCCCATGCCGCCCCACTCCTTCGGCATGTGGGGGAGCCAGATGCCGGCGTCGTAGGCCTGCTTGCGCAGCCCCAGGAGCTTGGTCAGGTAGTCGCCCCGGTCGAGCTCGTCGGGGTTGCCGATCTCCGCCTCGGTGGGCTTGATCACGTCGTCGACGAAGGCGCGGATGCGGAGCCGGAGGGCGTCGAGCTCGGGGGTGAGGGTGAAGTCGATGGTCACGGCGGCCAGCGTAATGCACCTGCATTAGTCGTCAACCGGCGGCGGCCGCGCCCGCCAGCCCGCCGGTCGCCGGTCGCCGGTCGCCGGTCGCCGGGGTGGCGACGACCGGCGACCGTGGGCTCAGGCCCGGTCGAGCCGGGCCCGGCTGGCCGCCGAGAGCACGGCCTTGAGCGAGGCGGTGATGATGTTCGGGTGGGTGCCGATGCCCCAGCGGGTGGTGCCCTCGCCGTCGATGGTCTCCACGTAGGAGACGGCGGTGGCATCCGCGCCGGCGCCGAGCGAGTGCTCGTGGTAGTCGACGACGTCGATCTCCACGCCGAGCCCCGAGCGCAGCGCGTCGACGAAGGCGGCGATGGGACCGTTGCCGGAGCCGGTGATGGTGGCGGCCTCCCCGTCGGCCAGCACCTGCGCGGTGATGGTGGCGTTGCCCTCGGCGTCGGTGGCCAGCTCGTTCGACCGCAGCTCGAGGACGGGGGCGTCGGGGAGGTAGGTGGCCGAGAAGGTGTCCCACATGGTGCCGGGGCTGATCTCGGTGCCGGTGTCCTCGGCGATGGTCTGGATCGTGCGGGAGAACTCGATCTGCAGGCGGCGGGGGAGCGAGAAGCCGTGCTCGGCCTCCATGATGTAGGCCACGCCACCCTTGCCGGACTGGCTGTTCACCCGGATGACCGCTTCGTAGGTGCGGCCCACGTGGGCGGGGTCGATGGGCAGGTAGGGGACGGCCCACTGCTCGTAGTCCCTGCCCCGGCCGGCCGCCTCGGACTCGGCGTACAGGGCGGCGAAGCCCTTCTTGATGGCGTCCTGGTGCGAGCCGGAGAACGCGGTGTAGACGAGGTCGCCGGCGTAGGGGTGGCGCTCGTGCACCGGCAGGCGGTTGCAGTACTCGGCGGTCCGCCGGATCGCGTCGATGTCGCTGAAGTCGATCTCGGGGTCGACGCCCTGGGCGAACAGGTTCATGCCCAAGGTGACGAGGTCGACGTTGCCGGTGCGCTCGCCGTTGCCGAACAGGCAGCCCTCCACCCGGTCGGCGCCGGCCAGCACGCCGAGCTCGGCGGCGGCCACCGCGCAGCCCCGGTCGTTGTGGGGGTGCAGCGAGAGGGTGATGCTCTCCCGGTTGCGCACCGTGCGCAGGAACCACTCGATGGTGTCGGCGTACAGGTTGGGCGTGTACATCTCCACCGTGGCCGGCAGGTTCATGATCAGCGTGCGCTCGGGGGTGGGCTCGATGACGTCGGCCACCGCGTCGCAGATCTCCACGGCGTACTCGACCTCGGTGCCGGTGTAGCTCTCGGGCGAGTACTCGTAGCGCACCTGGGTCTCGGGGATCTCCTCCTCGAGCTTGCGGCACAGGCGGGCCGCGTTCACCGCGATCTGGGTGATGCCGTCCTTGTCGAGCCCGAAGACCACCTTGCGCTGGAGCGTGGAGGTGGAGTTGTAGAAGTGGACGATGGCCTGGTGGGCGCCGCGGATGCTCTCGTAGGTGCGCCGGATGAGGTCCTCGCGGCACTGGGTGAGCACCTGGATGGTGACGTCGGCGGGCACCAGGTCCTGGTCGATCAGCTGGCGCACGAAGTCGAAGTCGGTCTGGCTCGCCGAGGGGAAGCCGACCTCGATCTCCTTGTAGCCCATGGCCACCAGCGTCTGGAACATCTTCAGCTTGCGGGCCGGGTCCATCGGGTCGATCAGCGCCTGGTTGCCGTCGCGCAGGTCGACGGCGCACCACGTCGGCGCGGCGGTGAGCCGGTTGTCGGGCCAGGTGCGATCGCGAAGGTCGAGCGGCACGTACGGGGCGTACTTCTCGAACGGCATCGTCTTCGGGTTCGCAGGCTGCGGGGGCATCGCGCTCTCGGTTCTCTGGGGTGGGTCTTCAGGGTGTCAGGTGATGGCGTCGGTTCCGACCCGTGGTGGGCCCGAAAACGAAAGAAGCCCCCGGCCTGGCGGCGAGGGGCTTCGGCACGTGCCGCAGGCGCGGCGGGTCACGTGCCTACGTAAGCAGGAGGAGGTGGGTCGCGGCACGCATCGCCCACCAGCGAACACCACCCGGTGTCGACGTGTCAACCCTGCGTGAAGGGTCGGGTGCCGACCGTGGCCGGCCTCAGGCCGGTCGGCGCTCGTTGAGGGCGGCCACGTTGCCCTCGAGGATCAGCCGTTGCTGGGGCTCGGGCAGGTGGCGGACCTCGGCCACGTAGTCGAGCGGCTGAGGGAGGGCCTCGATGTGGGGCCAGTCGCTGCCGAAGATGACCCGGTCCACGCCCACGGCGTCGATCACGTCGTCCACCTGGTCCTCCCAGAAGGGGTTCATCCAGACGTGGCGGCGGAACGTCTCCACCGGGTCCTCGGGGAACCAGCCGTTCATCTTCCGCCCCAGCACCTGCAGTCGGTCGAACATGCCGGGCAGGAACTTCGAGCCGTTCTCCACCGAGGCCACCCGCAGGTTGGGGAAGCGGTGGAAGAGGTTGTCGCAGACCAGGGCGGACAGCCAGTCCTCGATCGGGCGCTCCAGCTGCATCATCCGCATGGGCTGGGGCACGCCGCCGAAGTCGGTGGTGAAGCCGTCGGTGGCGTAGCCGTGCGAGGTGTAGCCGCTGTCGCCGGCGTGGACCACCACGGTGATGCCCGCCTCGTTGACCCGCGCCCAGAACGGGTCGAAGCGGGCGTTGCCGGGGGAGAAGGGACCGTCGACGGTCACCGCCGCGGCCGGGCGGGTGACGATCGTGCGGGCGCCACGGTCGAGGGCCCACTCCAGCTCGGCGCAGGCCCAGTCGACGTCCACCAGGGTGACGTAGGGCGCCGCGAAGATCCGATCCTGGTAGGCGAAGCCCCAGTCCTCGTCGAGCCACCGGTTGAAGGCGGTGAAGAGGAGCATCACGGCCCCGGGGTCGTGCGCGAGGGCCGACTCGTAGATCATGCCGAGGGTGGGGAACAGCCAGACCTTGTCGAGGCCGTGCTCGTCCATGGTGGCCAGGCGGGCGTCGCGGTCGCGGTACTCGGGGCGGATGGGCTCGTGGCGGCTGAGGAGCTCGAGGGGGTCCTCGTCGTTCGGGTTGCCGCGGAAGTAGTCGGCCAGCACGCCGGGGAACGCCACCGGGTCGAAGGTGGCGTTCTTGACGCCCCGGAAGACCTTGCCGCCCAGCACCGGGTAGGTGCGTCGCCCCATCACCGCCCAGTCGAACACCCGGGCCTTGTGGGCCGGGTCGAGGTGGCGGGAGAAGGCGTCGAGCGCCTCGTAGTAGTGGTTGTCCGCGTCGAAGGGCCGGTAGCCGAGAGCAGGGGCGGGATCGGGCATCGGGTTCCTCCGGAGGTGGGGGAGAGAGCCGCCGCAGACTAGAACCTGTTTCAGTTCGCCGCCCGTCGACGGGTGGCGGGGGCCGCTGGTCCGGGCCGTGACCCCGGGGCGCGAGGCTGGGGCATGGCTGCACCCCCCACCGGCGACCGGAGCGTCGCCTGCTGGCTCACCTTCGAGATGAGCGACGACACCTCCCTCGCGCTCCAGGTGGCCGTGTCGCCTGCCGCCGGTGCGCTCCGCACCGAGGCGCTCACGGTGTCGCTCGACGGGGCGCCGATCGACCCGCCCCGCGAGCTCACCACCCCCGACGGCACCCGGGTGCACGTGGTCGACACGGGCGCAGGCACCCTGCGCCTGACCTACGAGGCCACCGTGGGCCCGCCGCCCGTCCCCGTCCCGCCCCGCGCCGGTGCCGGCGCCGGCGCCGGACCGATGGTGTTCGACGCCGACGACATCACCGCCCTGCACCAGAGCGCCTACTGCCGATCGGACCTGCTCGCCGGCTTCGCGGCGGCCGAGCTCGGCCACCTCCGCGGCGAGCCGGACCTGCCCGAGCAGGTGGGGGCCTGGGTGTTCGAGCGCCTGGCCTACGCGCCCGGTTCGAGCGGCCCGCTCGACTCCTCGGTGGAGACCCTGCTGACCAACACCGGCGTGTGCCGGGACTTCGCCCACCTCACCATCACGCTCCTGCGGGCCCTCGGCGTGCCGGCTCGGCTCGCCGCGGTCTACGCGCCCGGCCTCACCCCCATGGACTTCCACGCCGTCGTGGAGGCCCACACGCCCACGGGCTGGCACGTCGTCGACGCCACCCGGCTGGCCCCTCGCTCCTCCCTGGTGCGGATCGCCACCGGGCGCGACGCGGCCGACACCGCGTTCGCCACCACCCTGCGGGGCAACGCCGAGCTGATGGCCCAGCAGGTGCTGGCGGTCACCGACGGCGAGCTGCCGCCCGACGACCACGTGTCGCCCGGCTACCTGGCCTGAGGGCGCGGCCGACGCTGCGTGCTGACGGACGTCCGGCGCCCGGGGCGGGTCCGTGGGTGGGTCAGACCCCGGTGAACGACCGGGTCACGTCCTCGGCGAGGGTGTCGGGGTCCTGGAACGGGCCGAAGTGGCTCAGGTGGCCGTACCGGACCAGGGTGGCGTCGCCCAGGGCATCGGCGATCGCCGGGGCGAAGTCGGCGGGTCCCGGCGACGCGTCGCGCGACCCGCAGCCCACCACGATGGGCGTGGTCACGGCGCCGACGTCGGCGATGAGCGGCTTCCCGGACGCCTCGAACACGGCGGCCTCGTCCTCGGGGAGGCACCGGAGGCGGACCGTCCCGTCGGGGGCATCGACGAAGCCGTGCTCGACGTAGGCCGAGAGGGCGTCGGCCCGGAAGGTGCCGAGGGGCGGCCGCGACGCGTAGCGATCGAGCGCCTCGAGGCGGCTGGGGAAGCCCGGCCGCCGGCGCCGGGCGGCGTTGGCGAGCGGGTTGCCGCCGGGCAGGGAGTCGAACCCGGCCGGCACGATGATGGGCTCGAAGAGGTGCGCGGCGCGCAGCGTGCCCGGCCGCCGCAGCTCCGCCGCCACCAAGCACGCCCCGCCCATGGAGTGGCCGAAGGCCAGGAGCGGTCCGTCGTCCAGCGCGTCGGCCACGGCCAGCACGTCGTCGGCCATCCCCCGCCAGCCGAGGTCGTCGCCGGCGGGTCGGGTGGCCTCCCCGTGGGCGCGGAAGTCGAGCGCCCAGACGTGGAAGTCGGCCGCCAGCCGAGCCGCCAGGGGCCGGTAGGCGCCGGCGCAGAAGCCGGTGGCGTGGGCGATCAGGAGGGTGGGGCCGTCGCCGCCGAGGTCGTGGAGCTCGAGGGTGACGCCGTCGGTGGAGGGCACGCGCACGGGCGCCGTCCTATCCGCCCCCGTGCCCGACCACCAACCCCGCCCATCCTCCGCCGTCGCACCACCCCGTCCCTGGATGTCCGATGGCCGCCAGCGGAGGCCGGGGCACCGGCCGTACCGTGGGGCCATGACCTCTCCCACCCGCACCTCCGGCCCGACGGTCTTCACGATGGTGCCCAGCCCGGTGGGCGACCTCACCCTCACCGGCACGGGCGACGTGCTCACCGGGTGCTGGTTCGAGCGCCACGGTCGGGCGGGCGACGTCGCCGCCGGCCTGCGTCGGGCCGACGGCGCCTTCGCCGAGGCGGCCGACCAGCTCGACGAGTACTTCGCCGGGGAGCGGACCGCCTTCGACCTGCCCCTGCATCCTGTGGGCACCGACTTCCAGCTGCGGGTGTGGGCGCGGCTGCGGGCCATCCCCTACGGCGAGACCCGCAGCTACGGCCAGCTGGCCCTCGAGCTGGGCCAGGCCGGCGCCTCCCGGGCGGTGGGGCTCGCCAACGGCCGCAACCCGCTGTCGATCATCGTCCCCTGCCACCGCGTGATCGGCGCCGACGGCAGCCTCACCGGCTTCGGCGGCGGGGTCGATCGCAAGCGGTTCCTGCTCGACCTCGAGTCGGGCGTCGGCTCCCTGCTCTGATCGCAGACCGTGGGCTACGGCTCCGGGAGCCGGCGTGCGACGAGCCCCCGTGGGGCGCTCGTCGGCCAGGGGCCACTCGTCAGCCGGGGACCGCGGGCAGCGGGGCGGGGCCGCGGTCGGGCAGGTCCAGCGCCTCGCGGTAGGCGCGGCCCTCGGCCAGGACCTTGGTGCCGTAGGGCACCGAGCGGTTGTAGGACAGCAGCGCAACCCGGGCGGCGGCCTCGTCGGCCAGGTCGACCCGGCCGAAGCAGAGGTAGTTGGCGGCGGCGGCCGCGGCGTCGTAGAGGTTGTGCGGATCGGCGGTGCCGTCGCCGTTGCCGTCGCCCGCCCAGCGTCGCCACGTGCCGGGGATGAACTGCATCGGCCCGACCGCCCGGTCCCAGGTGCCGTCACCGTCGAGCAGGCCGCCGTCGGAGTCGCCGATGGCGGCCACGCCGGGGCGCCCGTCGAGGGCGATGCCGAGGATCCGCACCGAGGTGAGGCCATCGGCGCCCACCTGGCTGCCGTGGGCGGTGCCGTGGTGGGTCTCGACCTTGCCCACGCCGGCGAGGATCCACCACGGGATGGCGCAGGGAGCGACGCCCGAGGCCCGCCAGTAGGCGTCGAGCGCCACCAGCGTGAGGTCGAGGCCGTCGACGCGGGCCAGCAGCCGGGCCCGGCGCCGCTCCACGAGGGCGTCGAGCCGGGCCTCGCCCGCGGCGGCCAGGTCGGTGAGGCGATCCTGCACGTCCTGCTGGGCCTGTTGGAGGAACACCCCGAGGTCCTCGCGGCGGGACGTGGCGTCGGCCAGCTCGGCCTCGCGTGCGGTGAGCGCAGCCTCGGCCCGGTCCAGCCGGCGCTCCTGGGCGGCCACCGCGCCACGGGCGGTCCGCCAGCTCCGGTCGTGCTCGTCGACGATGTCCGACTGGATGTCGACGGTGCGGTCGCGGACGTCCTGTCGACGCCGGCCCACGGTCATCTGCTCGAAGGTCCCGAAGCCGGCCAGATCCTCGGACGGTTCGGAGGTGAACACCGAGCTGACCACCGACCGGAGGGCGTCCTGTTCGACCACCAGGGCCGCCTTGCGCGCCGCGGCCACCTGCTGGCGGGCGGCCAGCTCCGCCTCCTGGGCGGCGACCTCGTCGCGGGCGGCGCGCACCGCACCCTCGGCCTCGGCCACGGTGCGGTCCGCGTCGGCCGACCGGGTGATGAGGTCGATGCGGTTGCGATCGGCGGCCACGAAGCCGAGCGTGGCGTCGCCCTCGGCCTGCTGCGCGGCCACGTAGCGGCCGTCGGCCCGGCGGGTGTCCTCGGTCTCGTCGACCGCCACGGCGTCGAGCACGGGGTCGAGGCCGTCGACCTCGATGGGCGGCGGCGCGGTGGGCGCGAGGGTGGGGGCCGGCTGCGCCCCGGCCGGCTCGATCCCGGCCCCGACCACGCAGGGCGAGAGGACCGCTACGAGGAGCGCGAGAGCTCCCGCCCGCCGCCGCCGTCTCCCCGTGATCGTCACGGGGCGACACGCTACCGGAGGGGGTGCCGGCGCCCCAGGGCGGGCCCCGGTGGCACCGGCCGGGCGGGGGCGACCGACGGCCGTCGGCGAGGCCGTGCTGCGGACCCCGGAGGGTCGTTCGATAGGGTCTCCGGCCATGTCGATCCGCACCCCAGGGCGTCGCGCCGCCGCCATCGCCACCGTCGTCCTCCTCGCCGCGTGCGGGAGCTCCGATGACCTCGGCGGGAAGGTGGTCGAGGACGGACTCGGCTGCCAGCCCACCGAGACCGAGCGCAGCACCGAGGTCCCCACCGTGGAGGCCGTCGCCGACGCTCCCGCCGAGGTGGAGACCGACGACCTCGAGGAGGGGAAGGGCTGCGGGATCGACACCGACACGTACCTCACCCTCGATCTCGTCGGCGCCACCGCCGCCGATGCCAAGGTCTTCACCGACACCTTCGCCGACGAACGGCCCATCACCGCCACGCTCGGATCCGGTCAGCTCATCGCCGGCCTCGAGACCGGCTTGGAGGGCATGAAGGTGGGCGGTCGCCGGCAGCTCACCATCCCGGCCGACCTGGCCTACGGCAAGGAGGGCAACCTCGCCCAGGGCATCGCCGCCGACCAGGCGCTCGTGTTCGTCGTCGACCTGGTGGCCGTGTCCGGCACGCCGCTCTACTGCAACGCCGCCACGGTGCCGGCCGGCCCCGAGGGCTCCGGCAAGCCCGCCACCGTCGAGATGCCCCTCGAGGCACCGGCCGACGAGGTGGTCAAGACGGACCTGAAGGAGGGCACGGGCGACCCCGTGGAGGCGGGCAACTACGTGACCGTGCAGTACCTCGGCGTGTCGTGCGCCTCGGGGCAGCAGTTCGACTCGTCCTGGGACAACGGCGAGCCCTTCCCCCTCACCCTGGGCGAGGGCACCATCCCCGGCTTCGCCACCGGGATCGAGGGCATGAAGGTCGGCGGGCTGCGCCAGATCGAGATCCCCTCGGCGCTGGGTTACGGCGCCACGGGCAGCCCCCCGGCCATCGGCGCCAACGACCCGCTGGTCTTCATCATCGAGCTGGTCGAGGCGGCTGACGCGCCGCCGGCCACCACCACCACGCCGCCCGTCGACACCTCGGTGCCGGCCGAGGGCGCGTCCACCACCGTGCCCGAGGGCGGCGAGTCCACCACCACCGCACCCGCCGACGAGGCGTCCACCACCACCGCACCCGCCGACGAGGCGTCCACCACCACCAGCGAGCCGTGAGGGGCTGGGTCGGCGGGCTGCTGGCCGCCGATGGGCCCTACGGCGACGGCACCATCGACAACCTGGTGCTGCAGCCCGCGGTGCACCGCACCTCGGGCGCCATCGTGGTGCTGGCGATGGTGGCCGCCACCGTGCACCTCGCCCGCCTGGCCCTGAAGGGCCGGCGGCTCGACCGTGCCGGCCGCGTCCTCCTGGCCGTCGCCCAGCTCACCTTGATGGTGCAGGCGCTGCTCGGCATCAAGCTGCTCGACCAGAACATGGGCTCGAACCAGCTGTACATCCACTACGTGGGCGGGCTGATGCCCCTGGGCTTCTTCCTCGCCGCCAGCTGGTTCGGCCGCTCCGACTCGCCCACCCGCACCCGTTGGCTCGCGGTGCTCACCGGCGTCGGCATGCTGTCGGCCGCCATGGCGTTCTTCATCGGCCGCGCCTACGTGAACCGCGGGCTCTGAGCAGCGGGGCGCCACCGGTCGCGGCGCCCGTCGCCCCGTGACGTCGGTCATGGGGCGTCGGAGACGGTCCGGGGGCCGTCGGTAGGGTGGGCGACCACATGGCCCTCGCTGCTCCGAACCTGTTCTCCGACATCGACCCGGCTCGCCGGACCGAGGCGTGCGGCGATGCGCCGGGCAACGCCTGCCGGTTCGTCGTGGAGCAGACCGACAGCATCGGGCTGGCCAAGCTGGCCGACTGGCTCACCGGTGCGCCCCTGCAGATCATCTTCGTGCTGGTGGGTGCCTGGGTGCTGAACCGCCTCGTCCGGCGGGGCATCAAGCGGTTCTCGGCCCGCATCGAGGGCTCGCAGGAGTCGGGTCGGCTCAAGCGCATGCGAGACCGCACGCCGTCGGTGTTCCTGGCCACCGGCGAGGTCAACCTGCGGGCCGCGGCCCGCGCCCAGACGATCGCCATCGTCCTCCGCAGCATCTGCTCCGGGGTCATCTGGGCCTTCGCGCTGATCTACGTCCTCGGCGCCCTGGGGCTGAACCTCGGGCCCCTCCTCGCCGGCGCCGGGGTGGCCGGCGTGGCCCTCGGCTTCGGCGCCCAGAGCCTGGTCAAGGACTTCCTCTCGGGCATCTTCATGCTGATCGAGGACCAGTACGGCGTCGGCGACGTGGTCGACCTGGGGGAGGCCTCGGGCACCGTCGAGCAGGTCACGCTGCGCGTCACCCGCCTCCGCGACCAGAACGGCACCGTCTGGCACGTGCCCAACGGCCAGATCCTGCGGGTGGGCAACAAGTCCCAGCAGTGGGCCCGGGCCGTGCTCGACGTGCCGGTCGCCCCCAACGCCGACCTGGAGCAGGCCGCCGCGGTGATCGCCGCGGCCGCCGACGCGGTGTGGGCGTCCGACGAGGCCCGTCCCGACGTGCTCGACAGCCCGGAGGTCCTGGGCATCGAGTACCTCGGCCCCGACGCCGCCACCATCCGGGTGCAGGGCAAGACCCGACCCGGTGCCCAGTGGCGGGTGAGCCGCCTCCTGCGGGTGCGCATCGCCGAGTCGCTCGCCGCCGCCGGCATCGACCTCCCGCCCTCCACCTTCATCCGCCCGGTCGCCGGCCGCTGATCCCGACGGCCGGGTGCCCGGCGCGCCGGGTGGCCGGCCCAGGTGGCGCCGGCCGGTCGGTGTGGGCGAAGCTGACGGCCATGGCTGCTGGTCACGACCCCCACGACGCCCACGGCTCGGTCGCCCTCGGGCACGACGCCCACGGCCACGACGACCACCAGAGCGACCACGGCGGCCACGACGAGCACGGCTCCGGCGGCGACTTCTTCGTGGTCCCGCCCCTGGTCATCGGCCTGGTGATCGGCATCGTCATCGTCGTGCTCCTCGGCCTCCAGAGCGGCGCCACCGCCTTCGGCTGACTGTGAGGATCGGCGAGGGCTCGGCGTTCGTGCTGGGCTTTCGCCGACACCAGCGGTCGTGACCCTTCCGCTGACTGGCTTCGTGCCTTTGACGGGACTTGTCCGGTCGTTGGTGTCGGCACCGGCCCGGCAG
>JBBRFU010000058.1:0-19943 GCA_038241315.1 Acidimicrobiales bacterium | reverse complement strand
GCGGCCCGGTCGCTCGCCCCCTCCACCAGCAGGACCGCCCACGTCCCTGCCCCCACGAAGGGATCGACGCCCATGTCCCTCGCCATTTCCCGAGCCTCGCACCCGGGGCCGGCGATCGGACTCGGGTTTCCGTGGTCGTGCGCGTGCCGTGCGAGGCGCGGTCGAGACCGCCGGTCGGTCAGGGCTCGCGCGACGAGTCGTCGCCGGGGGGCACCACCGAGGCGGGCGTGGCGATCCGGCGGTCCACCAGGACGTGACCCTCGGCTGCCAGCGATGATCGGCGTCCGGGATCAGGGGGCGGGGTCGACGATGCCGGCCAGGAGCAGGTAGGTGGCGATGTCGTCGGCCAGGCTCACCGAGAAGGCCGGGGCCAGGTGCTGGTTGTCGAACCGGGTGACGCGGCCGTCGATGATCGGATCGCAGATCGGGAGGAACGGGCAGGCCAGGCGATCGAAGTCGGCGGACCAGACGTGCTCGCCGTCGGCCGCGTCGCGGTAGATCTGCTCGACCGGCAGGGGCTCGAGGTTGGCGACGAAGCGACAGCTCTCCACGACCTCGCTCTTGGTGAGGCAGTCGAAGGGGTCCTGCACGGTGTCGACCGGGATCGGCTCGACGATCACCACCTGATCGGCGTGCTCGCGGAGCGTGGCCAGCGATCGCTTCGTGTCGGTCTCGATCAGCGAGCGCAGCTCGGCGGGCGAGGCGGCGGGGATCGGCTCGTCGCGTTCGTCGTAGACCGCGCCGGGGCGGCGGGTGAGGTAGTCCCGGGACACCGCCAGGATCACGTCGGGCTGCAGCTCCGGGATCACCCGCTCGTAGAGGTCCCGCCGCACCCGCTTGCAGTCCTCGATCCGAACCTGGTCGGCGGCGCCGCCGTCGTCACCCAGGTTCACGCGCCGCTGCCAGGGGCAGCCGCCCGACGCCGCGGTCGACAGGGTGAGGTCGAGGTCGCGCGCCACCGTCGCCATGGCGGCGAACAGCATCTGCGCGTGGCTGTCGCCGATCACCAGGACGTGCTCGCCGCTGCCCTCCACCACGGTGCAGGTGCTGCTGGGCTCGCCGTCGCAGTTCTCCACGAGGCGGCCGCGGAACCCGCCCGTGTCGCGGCGCACGGTCTCGAAGTCGAGGTCGGGCACGGGCGTGAAGCCCGAGGTGTCACCGGCGGCCGCCACGATGTTCCCCGAGGGCACGTCGAGGACCTTGGGCATGATCACCAGCGCGCCGATCAGGCTGAGCACCAGACCGGTGGCGACGAACGCCGGGTTGGCCCGCTCGGGGGTGGGCCGTTCGCGGATGGGCCGCTCGAGGAGGTGGTAGCTGAGCGACGCCAGGGCGGTGGCGAGGAGGGCGGCGATGGCGAACGCCGACATCGGCGTCATCTCCCGCAGCTCGCGAGCCACCACGAGGACCGGCCAGTGCCACAGGTAGGTGCCGTAGCTGATCTTCCCGAGGTAGACGAGGGGCGCCACGGACAGCAGCCGGCTGACGAACCCGCCGGTGGCGCTCTCGAGGGCCACGAGGAGGGCCACGGTGACGGCGGTGACGAGGACCCCTCGCTCGACGGGGTCGACGTCGACGACGTGCGTGGCCAGGCCGAGGAGGGCGAGGAGCAGGACGGGGGTGGCCACCCGCACGGCGACCCGGACGGTGCGCGGCCGGCCGGCCCGCACGATCAGCCCTGGTGTGAGGGCGAGGAGGGCGCCGGCCAGGAGCTGGTACGCCCGCGTGTCGGTGCCGTAGTACGCCCGGTTCAGGTTGGTGCCGCGCAGGCTCAGCGCGAGGCCGACCGACGCCACGGCGCCCCCGGCCACCACGAGCTGTCGGACCCGATGGGCGGCGGTGCCGAGCCGCCGGGTGGCGGCGAACAGGCCTCCCAGCACCAGGGGAGCGAGGAGGTAGAACTGCTCCTCGACCGCGAGTGACCAGAAGTGGATGACGGGGTTCGACTCGATGTCCGCGGCGAAGTAGTCGGCCGACTGGTCGATGAAGAACCAGTTGGCGACGTAGAGGAACGCGGCCCGGAAGGCATCGAGCGCCGCCTCCGCGCTCGCCGGCGACGCCACCGCCGAGTACACCACCGCCGTGCCGACCAGGGCGACGAAGGACGCGGGTAGCAGGCGGCGGAAGCGGCGGGCGTAGAAGCGGTCGTACCGGATGGACCCGCCACCGCGGAGGTCCCGCAGCAGCAGCTGGGTCACCAGGTAGCCCGACAGCACGAAGAAGACGTCGACGCCGATGAAGCCCCCGACGAACCGGTCGCTGCCGGCGTGGAAGACCACCACCAGGTACACCGCGATGGCGCGCAACCCGTCGAGGTGCGCGCGGTAGCCCCGTCCGATCGGATCGGCGACCGCGGGTCCTCCGCCTTCGACCTCGTGGTGTCCCGCCACCGCGCCCAGACTAGACACGGGCGGGCCGGCTCGATCCGGTGATCGGCTCGCCGCAAAGGCCCCACCGGCCGCACCGGCTCGGCGCACCGGCCCGCACCGGCCACCGATCGTGCGACCGGTCGGCAAGACTGCGGATCGTGGTTGCTGCGACGCGCGTCACGGTTGCGCCGATCGACGGCGACGAGGCGGTCCACGACGAGGACGACCTGCTGTCCGGACCGGCCTGGAGCCGGCACCCGGCCGACCTCCTCCGGCTCCTGTTCGCCGCGACGTTCCTGATCGCCCTCGTGCTGCTCGTGGTCGGCAACGCCGAGGTGGTCCGCTCGGTGGCCGTCGACCTCGTCCAGCTCGTCAACCGGCTGCCGCGCTGGGTCCGCGACCTGCTGCTGGGCACCACCCAGCTGCTGGCGACGGTGGTGCCGGCGCTGGTGATCGTGGTCCTGTGGCGGCGATGGCGCCTCCTCGCCACCGCGGCGGGCGCCGCGGCCAGCGCCGCCTCCGTCATGGCGCTCCTCCAGTCGCAGCTCGACGACGCCGTGCCCAACGCGGTCATCGAGGTGACCGAGCGGCCGTCGTGGCTCGTGGGCGCGGCGTTCCCGTCGGGCGCCTACCTCGCCGGGTTCACGGCCGCCCTCGTCGTGCTCGGGCCGGTCATCCCGAGCGGGTGGCGGCGGGTGGCGGCGGGTGGCCTGGCCGTCGCCGGGTTCAGCCGGGTGGTCACGGCGGTGGCCGTCCCGCTCAACCTGGCCGTCACCATCGCGGTCGGCGCCGTGATCGGCTCGGCCGTCCTCGTGGCGGTCGGCTCGCCACGGCGGCGGGCCAGCCGCCGGGCGGTGCTCGCCGGCCTGGGCGCCGCCGGCTTCCCCGCGGTCCGCATCGGTGCGGCCGAGGTCGACGCCGACCACGCCCGCACCTTCCTGGCCGACACCGCCGACGGCCGGCGGGCCTTCGTGAAGCTGCTGGGGCGCGACGAGCGGGACCTCTACCTCATCCTGCGCATCGTCAAGCAGCTCCGCGTGAAGGATCTCGACGACCTGCGCCCGAGCTGGACGCCGAGCCGGCTGGTGGAGCACGAGGCGCTCTCGGCCCTCCTCGCGGCGCGTGCCGGCGTGGCGGTGCCCGACGTGCTGGCGGCGGGCACCACCCCCGACGGGGACGGCCTCCTCGCCTTCGCCCCCGTGCGCGGCGTGCGGCTCGACCACCTCCCGCTCGAGCTGGTGTCCGACGACCTGCTCGACGCCATCTGGGCCCAGGTGGTCCGGCTCCACGCCCAGGGTCTGGCCCACCGCTGGCTCACCGCCCAGCACGTCTTCGTCGACCTCGATGCCGGCCCCGACCCCGCCGCCCGGGCCGGTGCCGACGACGACCCGGCCCGGCCCCGGGTGCCGCCGGTGGCGCTGATCGACTTCCGCTGGGCCGGCCACCAGGCCAGCCCGCTCCTGCTGGCCACCGACGTGGCCCAGCTCGTCACCAGCCTGGCGCTCATCGTGGGCGCCGAGCGCTCGGTGGCGGCCGCGGCGCGGGCCCTCGGGCCCGACGACCTCGCCACCGCGCTGCCGCTGGTCCAGCCGCTGGCCCTCCCCGCCGACGTGCAGGCCGCCCTGGGCGGCCAGGACCACGTGCTGCCCGCGGTGCGCAGCCGCCTCCAGGCCGCCGCCGGGGGCGTCGCCTACGAGCTGGCCGACATCGAGCGGATCAAGCTGGGACAGCTGGTGAGCCTGGCGGGCGGCGTGGTCGTGGCCTACACGCTGCTGGCGTTCGCCTCGAGCTGGTCGGAGATCTCCACGGCCCTGGGCGCGGTGTCGCTGTGGTCGATCCCGGGTCTGGTGGTGCTCGGCACCGTGCCGTACCTCACCGGCGCGGGCACATTCATGGCGGTCGCCCCGCAGCGCCTGCCGTTCGCCGAGGTGGTCCGGGTCATGGTGGCCCAGTCGTTCCTCAACCGCTTCACCCCGGCCAACTCGGGCGGCATGGCCCTGCGGGTCCGCTACCTCCAGCAGCGCGGCGGCGATCTGGGCACGGCCGCCGCGGGCGTGGGCCTCACCAGCGTCACCAGCGGCATCGGTCAGCTGGTGGTGCTGGGGACCTTCGCGGCGTGGGCCGGGTCGTCGGCCGGCGGGCTTACCTTCGAGCTCCCGCGGGCCAGCTCGGTGGCCGTGGCGCTGGCGGTGCTGGCGGTCCTGGCCGGCGTGGTCTGGCTGACGCCGTGGGGCCGGCGGGTGGTGGCCCGACGGCTGGGGACCACCGTGCGGCAGGTGTGGGTGACGCTCCGGCGCCTGTCTCGCCAGCCGGCGCGGTTCGTCACCCTGTTCGTCACCACGCTGGTCGGCAAGGTCGCCGGGATCGTGGCCTTCACCGAGGCCAGCCGGGCGGTCGACATCTCGCTGTCGTTCCCGAAGCTGGGCCTGCTGTACCTGACGGCGTCGTCGCTGGCGTCGGCGGCCCCGACCCCCGGCGGGGTGGGGGCGGTCGAGGCGGCCCTGATCGCCGCGCTCACCGGCACCGGCATCCCGGCCACCGACGCCCTTTCCGCCGTCTTTCTGTTCCGCCTGATCACCTACTGGCTGCCCGTCCCGTTCGGGTGGTGGTCGCTCCGGAACCTCCAGCGCACCGTCTTGACCTGATCGATCGGGTGGGGCCGTCCCTGGCCGAGGGGAACTGCGCCTGCCTGCCGTTCGACCGATCCGGTGGCGGGCGCGTGATCCGTGCGCACCCGACCGACCTCCCTCACCGCCCCAGGACCCCATGGACACCTCCACCGTCACCCTCTTCTTCGCCCTGCTGGCCCTGGTGGCGCAGGCGGCGGTGGTGGTCGCGCTGGTGCTCGCCCTGGGCAGCCGCTCGTCCGCCACGCTGCGCCGGGCGCGGGACCGGGCGGTGGCCGAGGTGGCCCCGCAGGCGCTCGGCCTGGCGACCGTCGTGGCCGCCGTCTGCACCAGCGGCAGCCTCTACCTCTCCGAGGTGGCGCACTTCCCGCCCTGCCGCCTCTGCTGGTACCAGCGCGGGGCGATGTACCCGCTGGTCCTGATCCTGGGCGTGTCGGCGGTGGCGCGGTCTCGGCGCGCCCGCCCGGTGGCGCTGGCCCTGGCCGGGATCGGCGCCCTCATCTCCAGCTACCACCTGCTGGTGGAGCGCTACCCCGACCTCGAGACCAGCGCCTGCGACCCGGCCAACCCCTGCTCGATCGTGTGGGTGGAGGAGCTCGGCTACCTCACCATCCCCACCATGGCCCTCTCGGGCTTCGCCCTGATCATCGTCCTGGTGGCCATCGCCCGGCCCACCCCCGCCACCGCCCGCCCCGCGGGCACCCCCACCGCCCTGGAGGCACCATGAGCAGCCCTGTGAGACGAACCGACCGCGGCCCGATCGTCTGGTACGTCGGGCTCGGGCTGGTGATCGTGCTCGGGATCATCGCCGTGGTCCTGGCGCGCGGGGCGGGCGACGACGTGGACCCCGACGTGGCGGGTCGCCAGGTCGCCGCGGTGGAGGTCACCGGCGACGCGCTCCCACCCCACGATCCCGATGCCGCATCCGACGCCGCCGTGGGCCAGACCATCCCCACCCTGTCGGGCACCTCGCTCGACGGCGAGGCCCTGACCATCGGGCCCGACGGAGGGGCCAAGGTGATCCTGTTCGTGGCCCACTGGTGCCCCCACTGCCAGAAGGAGGTGCCGCGCATCGTCGAGCACCTCCGTGACACCCCGATGCCCGACGACGTCGAGCTGCTCACGGTGTCCACCGGGGTGGCCGCCGAGCGGGGCAACTACCCGCCGAGCGAGTGGCTCGAGGACGAAGCGTGGACCGCGCCGGTCCTCGCCGACTCGGCCGAGGGCGCGGCCGACCGGGCCTACGGCCTGAGCGGCTTCCCCTACTTCGTGGTGGTCGACGCCGAGGGCCGGGTCGTCGAGCGCGTCAACGGCGAGATCTCCGTGGAGACCTTCGACGAGCTGGTCGCCGCGGCCGGCGCCGGCGCCGGCGCCTGACGGCGGGGCCGACGGAACCGGTCCCGTAGCCTCCCCGCGATGGCACTGGCCCCCGCCGAGGAACTGGCGTTCACCGAGGACGACCTCGGCCCGCTCACCGACCTCCTCCACGACCTGGCCGGCGCGGGCGCCGGGTGGGTCAACCTGACCCCCGAGGTGGAGCCGGGGGCCGAGCCCCCGCCCCGGAGGCTGGTGGTGGCGGTGTTCTCCTCCCGGGGCGACGCCGTGCCCATGGTGACCTGGACCCCGCCGGAGCGAGCGGGCGGACGGTCCACCGTTGGCATCGAGCACGGGTCGGGTCCCGGCGCGCTGGCCCGGTTGGCCGACCTCGAGCTCCTCCCCGGTGCCGGCTGGCTGAAGGTGGCCGACCACCCCCGTCGCGGCCTGGTGGTCACCGCGCCCGGCGAGGCCGACCCGGGCGACGTGGCGCGGTGGATGCTCGCCGCCGCCCACGCCCTCACCGAGGTGCCGCTCACCGGCGCCTGGTTGGCCAGCGTCTACCGCACCTGAGGCCGGGCACCCCACCCACCGCTCCTCACGAGGTGGCCGGCGCCCGGTGAGGTGAACGTGATCGGGTGGCAACGCAGCGGACGGCAGCGCGAAACCCGCCGTCCGTACGGTCGCCCCATGGCAGGACCCAACATCCCCGCGGCGAAGCGAGCCGGCCTCCCCGTCGACCTGGAGCGCATGGCCACCGAGGGTGATGGCTGGCTGTCCGCCGACGACCGCTACTCGCTCAAGACCTGGGGCGTCTGCCCGCAGCAGCAGGACCACCGCTTCATGGTGCGGGTGCGGATCCCCGGGGGGCTGCTGCCCGCCGGCCAGGCCCGGGCCGTGGCCCGCCTCGCCCACCGCTACGGCGAGGACTGGCTGCACCTGACCACCCGGCAGAACCTCGAGCTGCACTGGGTGCAGGACCGCGCCGTCCGCGACCTGCTCGCCGAGCTCGAGCGCGTGGGCCTCTCGACCCGATCGGCCTGCGGCCACACCCTCCGCAACGTGATGTGCTCGGAGGACGCCGGCGTCTCGCTCGACGAGCCGTTCGACTGCTTCCCCGACGCCCGGGCCGCCAGCGACGCCATCCTGGCCCGCTCGGCCGAGCTGAACTGCATCCTCCCCAGCCGCATCAACATGGCGTTCGGCGGGTCGCCCCGCTGCGTGGAGGATGCCCTGATCAACGACGTCGCCTTCGTCTCCACCGTCCTCGACGGGGAGCCGGGCTACGTCGTGTCGGCCGGCGGCAGCCTGGGGAAGTCACCGTCCCTGTCGGTGCCGTTGGCCGAGTTCGTCCCCCGTGCCGACGTGCTGGCCGCCTGTGAGGCGCTCGTCGACGTGTTCGTGGCCCACGGGGACCTCGAGAAGCCCGTCAACGGGCGGCTCAAGTTCGTGGTGAAGCAGCTCGGCGCCGACGGCTTCCGCACCGCCTGGGAGGAGGCGTTCGCAGTGGCCCGCACCCGGCCGCACCCGGAGCCGGTGCCCGTGCCCCTGCTCAACGACGAGGGCCAGGCGGCCATCCTCCGCCACCGCCCGGTCGGTGGCTGGTCGGCCGGCGTCCGCCCGCAGCGCACGCCGGGCCTGGCCTCGGTCACCATCGAGATCCCGCTCGGGGACACCAACCGCTCCGAGCTCGAGCTGCTCGCCGACCTGGCGGACCGCCACGGCGACGGGTCGCTGGTCCTGGGCCGCGACCAGGACGTGGTCCTGCGCAACGTGCCCGTGGCCGAGGTCGACGCCATCCGCCGGGCCATCACGCCACGGGGGCTGACCTTCACCGGCGAGTCGCCGTCCGCGGCGGTGCGGGCCTGCACCGGCGCCTCGGTCTGCGCCATCGGCATCGCCGAGGCCCCCGACACCGGCCGGCTGCTGCTCGCCTCCGCGGGCCTCCGGCGGAACTCGGCCCTCCGGGTCTCCGTCTCGGGCTGCCCCAACTCCTGTGCCCAGCACCAGGCTGCCGACATCGGGTTGGCCGGGAGCAAGGTCCGCATCGCCGGCGCCACCCGGCTCGGCTACCACCTCTTCCTCGGCGGTGACCTGGCCGCCGGGGTCGTGGGCGAGGTCGTGGGCCGGGTGGCGGCCGACGACGTGCCCGCCGCCGTCGACGCGGTGATCGGCGTCTGGGAGGCGCTGCGGCGGGCCGGCGAGACCCTCTCGGCCTCGGTCCACCGCATCGGCCACGAGGGCTTCGCCGCCCACCTCGAGGCGGTGATGGCCGAGCGCTGGGAGACCGGTCCCGAGCCCGACGAGACCTCCGTGGCCGTCGGCCCGCCCGCCCTCGCCGGGGCCGCCTGACCCACCTGGGCCGGGCCCGGCTCGACGGCCCGCCCCCCTGACCTGCCACGGCTGACCTCCACGGCGACGACGGCCCGGGCCCGTGCCCGGGCCGTCGCCGCGCCCACGGGTGGGCCGGGTCGGCGGGGTGGGGGCCGGGTCAGCGGGTGGGTGGGGCGGCGAGGCGGTAGCCCCGCCGGGGCACGGTGACGACCGCGCCCCCCGCGGCCCCGAGGTTGGCCCGGAGGCGACCGACGGTGACCTCGACCACGTGGAGGTCGACCTCGGGGCCCCACCCGCACCGGGCCAGCTCGGACTTGGGGACCACGGCGCCGCCGGCGACGGCAAGCTGGCCCAGCACGAGCTGCTCGCGCCGGGTGAGCTGCACGTCGACGCCGTCGACCGTCGCCAGGCCGCCCTGGACGGCCAGCGAGGTGGTGCCGAGGGTGAGGCGCCACGCCGTGGCGGCCAGCGCCTCGGTGAGGTGGCGCACCATCGACCCGAGGCGAAAGCGCTCGGGCTGCACGATCCGGGTGATGCCCACGGCGCGGGCCGACGAGGTGCAGACCGGGCCCACGCACGCCACCAGGACCTCGCGGGCGAGGGCCTCGTGCACCGCGGCGTGATCGGGGCGGGTGGCGGCCAGCGTGAGCAGGTTGGCGAGCGCCGGTGAGCTGGTGACCGTGATGGCGTCGAGCTGGCGGTCGACCAGGTCGTCGAGGAGGCGGTGGGCCGGCGCCGGGTCGCTCGGGAGCATCCAGCGGTAGATCGGCACGTCCACCACCCGGGCTCCGTGGGCGAGCAGGGCGTCGGCGAGCGCCGGCTCCTCGGCGCCGTCGCGTTGGACGGCGATGCGCAGGCCGCGGAGGTCGCGGGTCTCGAGGTGGTCGAGCACGTCCTGGGTCCGCTCGCCCGGCGCCCGCCAGTGGAGGGGGAGGTCGGCGGTGAGCAGGGCGCCGGCCGCCTTGGGGCTGCGGGCCACCACCTCGGCATCGGCCAGCACGGCACGGAGGCGCTCGCCGAGGCCGAGGCCGTCGGCCGCCTCCATCCAGGAGCGGACGCCCACCCCCGTGGTGGCCACCAGCAGGTCGGGCGGCTCGGCGAGCAGCGCCTCGCAGGCCTCGCGGAGCTCCGGGCTGTCGGCGAGGCCCCGGGTCTCGATCATCGGCCCGTGGACCACCGTGGCCCCGCGGCGACGGAGCAGCTCGGCCTGTTCGTCGGCTCGGCGATCGCCGGTGATGCCGACGGTGAAGCCGGCCAGGACAGCTGCCACCCCCCGATGGTGGCAGCACCGTGTTTCGGGACCATCACCACCGTCTGAACGACCTGGTCACCGGCCCGTGACGAGCGCCACCGGCCGGACAGCCGGTCGGGGGCGACCGGCGCCGCGCCGGTGCCGCGCCCGCGCCTCGGCCCGTCGCGCCGCCGCCGCGGGCCGCCCCGTCCGCGAGGATGGTCGACCGTGCCGTTCTCGCCCCTCCGTCCCGACGACCCCCGACAGGTGGGCCCCTACCGGCTCACCGGGCAGCTCGGGGCGGGCGGCATGGGCATCGTGTACCTGGCCCGGACCCGTGCCGGCACGCCGGTCGCCCTCAAGCTCATCCGGCCCGAGTACGCCGCCGATCCGACCTTCCGGGCCCGGTTCCGCCGGGAGGTGGAGACCGCCCAGCGCGTCCACGGGGTCTGCATCGCCCGGTTCCTCGACGCCGACGCCGAGGCCGAACAGCCCTACCTGGTCACCGAGCACGTCGACGGTCCCAGCCTCGGGGAGGTGGTGGCGGCCCGGGGGCCCTTCGGTGGGGAGCAGCTCCAGGCCCTCGCCGCCGGGTTGGCCGAGGGGCTGGTCTCGCTGCACCGCGCCGGGGTCGTCCACCGCGACCTCAAGCCGTCGAACGTCCTGCTGGCCTCCGACGCCCCGAAGATCATCGACTTCGGCATCGCCCACGCCAGCGACGCCACCTCGATGACGCGCACCGGCCACGTGGTCGGGTCGGCGGGATGGATGGCGCCGGAGCAGGCCACCGGCCAGCGCGTCACGCCGGCCGCCGACGTGTTCGCCTGGGCGTCCACCCTCGCCTACGCGGCCACCGGCCGGCCGCCGTTCGGCGAGGGCGCCCCCACGGCGGTCGTCTACCGGGTGGTGCACCAGGAGCCCGACCTCGAGGGCGTCCCCGAGGCCCTCCTCCCCGCGCTGCGGGCCGCCTTCGCCAAGGACCCGGTCGAGCGGCCCCTCCCGGCCGACCTCCTGGCCCTCGTGACCGGCGCCCCCGCCACCGACCCGAGCGACGACGTCACCCGCCTGCTCGGCGTGGCCTGGCTGCCCGTGGCGCCCCTCGCCGGTGCCACCACGCACCTCGCGGTGGCGGCCGAGCCCGGGACGGCTGAGCTGGTCGACCCCGCCGACGCCGCGCCCGCCGACGCCGCCCCCGCTGACCGGTCTCGTCGGGTGCTGCTGCTGGTGGTGGCCGGGGTGCTCGCCCTGCTCGTCGGTGCCGGCGCGGCGTGGGCCGTGGGGCGCGACGATCCGGACGGGTCACCCGGTCCCACCACCACGGTGGCGCCATCCGTCACCACCGCCCCGCCCGCCACCGCGGCGCCTCCTGCCCCGACCGCCACCGCGCCGCCCACCACCCCCACCACCACCCCCACCACCACCCCGCCCGACCCCGGCGAGGCCTGGGCCGTCGTGGAGGCCGGCCTGGCCGACGGCACCGCGAGCACCGGCGTGCTCGGGGGCGTCGATCCCCCGGTGGCGGTCACGGCCGAGGCGACCGACCTGACGGTGTGGACGTGGCAGGGAGGCGCCTGGGGGCGGACGGGATCGCTGGCCCTGGCGGCACCCGTCACCGGGCGGGACGCGCTCACCCCCGCCCGCCTCACCGGGGCCCCCGCCGACGACGTGGTGGTCGCCCTCGAGGACAAGCTGGGCTCGGTGGTGGCGATCGCGGCCGGTGCCCCGGTGCTCGTGGCCTTCGACGGGCCCGAAGGGGGCTCCACCACCGAGGTGGGGCGGTTGCGGGCCGGCGACGGCCGGGTCACCGGCACGCTCGACGACGTCGACGGCACCATCACCTGGCGCTACGACCCCGCCTCGGGACGCTTCGCGGTGGAGGACGTGGACGGCAAGGGCGCCAGCGACGGGGGGTCGGACGGTGGTCGCGGCGGCGACGACGACTGATGGGTGCTGCCCGGTCGTCGTGAGAGGCCAGGTCGCCGGCCGGTCAGGTGGCCGGCCGGTCAGGTGGCCGACGGGGTCAGGGTGATCGCGGCCCATCCGTCGTCGGTGGCCACGTCGGTGACCGTCAGCCCGGTGAGGCGGTCGGTCGTCTCGGCCCACCGATCGTCGAGGAGGCCCGACACCACCAGGGCCCCGCCGGGGACCACCACGCGCTCGAGGTGGTCGGCGAGGTCGACGACGATCGGGGCCAGCAGGTTGGCCACCACCAGGTCGAACGGGGCGTCGGGGGGCACCACGGCCTCGAGGGGGCGCGAGCTGGCCGACACGACGGCGCCGACCCCGTTGCGGTCGGCGTTGGCGGTGGTGGCGGCAGGGGAGCCCGGGTCGACGTCGATCGCCAGGACGCGGGCCGCGCCGAGCAGGGCGGCGCCGACGGCCAGGATGCCGCTGCCGCAGCCCACGTCGAGCACGGTGGCGCCCGGTCGGACCAGCTGGGCGAGGCGGGCCAGCACGAGCCGGGTGGTGGCGTGGCTGCCGGAGCCGAAGGTGCGGCCCGGGTCCACCCGCACCACCAGCTGGTCCCCGCCGGGGGCGGGCGGGTCGAGCCAGGCGGGCACCACCGCGAACGGCCCGGCCCGCTGCACCCGCGCCCACGGGCGCCACCCGTCGAGGCCGTCGTCGTCGACGGGGACCACCTCGCCGTCACCCAGACCGGCCTCATGGAGCGCGGCGAGCGCGGCGGCGGCCGTCGACGGCAGGGCGAAGCCGGCGAGCAGCACGGTCCCCTCGGGCCCGTCCTGCACCTCGACGGCGGCGGGCTCGAAGGCCCAGAGCCGGTCCGCGGCCAGCTCGGCCTCCTCCGCCGACGTCCGCAGCACCACCCGGGTCCATCGGGGCGCCTCGATCACCGCGCCAACCTACCGACCCACCACCAGGGGCGGCCGGCCTCGGCGGTTCGGCGAGGCGTGGGCGGGGTACGGTGCCGCCCGATGTCCGACCGGATCGAGCTCGCGCCAACGCCCGGGAGCGTCGCCCTGGCCCGTCGCTGGAGCACCGAGCGCGCCGTGCGCGACGGCTTCGCCGTCGAGGTCGACACGGTGGCGCTGCTGGTGAGCGAGCTGGTGAGCAACGTCGTGCTCCACGCCCGCACCGTGTGCGAGCTGGCCATGACCACCGCGGGAGACGTGTTGCGGGTCGAGGTCCGAGACGGGAGCAACGCCATGCCGGAGGGTGCCGTCCTCACCGATCCGATGGCCCTCTCCGGGCGCGGCATGGTGCTGATCAACGCCCTGAGCACCACCCACGGGGCCGAGGCGCTCCCCGGTGGGGGGAAGCTCGTGTGGTTCGAGCTCGAGACCGTCACCCGGCGCCAGCCGTGAGCGCCGAGTTCCTCCCCGTGGTCCTCGTCGGCCTGCCGGTCGAGCGCTTCGACGCCACCGTCTCGTACCTGGGCGACGTCTTGCGGGAGTGCCAGCTGCTCCTCGTGGGGCGGTCGCAGGGCACCGCCGGGGACGCCGGGCTCCTGGAGCTCGCCCAGGCCCTCGTGCCCGAGCTCGAGGGCCTGCGCGAGGTCTTCCGCAGCGCCGAGATCTCGGCGGGGGACGAGGGGTACCGGGCCTGGGCGGAGATGCGCGGCACCGATGCCGAGCTGCTGGCCGACCTCCAGGTGCACCTGATCCGGCTCCGGGTGCTGGGTCGCGGCGGGGAGATGTTGGTGGCCAGCGACCCGGCCATCTCGGAGTTCGTCACCTGGGTGTGCGAGGAGCTCGCCGACCAGCTCAGCGGCCGTCCGCCCCGCCCCTATCGGCCCTGAGGATCGGCGCCTGCCGCCACCCGATGTGTCGTCCGTCACGGAGCTTCTGGGAAAATGCCGCTTGAGGAGCGGGCCGTTCCTGCCGATCCGTCAGGCATCGCAGATTTCACTCGGGTAGACGTGGCGCACCTCCTGCGCCGAGCCGGCTTCGGCGGACGCAAGGCCGACATCGACGCGCTCGTGGCGCTGCCCACCTGGGTGGCGGTCGTGGACCGGGTGCTCACCACGACGGCCAACCCGGCGGACCCGATCCCGGTGGCGGTCGACGACACCGTCGACCTCTACCACAAGCCCTGGGTCGCCTCGGTCCACCACTGGATGGACCGGATGGCGACCTCGCCGACGCCGATCGTGGAGAAGATGACCCTCTTCTGGCACGGTCACCTGACCACGTCGGTCAACGACGTCCTGCCCCGGCTCGTGCACCGCCAGATCCGGACCTACCGGGCCAACAGCCTCGGCGACCTGCACACCCTCCTGCAGGCGATGGCCGTCGACCCGGCCATGCTGGGGTACCTGAACGGCGGCTCCAACGTGGTGAAGCAGCCGAACGAGAACTTCGGGCGTGAGGTCCTGGAGCTCTTCACGCTCGGCAACGGCCAGTTCAGCGAGAGCGACGTCACCGCCATGGCCCGGGCCTGGACGGGCCACAACCTCACCGACGATCGCCAGCGGTACGTGTTCCGGCCGCTCGACCACGACGGGGGCTCCAAGACCCTCTTCGGCATCACCAGGAACTGGGACGGCCCGGCCACCATCACCGAGATCGTCCGCGGCTCCCGCCAGCAGGCGTGCGCCCGGCACCTCGCCGGCCGGATCTGGGCCTTCTTCGCCTACCCCAACCCGTCCGCCGCGCTGGTCGACCAGCTGGCCGCCGCCTTCATCGCGTCGGGCATGAACATCAAGGCGCTCCTCCGAGCGATCTTCCTGCGGCCCGAGTTCCGGCTCGCCTCCACCCGGACGGCGCTGGTGCGCAGCCCGGTGGAGTGGCTGGTGGCCGCCATGCGCCACACCGGGATGAGCGCCGCGGAGATCCACCCCGAGTGGTGGCTCGAGCGCATCGGCCAGCGCCTGCTCGCGCCACCGAACGTGGCCGGTTGGCGAGGGGGCGAGGCGTGGATCTCCACCTCCTCCCAGTGGGCCAAGGGCGCGTTCGTCAAGTGGGTCCGCTGGGAGGCCAACACGCGCGGGGTCCTCGCCGGCACGGCGGCCATGACGCCGGCCACCGCCGTGAGCACCGCCTTCGCCCAGTACGGGATCGACCAGCCCTCGGCCCTCACCCGCCAGCGCCTCGAGCAGTTCGTGGCCGGCGAGAAGGCCGGCATCCGTGACTGGTCCGTGTCGGTCAACCTGACCGCGCTCACCCTCCTCAGTCCAGACTTCCAGCTCGCCTAGGACCCCCCCACATGCCTGATCTCGAAGCCGAGGACATCCAGCGCCTCCTGTCGCGGCCCGCCGCGACGATCCCCGGACAGCTCGACCGGCGCAAGTTCCTGATGGGTGCCCTGGCCACGGCCGGTGCGCTCGGCGCCATGCCCGCCTTCTTCGACGGGTTCGCCAGCGCCGCCACCCCGGTGGGCGCCGACGAGGGCATCCTCCTCGTGCTGCAGCTCGGCGGCGGCAACGACGGCCTCAACACGGTGGTCCCGATCGGCGACGCCACCTACCTCAGCCGTCGCGGCAAGTTGGCGATCACCAACCCGCTGCCGATCACCTCGACCCTCGGTCTGCACCCGGCGCTCGGGAAGCTGAAGGCCCGCTACGACGCCGGCAAGGTGGCGATCGTCCAGGGCGTGGGCCAGCCGTACATCAACGATCTCAGCCACTTCTCCTCCACGGCGAGCTGGATGGCCGGCACCGCCGGGTACAGCCGCAGCACCGGCTGGCTCGGTCGCTGGCTGGACGGGGTCCCCGAGTCGTCCGCCGGCCTCCGGGCGGTCACGCTGGGCACCTCGATCCCGCTCCACCTGGCCGGGCAGCAGGCCGTGATCACCGCGGTGGACACCACCGGCGACCTCTTCGGCGCCGATCGCAGCTCCCCGTACATGGTCAAGGTCAACGACGCCCTCATCGGCTTCGCCTCCGGGCCCACCGGGAAGGGCCCCCTGGCCGACAAGCTGGCCGCCGCCGAGGCCGCCTCGGTGAAGCTCGCCGGCAGCCTCAACCCCATCTTCACCCCGGCGGTGCCGGACCGGACGCTCAGCTCCCAGCTGACCGTGGCCGCCCGACTGATCAACGCCAACCTCGGGATCCGCGTCTTCAACGCCTCGCTGGGCAGCTTCGACACCCACGACAACCAGGCGGTCCGCCAGGCCTCGATGCTCGCCCAGCTGGACGCGGCGATCGATGCCTTCTACCGGACGCTCTCGCCCACCTGGGCCGGCCGGGTGACGATCGTGACCTTCTCCGAGTTCGGCCGTCGGATCGAGGTCAACGCCTCGAACGGGACCGACCACGGCAGCTCGTCCCCCCTGTTCGTGGTGGGCGACCGGGTGAAGGGCGGCCTGTACGGCCAGTTCCCCCGCCTCGACCGGCCCGATGCACGGGGGAACCCGCTCGTGCACGTCGACTACCGCAGCGTGTACGCCTCGATCCTGGGCCCGTGGCTGAAGGCCGACCCGGTCGCGCTGCTCGGCGGCTCCTACGAGGACCTCGGGCTGTTCGCCACCGCCCCGGCACCGGTGACCCCGCCGGACGGCCCGGCGCCGGCCGGCAAGCCCGCCACCCCCAGCAAGGCCACCGCCACCATCCGTGGGATTCGAGGCACGGCCTCGGTCCGCGGCACGGTCTCGGTCGGCTGACGGGCGCTTCGACGGCCGGATCGGGCCCCGTATGGGCCGGATGGCCCGGTGACGATCGGGCCCGGAGTGCCTACCGTGGTGGGTGATGTGCTCCTGGACCCGCCTCTCCCGTCGTTGGGCCTCGTCGTCGTGGCACCAGGTCCTCAAGGTCGACAGCGGCATGGCCGAGCTCGAGGGGCTGGCGGCCGGCACCGGGCTGCTCACCGGTGACGTCGTCGGCGCCGGCACCCTCGCCGCGCCGTGCCCCCAGTGCGGCGGCCCCGGCGAGGCCGTGGTCATCGATCTGGTGGCCGACCAGGTGAGCCGCCGCTGCCTGCGGTGCGCCCACCGCTGGGAGACGGCCGACGCCGTCAGCTCCCGGCCGCAGACCTGATCGGGACCCCGAGCGGTCGTCGGCGTCAGCCGCCGGCCAGCGCCACCACCCCGGCGGTGGCCAGCACCAGCCCCGCCACCTGGACGCGGTGCAGGCGCTCACCGAGCACCAACCGGGCCAGCACCACCGTGGCGGCGGGGTAGAGCGACGACAGCACGGCCACGATCGAGAGCAGGCCCCGCTGGGTGCCGGCCAGGTAGAGCCCGTTGGCGGTGATGTCGAGCACCCCGGTGGCGGCCACCTGCCAGCGCGTGCCGGGCACGGGCCACAGCGCCGGGCCGAGGTCGGTGCGCTGCCGGCGGCTCCACGCCGCCAGGCCGGCCACGGCGAGCAGCACGGCCACGGGTCGGGCCACCGCCAGGGGCCACAGCCCGGCCCGGTCGCTCGCCGAGCCGAACAGCACGAAGATGACGCCGAACCCGAGGCCCGACGCCAGGGCGGTGGGCACCAGGCCCCCCAGGCGGTGGCCGGTGTCCACCGGATCCCGCAGGTCCTCCGGGTGGGCGGGCGCGCCCGAGATGAGGGCCACCGCCACCAGGGCCACCGCCACCCCCACCAGGGCCACGCCGGAGGGGCGTTCGCCCTGGAGGAGGCCCCAGACGAACGGCACCACGGCGGCCACCACGGCCGTGATGGGGGCGACCACGCTCATCCGCCCCATGGCCAGGCCCCGGTAGAGCAGGCCGAGCGCGAGCGGGCCGATCACCCCGGCACCGGCCCCGAGGGCGAGGTCGCCACCGGTGGGCACCGGCAGCCCCCCGACCACCGCCCACCCCGCGGTGACCAGCACCAGGGCGACGGCGCTGACCGAGAACGACCCCACCACCACCGCCGAGGGGCGGCTCCGCTTGGCGGCCACCCCGCCGAAGAAGTCGCCGCTCCCGTAGAAGAGCGCCACGAGGAGTCCCAGCACGGCGGCCATCGGCGGCGAAGGTACCGTCGACTGCACCGTCCGGTCCAACATGGTGCCCCGGGACGGGTCGCCGTGGCGTCCGGGGCCCGGAGCCGACCGGTACCGTGGCGGGATGTCCGACGAGATCCTCGAGGTCGACCTGCTGGCGTTCGAGACGGGAGGCGCCGACGCCCGCAAGGCGGTGGTCGACGGTCTGCTGCGCTCGCTCCGGACGGGCTTCGTCTATGTGAGCCACGACGTGAGCGAGGACCTCATCGACACGGCGTACGACCTGCTCGAGCGGTTCTTCTCGTTCCCGGCCGAGACCAAGGCGGAGTTCGTGGCGCCCGGCACCCACGGCCAGACCGGCTACACCGGCCTGCTGGTGGAGACCGCCGCCGCCGCCGACGTGGCCGACTGGAAGGAGATGCTCAACTGGTCGGTCGACATCGCCCCCGGCCACCCGCTGCGCACGCGCTTCCCCCACCGCTACCACGAGCAGGTGCTCCCCGAGGCGGTGGTGCCGGGCATCGCGGCGGTGCTCAACACCTTCCACGAGGCCATCGCCGACCTGCAGCGGCGCATCCTCCGGATCATCGCCACGGGCATCGGCGCCCACGAGTCGTACTTCGAGAAGATGCTGGTCGACGGCTCCACGCTCAGCCGGGCCATCCACTACCCGGCCATGGAGTCGGCGCCCGACGCGCCGCACGTGTGGGCCGGCGGGCACGCCGACATCAACCTCATCACCGCGCTGCCCCGGGCCACCGCCAAGGGCCTCCAGGTGCGGCTCAAGGACGAGGACCGCTGGGTGGACGCCGTGGCCCCGGCCGGCGGCGCCATCATCAACACCGGCCTCATGCTCGAGGTGATCACCAACGGCACCATCAGCCCCGGCTACCACCGGGTGGTGGCCGACGCCGACCAGACCGGTGATCGCTACTCGGTGGTGCAGTTCTGCCACCCCACCCCGTGGACCGTGCTCGCGCCGGTGGCGGCGTGCGTCACCGCCGAGCACCCCCAGCGGTTCGCTCCCATCGCCGCGGCCGATGCCCTGGACCTGGTCCTCTACGAGATCAACCTGATCGAGGACGCCCGCTCCTAGCCGAGTGCACCAGCGGCGGGGAGCTCGGCGGTCGCGGCGCGGCCCGGGCGACGGCGCGGCCCGGGTGAAGAGCGCGGCCCGGGCGGCTCAGGCGGCTCAGGGGGTGGGGGCGTCGACGGTGGCCAGGTCGGCGTCGAGGCCGGCGAGGCAGGCGTCGATCATGGCCTTGCGGGCGTTGGTCTTGGTGCGGGCGTAGGCGGAGGTGCGCAGCTGGCCCAGGCGCCGGGCCTCGGCGAGGGCTTCGGCCTCGAGCTCGTCGGCGGGCACCACGCGGTCCAGGTAGCCCACGGCGGCGGCACCGGCGGCGTCGTAGGCGGTGGCGTGGAGGGTGGCGGGGACGAAGGCCTCCCGGACGAGGCGCTCGCGGGCGAACTCCACCGCGAAGACCGGCAGGGGCATGCCGATGGCCACCTCGGTGAGACCGATCTTGGCCGGCACGTCGGCGCCGAGGCGCACGTCGCAGGCCAGGAGGGTGATGGCCCCGCCGGCGAGGGCGTGGCCGGTGCAGGCCGCCACCGTGGGGATGCCGAGCCCGTAGAGGCGCAGCCACCAGCGGCCGCCGCGGGCCACGAGGGCCCGCATGCCCTCGACGCTCGCCGTCATCTCCTTCAGGTCGAAGCCCGCCGAGAACCGTCCGGCTCGACCGATGAGGACCAGGGAGCGGGCCCCCTCGGCCTCGACCCGGTCGAGGAGGTCCTCGAGCGCGCCGAGGGTGGCGTCGCCGAAGGCGTTGGCCTTCCCGTCGTCGAGGGTGATCACGGCGACGCCGTCGTCGAGTCGATAGGTGGGGAGCGCGGCGGGGTCGGTCATGGCCGAGAAGCTACCGGAGCGGTCGCGGCGGTCGATCGAGGTCGCCGGCGTCGGTGGCGGTCCTGGACCGCTCGAAGGCGGCCCTGGCGCACTCAGCCGCCGGCGCCGGCGCCGAGGGCCAGCTTGCGCCGCTCGAGGGTGTGGAAGAGCGCGTTGGCCCCCACCGTCCCGAGGATCGTGCCGTCGGCGGCGGCCACCAGGCCGTCGCGGACGTCGCCGCTGTCGATGCGCTGGACGGCGGGGAGGAGGGGCTCGTCGGGCCGCACCACCGTGATGCGGTCCACCGGGAAGGCCAGGTCCTGCACCCGGACCTGGTCCCACCGCTCGGTG
>JBBRFU010000057.1:0-20152 GCA_038241315.1 Acidimicrobiales bacterium | reverse complement strand
GCCGAGGCGTCGATGATCAAGGCCTACGTGTGCAAGGCCGCCGAGTGGGTCACCCGCGAGGCCATGCAGATCCACGGCGGCATGGGCTACGCCGAGGAGTACGACGTCAGCCGCTACTTCGTCGACGCCCGCGTGCTCTCGATCTTCGAGGGCGCCGACGAGACCCTCTGCCTCAAGGTCATCGCCCGGAAGCTGATCTCTGAGGCCTGACGGCCTCTCCGATCAGCTCCCGGGCGATCGGCTGGTCACGACCCCGCGACACCCAAGGCATCAGCCGGGAACCGTTGCGCTCGGCTGGCGCCTCGCGATGCCGTCCTTCCCGCTCCTGGCGGCTTCGCCGCCGAGCCGCTCGGGCTCGTCTCGCCTGCGGCGAAAAGCTGGCGCTCCCGAGCCGTCCACCAGCTTCCGGGCGATCGGCTGGTCCCGGCGGCCCGAGGCCTGACGGCCTCTCCCGGGCGATCGGCTCGTCACCGCCTCGCGGGCGACCGCGTCAGCGGAGGACCCAGGTGTGGTCGGCGCCGTCGCGCAGGGTGGCGACGCGGCGGGAGGCCTCGGCCGCCCAGGCCGGGTCGAACTGGCGGACGCCCACGGTGCGGGCGGTCACCCACACCTCGTAGAGGGCGACGAAGGTGGCGAAGCCGGGCCGGCGCCGGGGGTCGTCGCCGGACGCGTCCAGGAACGCCTCGAGCGCGGACGGGCGACCGCCGTAGCGGATGACCGCCACCACCGCGGCGGCGGTGTCGTAGCCGGCGGGGCCGCTGCCCGACTGCTCGAGGTCGGTCAGCAGCGGACCGGTGGGGCTGCTCACCACGTTGCTGGCGTGGAGGTCGCCGTGGACGACCACCCGGCCCGCCGGATCGACCGACGCGGCCTCGGCCCACGGCTCGGCGAGCTCGGCGGCCCGGCGGCGCACGAAGGCGGCCTCGGCGTCGTCGCTCGGCAGGTGGGCCACCTCGCGGAGGATGGCCGCCACCGGATCGAACACCGCCAGACCGCCCGTCACCCCTCCGGTCCGCTCCCGCAGGGCGCGGGCCAGCTCGCCGACGTCGGTCGCGGTGACCGCGGCGCCGCCCTCGCTCCACGCCCAGGCCGTGACCACGCACCCCTCGACCTCCGCCGGTTGCGCCAGGCCCTCGACGAGGGCGGTGACCGGCACGTCGGCGGCGGTCAGGGCCCGCGCCACCGCCACCTCGCGGTGGGCGATCGCGGCGTCGGCCGCCGGTCGGACCCGCACCAGCACCTCGCCCCGCCGCAGCAGCAGCGCCGCCCCGTCGCGCACGATCTGCACGGGCCCGGCGGCGGCGAGATCGTCGAGCACCCGCTCCCCCGCCCGTCGTCGAGGGTCCGGTGCTCCGTTCACCGCCCCGACGCTACGGCGCCGACCGGTCGGCGCCGCGCTCGTCGCTGGCTCGCGCCGCTTCGGTGAAGACGCCTCGGGCCATCAGGGACGACTCGGTGGCGGCGCGGGCCCGGTAGAGGTCGGCCCGGAGCGTCCAGAGACCGGGGTCGTCGCCGGCGCGGGCGGCCAGCTCCACCAGCTCGCAGGCCAGGCGGTGGTCACCCGCCTCGGAGCACACCTGGGCACGGGCGGCGAGGCGGTCGGCGCCACCGGCCAGCTCGGCCAGCTCGCGGGCGACGGCATCGGCGGGCGGCGGCTTGAGGTGGGCCGGGTCGCCGTCCCACCAGCCGCCGTACAGGCGCCACACGTTGCGCACCACGAACTCCGGCTCGTCGTAGATCGGCCGGAGCCAGGGCCGGCGGAGGAGGTCGTCGTCGACCCGGACGGCCTGCACGATCTCGTCGAGCGTGGCGCCGCCGTTCATGGCGTCGACCACGTCGGCCACCAGCCGCTCGAGCGCGGTGGCCAGGTCGCCCAGCACGGTGGCGACCCGCTCGCGGCCGGCCACGGGCAGGCCGTGGGCGGGCAGGAGCAGCTCGGGCTCGTAGGTGAGCATCTGGCGCAGCGCCGCCGCCCACTCGGCCGGGTACCGCTGGACCTTCTGCGGGTTGCCGGCGTTGGGGAACACCCAGGCCACGAAGTCGCCCACCGCCACGGCCCGGTGCGACGGGATCCACGCCCAGGTGTGGTCGTCGGTCTCGCCGCGGTCGTGGTGCAGCTCCAGGTCGAGGCCCCCCACGTGCACCTCGAGGTGGTCGCGGTAGGTGTCGGTGCAGGGCAGCGTGTCGTCGGGGAGGAAGGTGCGGGGCCGACCGTGGCGGTCCGTCCCGGCGCCGAAGCCCGGGCCGAACTGCCGGGCGTTGATGGCCAGGTTCCAGCCGTTGGTGGCGCGGTAGCGGTCGAAGCGGGCGCCGACGTTCTGGTGGCCGATCACCCGGGGATCGGCGTGGCCCCGCTCGCGCCCGTCGGCCACCAGCGCGCCCGAGCCGCCGACGTGGTCCACGTGGCCGTGGGTGTACACGAGGGTGTGGATCGGCTCGTCGGCCCACGCCCGCAGCGACGCGGTGACGCCGCGGCCGGTGAAGACGCTCGACGAGTCGAACAGCACCAGCCCCTCGTCGGTCCGGAACGCCACCACGTGCGAGAACGACTCCACCACCGCCAGCCCGTCGCCCAGATCGGAGAGCTCGTTGGTGACCCGGTTCGTCGGTCCGTCGGGGGCGCCGGCGGGCGGGCCCCCGGGGGTGGACCACGCGTCCACGATCGCCGCCGAGTGGTCGAGCAGTTCCGAGGTCCCCATGGCGCCCAGCATGTCCGATGGCCCGCCGACCCGCGCCGGCGGCGTCAGGCCGGCTGGCGCACCCGCCCGCGACGGGACAGCACGTCGACCGGGAGGTCGTTTCGCTCGGCCCAGCGCGGTTCGAGGAGGTGCTTCCACCGGGCGTCGGGGCCGATCGTGGTGCGCAGGAACGCCAGCACGTACTGCACCGTCAGCTGGTGGGCCTGCTCGATCGGGATGAGCTCCGGCGAGCAGCCCTCCTCGGCCGAGTCCACCACGAACGCCAGGACGGCCGGCGGGACCCCGGCGCCCTGGAGGGCGGCGAGGATGTCGCAGATGTTGGTGAACGAGTTGTGCCCGGCCCGCTGGATGTCGACCCGCCACGCCGGTCGGGCCGAGATCTCCGCCCACGGTCGTTCGGCCGCGGTGGCCAGCGGCACGGTCTCGTCGTGCGTTCCCGACAAGAGCAGCGTCGGCACCTCGACGGCGGCCAGCTCGGCGTCGCTCAGGAGACCGGACGCCGCCGCCATCGGGATGATGGCGTCGACCCGCTGGTCGGGCCGGTAGTCCTGGAAGCCGCCGCCCACGGCGAGCGCGGTGAAGCCGCCGAAGGAGTGGCCGGCCACCGCGATGCGCGAGCCGTCGACGGTGCCGGCGAGGAGGTCACCGGGGGCGTCCGACCGCGCGAGGGCCACGTCGATGGCGAACGAGATGTCGCGCGGGCGGTTCCGGGCCACGACGGCGAACGGGTCGGGGGTGCCGAACAGCTGATCGAGGGAGGTGTTGCCGGCGTGGTCCGGCGCGATCACCACGTGGCCGTTGGAGGCCATGGCCTCCAGCAGGAACCACGACTGGTAGCGGACGCCACCGCTCCCGTGGGAGAACGCCACGAGCGGGAAGGCCCGGTCCTCGGGCGTGGCGTCCCGGCGCACCCCGGGCAACGGCACCCGGGCGAGGAGCAGGTCGAGGTCGGCCGGCGTGCCGCTGGTGGTGCCCCGTGGGGTGGGGTACCAGACGTCGAACGTCAGCGTGCGCCCCGGGCGGGCCGGGTCGGCGGCGGTGAACGTGGTGAGGCCCACGCCGTGGGGCCCCTCGGCCCGGGGGCCGCCCTTCGGCCCATGGCCTCCCTTCGACGCGGGGCCGCCCTTGGTGGGCTGGCCCCCGGGCGGCGAGGCACCCGCCGCGGGCCCGAGCGAGGCCAGCAACCCGGCCACCACCACCACCGTGCACAGGATCCGTCGCATCGTCGCCCCCCGGATTGGTCGGTCGGGACGCGACCGTAGGGGACCGGTCCCGCCCTCGCTCGTCCGAACGAGGAGGTCCCGCCAGGGCGCCTCAGCCCAGGGGTGGCAGGGCCTGCTGCTCGTCGAGCATGCCGGCCATCACCGCCTTGATGAGGTCGTCGGCCTCGTCGGTCATGCCGCCGACGACGCCGCCGTAGATGGCCCCGGACGCCGCCGGCTCGTGGCCCTTCTCCTTGGCGTAGGCCACCGCCTCGGCCAGGTCGGCGGCGAACGCCTCCACCACGCCGGGCTGGGTCTGCGGGCGGGTGACCGCCATGTGCAGGCCGTTGGGGTACTGCTGGCCGTTGAATCGCCAGCCCTTGGGGCGCATGGCGTCGTTCACGTGGTACACGTCGAACTCGTCGCTGGTGAAGCTGAACAGGAACGACGGCTCACCCATGATCCGCAGCTCGGGGTGCGAGCGCACGGCCGCCTGCATGGCCTGCGACGTCTCGAAGATGGCCCGGGCGTAGCCCCGGTACCCCTCGCGACCGAGCTGCACCATGGAGGCCCACGTGGCGGCGAGCAGCCCGCCCGAGCGCGAGCCGTCCATGCCCGGCGAGCAGTACTTGCCGCCGGTCCAGTCGGTGAGGAAGAAGTACTGCGCGTTGCGCCACGACTTGTCGCGGAACAGCACCGTGGACGTGCCCTTGAAGGCGTAGCCGTACTTGTGGGTGTCGGCCGAGATGCTGGTGACGCCGGGCAGGCGGAAGTCGAACGTGGGGATCCCGAAGCCCAGCTCCTCGCCGAACGGGAGGATGAACCCGCCGAGGCAGCCGTCGACGTGCAGCGGGACGCCGGTCTCCACGGCGAGGTCGGAGAGGGCCTCGATGGGGTCGATCGTGCCGTAGCCGTAGTTGCAGGCCGAGCCCATGAACCCGATGGTCTGGTCGTCGATGTTGGCCCGCACCCAGTCGACGTCGACGAGGGTGGTCCCAGGGTCGACGGGCGCCTGGCGGAGCTCGATGCCGAAGAGGTGGCAGGCCTTGTCGAACGCCGGGTGCCCGGTCTCCGGCTTGATGAAGTTGGGCCGGGTGACGCCGCGCTCCTGCGCCGCCCGCTCGCGGTAGGCGAGCACCGCGTGACCGATGCTGCCGGTGCCGCCGCTGGTGATCAGGCCCACCGGTTCGCCGTCGGTGACGGCCTCGGCGTGGAACAGGTCGAGGGCCATGGCGATGACCTCGCCCTCGTAGCGGGTGGCGCTGGGGCAGATGTCGCGCTGGAGGATGTTGACGTGGGCGTACAGGCCGAACACGTCGTTCATGAAGTCGTAGTGGTCGTGGTCGCCGCAGTACATGGTCCCCGACACCCGCCCGGTCTCCCAGGCGGCGTCCTCCTCGACGGCCAGGCCCCGCATCTCGGCCAGGATCTCCTCACGCGGCCGCCCGTGCTCCGGCAGCGTGCGGTTGACCGGGAACCGGTCCTGGTAGGGGTACGCGCCCATGGTGCTCCTCGCGCCCGACGGTGATCCGAATGATCACTCGGTTTCAGGCCACCACCATCATGCCCCGTCGGCCCGCCCGTTCCAAGGGTCCCGCCGGGACCCCACGAGCCTCAGGCGGGCAGGAGGTCGGCCGGGACGAACTGCTCGGTGAGGAGGCGCTCGAACCGGGCCGGGTCGCCGGCCACGAAGTCCCGGCACAGCGGCAGGCCGGCCACGTAGCAGAAGATGTAGGCCCGCCAGGTGGGGTGGGTGAGGAAGGCCACCGACTTCAGGGCCCGGTCGTGCGACAGGAGCCCCCAGCGCTCCAGCTCGGCCACCGCCTCCTCCTCGGGCCGCTTGCGGTCGTGGAGCAGCAGCGCGGCGTTGCCCCGCACCGCGGAGAGGGCCTCCCCCGCGGCGGCGACCGCCGCCACCACCTCGGTGTCGTAGCGGATGCCGAGGGGGTGGAGCAGCTCGGCCAGCAGCGGCTCGCTGGCCGGCCCGAGGAGCGCCTCGAGGGCGAGGTCGGCGAGGCCCTCGGCCAACAGGCACTGCGGCGTGCCGACGAGGAAGATCGACTCCTCGAGCTGGTCGCGCCGGCGGACCAGGCCCACCTCCTTGCGGCAGTGCTCCGTGTGGTGGCCCGGGTAGGCCTCGTGGGCGATCAGGTGGCCGATGGCGGTGGACGAGACCGGGAGGTCGGTGTTGATGGCCACCCGGCTCTGCAACCCGCCCTCGTAGTAGTTGAAGCCCGACCAGGGCTGGTCGGACACCAGCTCGAACTCGACGTGCTCGCCCTCGGGCAGGCCGAAGGCCGCCTGGGTGCGGGCCCGGAACGCCTCGGCCAGGGTGTGGACCGCGGCCGTGAGCTGCTCGGACGACATCAGGTGGGTGGTTCGCCAGGCGTCGTAGCGCTCGGCGAGGGGGCCGGAGCCGGGCAGGGTGGCGTCGAGGCGGCGGTGGGCGTCGGCCAGCACGTCGTGGTCGACGAACGCCGGCCGCACGCCGTAGCAGGACTCGACCTCGTCCACGAAGGCCACCTCCTCGCCCGCGAGCTGGCGCGCCGCGGTGTGGAGGCCGGCCGCCTGGGCCCGCAGCCACCGCCGACGCGGCGCGGCCAGGTCGCCGTCGCCCCCGTCGAGGTCGGCCACCAGGGCGCGGAGGTCGGCGACCAGCGCGGGCAGCGGCCGGAGCGGCTCGGCCTCCACGCGGGCGGCCAGCTCGGGCGGGCCGAAGTAGGCGTCGACGAGGCCGTCGAGGTGGCGCCCCAGGCGGAGCCCCACCTCCAGGTACCGAGGGACCGGGGTGTCGGCGACGGTGGTGGTCATCGGGTCACGGTACCGGCGGCGTCGGGCCCGCCCGACGGCTCACCCGAGACGGGTGCGGAGGAAGTCGAGGGTGCGCTGCCAGGCCACCGCCGCGGCCTCGGGGTCGTGGACCTCGGGGCGGGTGTCGTTGAAGAAGGCGTGGTCGGCGTCGTCGTAGAGGTAGAAGGTGGCCGAGACGGCGAGGGCGCGCAGCTTGGCCTCCAGGTCGCGCGCCGCGTCCGGCGTGAAGAAGCCGTCCTTGCCCGCGAAGTGGCCCTCCACCGGCGCCTGGATGGCCGCCCAGTCCGGTTCGGCGTCGGGCCAGGGGATCAGCCCGTACCAGGGCACCACGGCCCCGAACGCCTCGGGCAGCTCGCAGGCGGCCACCAGGGTGAGCCCGCCGCCCATGCAGAAGCCGGTGATGCCGAGCTTCTCGCTGGTGACGGCGTCGTGGCCCTGGAGGAAGTCGACCGCGCCGCGGAGGTCCTGCACGGCCCGGCCCAGGTTGAGCGCCATCATCAACTTGCCGGCCTCGTCGGGCTCGGTGGTGGTCTCGCCGTGGTAGAGGTCGGGGGCCAGGGCCACGAAGCCCTCGGCGGCGAAGCGGTCGCAGACGTCGGTGATGTGGGGCACCAGCCCCCACCACTCCTGGATCACCAGCAGGCCGGGGCCCGACCCGCTCTCGGGCACCGCGAGGTAGCCGCTGGCGCCGTGACCGTTGCTCGGGAACTCCACGATGTCACCCATGGGCCCCAACGTACCCAACGCCCTCCCGGCCGACCACGAGCACCCGGCCGACCACGAGCACCCCATCCGTTCCCGGTGACGCGGCCGGTGGGTCAGTCGCCGGGGAAGCGGGTGACGGCCTCGTCGGCGTCGAGGGGGATCCGGGCCACCAGCCCACCGACGGTCACCAGGAGGCTGCGGGGCTCGACGTCGGCCACGGCGAGCGAGGGCGTGCCGCTCCGGTGACGGGTCGGGAGGGGGCGGACCCGAGCGTCACCGAGCTCCCCGGTGGCCGGGTCGAGGGCCTGGGTCCGCACCTCCCGGCGGCCGCCGTCGAAGGTGAGCAGCTCGGGGGTCGACCCGGCGGTCACCAGGAGGGTGCGCGGGCGGCCCTCGGTCAGCGTGGTGCTGGACGTCGCGCCGGGGCCCTGGTCGACCGGCTCGGCGCCGCCGGGCAGGGCGACCGCCCACAGCTGCACGCCGGTGGTGAGGTCCCAGGCGGCCAGCCCGGCGCGCTCGGAGCCCCGGGTGGTGGTGGTGTCGGCGAGCAGGACCCCGTCCACCACCTGGCGCGGCGTCGCGGTCCGATCGGGCACGGGCGGCAGCTCCGTCGACCGGCCCGTGGCCAGGTCGACGAGCACGAGCGTGTCCTCGTTGGTGGGGAAGATCAGCTCGGTGGCGGTGACCACCGGCTCCCCGTCGGTGAAGGCGGCGCCCACCCGTGACTCGGCGGTCCACCGGACCGTGCCGGTGTCCAGCTCCCAGCGGACCACGCAGCCGTACCCGAACCCGAACCGGGCCACCGCGTCGCCGGTGCCGGGGACCGCGTGCACGTCGTCACCGGCGGCGGGCACGACCTCGAAGGGCAGGACCTCGCTCGACGGGCAGGCCGGGCGGGCCGCCTGGATGGTCCGACCGGTCCGCGGGTCCACCGTGGCGGCCTGGACCCGGCCCACCTCCTCCTCCTCGTCGACCACCACGAGCCGGTCGCCCACCACGGACGCGTCGCCCGACGCCGACACCAGCCGACGCGACCAGCGGGGCTCGCTCGACGAGGCGGCGAAGGCCGTCAGGTGGGCGTCGTCGGTGCGCACCACGAGCGTGCCGGCCACCACCGAGAAGCAGTCGGGGCAGTTGACGGTGACCCGGTCGGGGACGGTCGCCCGCCACCGCACCTCCCCGGTGCGGGCCGACAGGGCCCAGACCTCGTCGCCGAGGCCGGCGAAGAGGTGATCGCCGTCGAGCGCCATCGGGGCCGCGTAGACGTCGGCGGGCAGGGCCTCGCTGCGCCACCGCTCCTCACCCCCGCCGGCCCCGAGGGCCACGCGCGCCAGCACCCGTCGCGACTCGCCGCCGCTGTTGTCGGTGGCCAGCACCACCACGTCCCCCGGGACGCCGGCCTCGGCGGGGAGGGCGAACGTGGGCCCGGACGGGTACAGGCTCGACGGAGGGTCAGGGTCCAGCGGGCCGCCGTCGGTGCGGAGGACGAGGACCGCCACCACCAGACCGACCGCCGTCAACACGAGGAGCGAGAGGCAACCGACCGAGCCCAGCACGGCCGCCGCGCCGCCCCTGCCCCGCCGCCCCGCGGCCCTGCCGGGGCCGGGCCGGGCCTGGGCCTGGGCCGGGGTCGAGGTCGAGGTCGGGGTCGAGGTCGAGGTCGGCCTGGCGAGGTCGGCCGGGTCGATCCGGGCCAGGGCCCCGCACGACGGGCACGACGCGAAGCCCGCCAGGTCGGGCGAGGGCAACAAGGCGCCGCACCGATCGCACTCCCGTGCTCCTGCCACCGCCCACCCCCTCCACCGCTCGATCCCGACCCGATGCGTCGGGCGAGTGTACGACGGCCCCGGCTCAGTCCAGGTCACCGGCGAAGAGGCGGTCCAGCTCCTTGGTGATGCGCTTCGGGCTCACCTGGCCCTTGGCCCCGAGCGACTGGGCGAAGGTGCTCACCCGCAACTCCTCGAGCATCCAGCCGACCTCCACCACCCGCGGCGTGACCTGGCTGGGCCGGAGGGCGGTGAGGAGCTTCTGGTAGTCGTCCTCCACCACCCGGACCTGTCGGATGCGCTGCTGGTCGCGCACCGGGTCGGCCGCCACCTTCTCCAGGCGGCGCTCGATGCCCTGCACGTAGCGCACCAGGTCGGCGAGGCGGCGGGTGCCCGACGACGTCACGAAGCCGGGCCGCACCAGGCGCCGCAGCTGGGCGCGGGCGTCGGCCACCGAGGCCTCCAGCGCCGGCGCCACCGCTCGGTCGAGCGCCCGTTCGGCGGCCGCCGCGGCCACCACCACCTGGCCCGCCTCGGCCAGGGCGACATCGGCGGCGGGGCGCAGCTCGGCGCGGGCCGCGGCCACCAGGGCGTCGAAGCCGGCCTCGGTCCAGGTGGCGCCGCCGTGAGCCGTCACCACCTGGTCGGCCGAGGCCACGATGACGTCGCGCAGGAGCGAGCCGAGGGTGACCTCGGGGACGGCGGCGAGGGCGAGCCGCACGGGGGTGGGGACCTGGCGCTCCAGGCCCTTCACGCCCACCGGCACCGTGAGCAGCACCAGGCGGCGCACGCCGCCCGGCATGATCCGGTCGGCCACCTCGGGGCGGGTGAAGACGCGGATCGACACGTGGTCGCCGGCATCGAGCAGGGCGGGGTAGCCCGCCACCCGGTGGCCGTCGACGGTCGACCACACCACCCGGGGCAGGTCGCCGACGTCCCACCGGGTGATGCCGGTCCGCTCGAGCTCGGGGGTGGCGTCGGCGATGGCGGCCCGGACCCGACCCCCCACCAGGTCGCGCACCGCGTCGAGGTCCTTGCCCACCGCCACCACGGTGTCGCCGTCCTCGGCCGAGAACGTGATGCGGAGGTGCGGCGGCACGGCGCGGAGGTCGAGGTCGTCGGCGGCCACGGGGTGGTCGGCGAGGTCGGTCAGCGCGGCGGCGAGGACCTCGACGAGGGACCGGTCGCCGGGGCCCTCCCGCACCGCCCGGCGCGCCGCCTCGTCGGTGGCCTCGGCGAACGGGCTCAGGTGGCGTCGCAACGCCTTCGGCAGGGTGCGCACCAGCGCCACCGCCAGGTCGTGGCGGAAGCCCGGCACCTGCCAGTCGAACCCGAAGGCGTCGACCCGGTTGGCCACGGCGAGGGGGACGTGGACGGTCACGCCGTCGCCGGTCTCGCCCGGGTCGAACCGGTACGTCACCGGGAACACCAGGTCTCCCTGGCGCCACTCGTCGGGGAAGTCCGCGAGGTCCACCGCGGGGCCGTCGCCCACCAGGTCGGCCAGCGTCATGGTCAACCGGTCGGGCTCCTCGCGGCGGGCCTGCTTCCACCACGAGTCGAAGTGCCGGCCCGAGACCACCTGGTCGCCGACCCGACGGTCGTAGAAGCGGAACACCGCCTCGTCGTCGAGCAGGTCGAAGCGACGGAGGCGGTCGCCCAGGTCGGCCACCTCGGCGAGGAACGCCCGGTTGGCGGCGAGGAACGGGTGGTGCCCGTTCCACCGGCCCTCCACCAGCGCGTGGTGGATGAACAGCTCCCGCGCCTCGGCCACGTCGACGCGGTCGAAGCCCACGGTGCGCCCGGTGACGATCGGGAGCCCGTAGAGCGTGACCCGCTCGTCGGTGACCGCCCGGCCCGACCGCTCGGCCCACGACGGCTCGCCGTAGGACCGCTTCACCAGGTGCTCGCCCAGCTCCTCGGCCCACTCCGGCGCCACGGTGCCGGCCACCCGGCCCCACAGCCGGTTGGTCTCCACCAGCTCGGCCGCCATCACCCACCGCGGGGGCTTCTTCGCCAGCGCCGAGCCGTGGGCCAGTTGGAACCGGGCGTTCCGGGCGCCCCGGAACTCCCGGGTGTCCTTGTCGCGCATGCCGAGGTGCGACAGGAGGCCGGCCAGGAGGGCGCGGTGGACGTCGTCGGGCTCGGCCGGCGAGGAGGTGGCGGTGATGCCGAGCTTGCCGGCCGCCTGCTTCAGCTGGCGGTGGAGGTCCTGCCACTCGCGCACGCGCAGGAAGTTGATGAACTCGGCCCGGCACGCCCGGCGGAACTGGTTGGACGACAGCTCCTTGCGCCGCTCGGCCAGGTGGTCCCACAGGCCGACCAGGGCGAGGAAGTCCGAACCGGCGACGGCGAAGCGCCGGTGGGACTCGTCGGCGGCCTGTTGCTGGTCGGCGGGTCGCTCCCTCGGGTCCTGCACGGCCAGGGCCGACGCCACGATCAGCACCTCCCGGACGCAGCCCTGGTGCTCGGCCTCCAGCACCATGCGGGCCAGGCGGGGATCGATCGGCAGCTGGGCCAGGCGGCGCCCCAGGCCGGTGAGGCGGCGAGCGTCCGCGGGCTGGTCGGGCGGCAGGGCCCCGAGCTCCTCCAGCAGGGCCACGCCGTCTCGGATGGCGCGATCGTCGGGCGGGTCGAGGAACGGGAAGGCCGCCACGTCGCCCAGGCCGAGGTTCGTCATCGACAAGATGACCGAGGCCAGGTTCGTGCGGAGGATCTCCGGGTCGGTGAACGCCTCGCGGGCCTCGTAGTCGTCCTCGGCGTACAGGCGGATGCACACGCCCGGGGCCACGCGGCCGCACCGACCGGCTCGCTGGTTCGCCGACGCCTGCGAGACCTTCTCGATGGGCAGGCGCTGCACCTTGAGCCGGTGGCTGTAGCGAGACACCCGGGCGGTGCCGGCGTCCACCACGTAGCGCACGCCGGGGACCGTGAGGGAGGTCTCGGCCACGTTGGTGGCCAGGACGATCCGCCGGCCACGGTGGGGCTCGAAGATCCGGTGCTGCTCGGCGGCGGAGAGCCGGGCGTACAGCGGCAGGACCTCGGTGTCGCGCCGGTCCAGCTTCTCCAGCGCGGCCGCCGTGTCGCGAATCTCGCGCTCGCCGCTCAGGAACACCAGGACGTCACCGGGGTCTTCGCGGGCCAGCTCGTCGATGGCGTCGGAGATGGCCCGGATCTGGTCTCGGTCGTCGGGGACCACCTCCTCGCCGTCGTCGGACATCGTGGCCTCGCCGAAGGGCCGGTAGCGCACCTCCACCGGGAAGGTCCGGCCGCTCACCTCGATGATGGGGGCGTCGCCGAAGTGGGCCGAGAAGCGGGCCGTGTCGATCGTGGCCGACGTGACGATGACCTTGAGGTCGGGTCGCCGGGGCAGCAGCTGCTTCAGGTAGCCGAGGAGGAAGTCGATGTTGAGGCTGCGCTCGTGGGCCTCGTCGATGATCAGCGTGTCGTAGCGGGCGAGCGTGCGGTCACGCTGGATCTCGGCCAGCAGGATGCCGTCGGTCATGACCTTCACGTAGGTGCCGTCGCCCACCCGGTCGGTGAAGCGCACGGTGTAGCCGACCGCGGCCCCCAGGTCGGTGCCCAGCTCGTCGGCCACCCGCTCGGCGATGGTGCGGGCCGCGACGCGCCGCGGCTGGGTGTGGCCGATGAGCCCGAGCACGCCCCGCCCCAGCTCCAGGCACAGCTTGGGCAGCTGGGTGCTCTTCCCGGACCCGGTCTCGCCCGCCACGATGACCACCTGGTGGTCGCGGATGGCGGCCAGCAGGTCGTCGCGCCGCTCGGTGATCGGCAGCTCGGGCGGGTACCGGATGGCCGGCACGGCGGCCCGACGGGCCTCGAGGCGGGCCTCGGCCGTCGCCACCTCGGCGGCCAGCGCGTCGAGGCTCGCCGCCCGCTCACCCTCCGGCCGGCGCCGGACCTGGTCGAGCCGTCCGTGGAGCCGTCGCTGGTCGCGCCGCCCGAGACCGGCCAGCCGGGTCGTGAGGTCGGCCACCAGGTCGACCACGGGGTCGATCGCGGGATCGGTCTGCGATGCCGGCGCGGGGCGCGGCGTCGGGTCGGCGTCGGTCATCGGGACGGGGCGAGCGGGCGGTGGCGCGGTCCGGCCCGGCCGGTCAGCGGCACAGCTCGGGGGCGTCGGGCGCGTCGCCGCGGCGGAGGCCGTCGGCCACCGGCTCGGGACCAACGGGACCGGCCAACCGGTCGACCAGGTGGAGGGGCAGGAGGTCGTGCTCGTGGCCCCAGGGGGCCGTGGCCGCGCCCGAGAGGCGGCCGACGAGCGCCGGCCAGGCGCGAGGCGACACGATGCGCCCGGCGCCGGCCACCGCCCACACCGGGACGCCGGCGGCGCGAGCCACGGCGGCCACGGCCCAGGAGCCAGGAGCGCACAGGACGAGGTCGGGGCCGATGGCGAGCGCCTCCACCACCACCAGGTCCGAGGCGGCGGCCGCGCCGGCCAGGCCGGTGACGGCCACGTCGACGGCGGCCACGTCGGACCGTTCGAGCAGGCGCACGAAGCCCGGGCCGTCGCCCTCCACATCGACCACCCGCACCTCGACGTCGCCCCGTCGGCTCAGGGCCGACGCCAGCCGCTCGGGCCACCCCACCACCGTGATGCGGGCGCCCTCGGGCAGGGCGTGGGCCAACTCGGCGAGGGTGGGGTCGGCCACCAGGTCGTCGAGGCAGCGCCAGGCCTCGTCGGCCGGGTCGGCGGCCACGAGGGTGCGGGCGCAGAGCCACCAGATCGGCCCGTTGGCCGCGTGGCGGTCGATGAGGCGTCGGCACGCGGTGACCAGCGAGCCGGGGTCACCGGAGAAGCCGGCGAGGGCGCCGGCCGCCTCGCGGAACACGTCGTCGGGTGCGGCCCCCGTGGCGCGGGCCACGTAGCGGAGGCGTTCGATCGGGTGCACGCCCCGACGCTACCCAGCCCGGCCGCCGATGGGGCCAGCGGCACGCCGGGCGTGGGGGCTCAGAAGCCGGGCTTCCAGACCATGTCGATGAGCATGAGGAGCAGCAGGAGGTGGGTGATGCCGTTGAACATGGCCACCTTCTTGCCGGCCGCCTCGTCGCCGGTGGCGGCCCGCTTCTCCGCCGGGATCGCCAGGCCGAAGACCACGCCGAGCATCACGAACCAGAGCAGCATGGCGATGGAGATCCACGTCTGGCTGAACTCGATGGCGCTGTCGCTCAGGCCGACGAGGCCGAAGCCGAAGATCCCGGCCAGCACGAGGGCCGGGCCGTGGATCCGCATGTTGTTGCCGGCGGCCAGGGCCCCGACCGTGGGCCCGATGGGCTCGCCCCGCTTGCGCAGGTTCATCGAGACGATCGGCCACACGAACGCCGGGGCGAAGGCCACGAGGATCGTGAGGATGTGCAGCAGGAGCATGAGCTTGTAGCCGAAGCTGTTCACGGGGGTGCCTCCAGGTGGGTTCCGCGGCGAAGCTACTCGGGCGCCGGGGCATCCAGGCCCGGCCCGCCGCCGGGCGACGCCGCCGATGCCGACCTCCCGCCGGGATTCCGGAGCGGGACCGGACAGGCACTAGCTTCTGCGCCCGTGGTGACCCTGGTGAAAGACGACGTGAAGCTCACCGCCCTCGGGGGCGAGACCCGCACCATCGAGGAGTGGCTGACCACGTTCCAGCTGCTCACCGTGGTGCTCGATCCGTACACCCACGAGAGCGCCTGGCTGCTCGAGACCTCCGCCCGCGTGCTGGCGCACTTCCGTGACGCGGATTGCCGCGTGGCCTGGACGGTCACCGCCGACGAGAAGGACACCCGCACCTTCCTCGGTCCCTGGGCCCAGGAGTTCCTCACCTTCGTCGACCCCGAGCGCGAGCTGGTCCAGGCGCTCGAGCTGCAGCGCCTCCCCGCCCTCGTCTACGTCCGTCAGGACCTCGCCGTCGTCGGCCAGGCCGAGGGTTGGGACCCGGAGGCGTGGGAGCACCTGGGCGCGCTGGCCGGCAAGGTCAACTCCTGGACGTACCCGAAGCTGCCCAAGCCCGGAGACCCGGGCCCCTTCGAGGGCTCCCCCGCCCGAGGCTGAGCCGCCGGGCCACGTGGGCCCTCAGGCCCTGCGGCTGATGCCGCCCCGGGTGAGGGCGAGGGCGTCGAGGGCCCGGTCCACCTCGTCGGGCGACAGCTCGCCGGTGGCGGTGACCAGGTCGCGGATGGGCGTGCCCGTGGACAGGCTCTCCTTGATGAGCGCCGCCGTGCGCTCGTAGCCGAGGTACGGGTTGAGCGACGTGGCGATCGCCGGCGACGCCTCGGCGTTGGCCCGGCAGCGCTCCACCTCCGCGGTGATCCCGTCGATGCAGCGGTCGGCTAACAGGACCGACACGTTGGCGAGCAGCTCGATCGACTCCAGCAGGTTGCGCGCCATCAGCGGCAGGTACACGTTGAGCTCGAGGTTGCCCTGGCTGCCGCCGAAGGCCACCGCCGCGTCGTTGCCGATCACCTGGGCGGCCACCTGGGTGACCGCCTCGCACAGCACCGGGTTCACCTTGCCGGGCATGATCGACGAGCCGGGCTGGAGGTCGGGCAGGCGGATCTCGGCGAGGCCGGTGCGGGGCCCCGAGGCCATCCAGCGCAAGTCGTTGGCGATCTTCACCAGGGCCACGGCGGCCGCCCGCAGCTGCCCCGACGTCTCCACCAGCGAGTCCTGGGCCGCCTGGGCGGCGATGTGGTCGGGGGCCTCGGTGAGCGGCAGGCCCGTCCGCTCGGCCAGCCGCTTGGTGACCGCGCCGCCGAAGCCCCGGGGCGCGTTGATGCCGGTGCCCACCGCAGTGCCGCCGAGCGGCAGCTCCCCGAGGCGGGGCAGGGCCTCGGCCAGCCGGACCCGGGCCTGCTCCACCTGCGTGGCGTAGGCGCCCATCTCCTGACCGAGGGTGATCGGCACCGCGTCCATGAGGTGGGTGCGCCCGGCCTTGACCACCTTGGCGAACTCCTTGGCCTTGCGCCGCAGCGAGGCGGCCAGGTGGTCGAGCGCGGGGAGCAGGTCCACCTGCACGCCCTCGGTGGCGGCGAGGTGGATGGCGGTGGGGAACACGTCGTTGGACGACTGGCTGGCGTTGACGTGGTCGTTGGGGTGGACGGCGTGGTCCTCGCGCAGCACGTCGGCGGCCAGGTGGGCGATGACCTCGTTGGCGTTCATGTTGGACGACGTGCCCGAGCCGGTCTGGAACACGTCGACGGGGAACTGGTCGTCGTGCTCGCCCCGAGCCACCGACTCGGCGGCGGTGGCGATGGCCGCGCCGATCCGCTTGGTGACGGCCGGGACGTCCTTGCGGCGGGCGTTCACCAGCGCGGCCTCGGCCTTCACCAGCGCGAGCGCCCGGATGAGCCGTCGGTCGATGGGGCGCCCGGAGATGGGGAAGTTCTCCACCGCCCGCTGGGTCTGGGCCCCCCAGAGCGCCTCGATCGGGACCTGCACCTCGCCCATGGAGTCGTGCTCGGTGCGGAACTGCGCGGGCTCGGCCATGGCCACGGTCTACCCGTGCCCGGGGCGAGCGTGCGCCGCGAGGCCTCCCGCCCTCCCCGCTCGACCCGGATGGCTCGGTCGCCGGCCGTCGCCGTACCCTCGTGGGCGATGACCGACTTCGTGCACACCGAGCTGCTGCCGCTCGGCCCCGACGCCACCACCTACCGGAAGCTCGACATCGAGGGCGTGTCCACCCTGGAGGCCGCCGGCCACACGTTCCTCCAGGTCGAGCCCCGGGTGCTCACCGAGCTGACGGCCGTGGCCATGCACGACATCGCCCACCTCCTGCGGCCCGGCCACCTGGCCCAGCTGGCCCGCATCCTCGACGATCCCGAGGCGTCGGCCAACGACCGCTTCGTGGCCCTCGACCTGCTCAAGAACGCCAACATCGCCGCCGGCGGCGTGCTGCCCATGTGCCAGGACACCGGCACGGCCATCGTGAAGGGCAAGAAGGGCCAGTTCGTGCTCACCGGCGGCGGCGACGAGGCCGCCATCGCCCGCGGCATCTTCGACACCTACCAGAAGGACAACCTGCGGTACTCCCAGATGGCGCCGCTGACGCTCTGGGAGGAGCAGAACACCGGCACCAACCTGCCGGCCGAGATCAAGATCGCCGCGGTCGACGGCGACGCCTACAAGCTCCTCTTCATGGCCAAGGGTGGCGGCTCGGCCAACAAGAGCTTCCTGTTCCAGGAGACCAAGGCCGTCCTCAACCCCAAGGGCCTCCTCCGGTTCCTCGACGAGAAGCTGCGCCTGCTCGGCACCTCCGCCTGCCCGCCGTACCACCTGGCCGTGGTCATCGGCGGCACGTCGGCCGAGCTGGCGGTGGAGACGGCCAAGCTGGCGTCCACCCGCTACCTCGACACCCTCCCCACCCAGGGGTCGGCCCTGGGCCACGGCTTCCGCGACCTGGAGATGGAGCAGGAGGTGCTGGCCCTCACCCAGGCGTTCGGCATCGGCGCCCAGTTCGGCGGCAAGTACTTCTGCCACGACGTGCGCGTCATCCGCCTCCCCCGCCACGGGGCTTCGTGCCCCATCGGCATCGCCGTGTCGTGCTCGGCCGACCGCCAGGCGCTGGCCAAGATCACCGCGGAGGGCGTGTTCCTGGAGGAGCTCGAGCGCCACCCCGCCCAGTACCTCCCCGAGGTGACCACCGACGAGCTCGGCAGCGACGTGGTCTCGATCGACCTCGATCGCCCCATGGACGAGATCCGCGCCGAGCTCACCCGCTACCCGGTGAAGACGCGCCTGTCGCTCACCGGCACCGTGGTGGTGGCCCGCGACATCGCCCACGCCAAGATCGCCGAGCTGCTCGAGGCCGGCGGCGAGATGCCCCCGTACCTCCGCGACCACCCCGTGTACTACGCCGGGCCGGCCAAGACGCCCGTGGGCTACGCGTCGGGGAGCTTCGGTCCCACCACCGCCGGGCGCATGGACTCCTACGTCGGGTCGTTCCAGGCCGCCGGTGGCTCGCTGGTGATGCTGGCCAAGGGCAACCGCTCGCAGCAGGTCACCGACGCCTGCCGCGAGCACGGGGGCTTCTACCTCGGCTCGATCGGTGGCCCCGCCGCCCGCCTGGCCCAGGACTGCATCCGCAAGGTCGAGGTGCTGGAGTACCCCGAGCTGGGCATGGAGGCGGTGTGGCGCATCGAGGTGGAGGACTTCCCGGCCTTCATCGTGGTCGACGACAAGGGCAACGACTTCTTCGCGCAGGTCACCACCCCCGTGACCCTCGGCGCCCCGTCCTGAGCGCCACCGCCTCCCCGTGACCACCGCCGTGACCGCCGCCGTGGGCCTGCTCGCCCTCGTGTGGCCCCCCTGGTGGGGCATCCTGCTCGCGGTCGTGGCCGTGCTCCTCGGGGGCATCGCCGCCACCAGCCTGGCCGGCCCCAACCTCGCCGCCGTCGGGATCTCCCCCGACGACCGCCTCCTCGTCCGCCCCGTCGGCCTGGTGCGGCTCTGGGCCCTCAGCAAGGGGGTCGAGGTCCCGGTCACCTCGATCGTCGACGTGGGCGTGTCCGACCGCCGCGACCTGGCCATGGGCTTCCGGGCCCCCGGCACCCACCTGCCCGGCCTGATGACCGCCGGCACCTTCCGCCGACGGGGCGAGAAGGACCTGTGGATGGTGGGCCGCAACGATCGGGTGCTGGTGATCGAGCTGGTCGGCGAGCGCTACCGCCACCTCGTCCTCGGCGTCGAGGACCCCGAAGCCGCCACCGAGGCCCTGCGCGCCGCCCTCAACCGCGAGCGCTGACGCCGCGGTCGGTCGCCGGTCCGGCGCCGTGGTCAGCGCTTCGGCCTGCGCCAGACGGTGCCCCGGAGGATCTGGAGGGTGCCGAGGGCGCCGAACACGAGGGCGCCGGCGAGGGAGCCCCAGAGGGCGACGCGTCGCGTCGAGCTCTCGGGGTGCACGATGACCGGCGACTCGGTCACCGAGCCGAGCAGGTCCTCGGCCGGGTCGAACCGGCACTCGACCGTGGTCTCGCCGCCCTTGCCGGTGAACACGCCCACGGTCTCGTAGACCCGCTGCACGCTGGTCGCGCTGGCCTGGCGATCCCCCCGGATGCTCGACGTCGTGCCGTCGGGGTGCGTGACGGTGCAGCGGGCGTCGACGGCGTCACTCGAGCGCACCCGCCGCTCGGACCGGGTCCCACTGGGGAGCCACCCGTCGGGCTTGGTGCTCAGGGCGATCACGTAGCGATCGGTGCCGGCATCGAAGGTGAGCGTGCCCGGCGCCCGGCCCTCGGCGACGGCGCTCTGCCGGTCGAGGTGCGTCCCGACCACGGCGACCAGGACCGTCGCCACGAGGCACGGGACGGCCAGCAGGAGGAGGATGGCGACGCCCCCGATGACCCGGCCCCAGCGCACCGGCCCCCGTGACCCGGTGGCGGCCGCGCCTCCGGTGGCGGCCGACCCCGGCGGCGGCGGTGGCGACCCCGGCGAGATCCAGGCGCCGCCGCTCGGCGGTGACGGCGGCGGCGGCGGTGGTGGTGGGACCGCCGGTGGCGCGGTCCCCGTGCCCGATGCATCGCCCATGCCGTGCTCCCCGCTGCCCGCTCGGACCGCCCCGCGACGGCCCGGGCCACCACGTTACGCGCGAGCCCGACCACGCGCCGGCCGCCTGCGAACCCGGCGACCCCGGGCCGTCGCGGTGGCCGGGGTGGACGCCCGCGGGACCCGTCAGTCCGGGACCGCCTCGCCGGGGGTGATCAGGTCGGCGACGGTGGGGGCGACGACCATGGCCTCGTCGGCGGGCTCGGCTGCGCTGGCCACGAACCGGCGCCAGCCCTCGGCGTCGACCGGTCGCAGCGAGGCGAGCAGCAGCTCGAGGTCGGCGTCGGTCGGGTAGCGGTCGCCGACCGTGCCGTGCGGGTCGTCGCCGACCACCAGGTCGGCGCCGGGCAGCCGCCCGGCGAAGACCGAGTTCGACGCTGCGGGCGCCTCCTCGATCCCGCCGTAGCGCAGGAGGTCCGAGCCGCCGAAGCCCGCCACCTG
>JBBRFU010000056.1:0-20441 GCA_038241315.1 Acidimicrobiales bacterium | reverse complement strand
TGCTCGCCGCCCTCGACGCCGCGGCCGAGGCCGGGTGCGACCTGGCGGTCTTCCCGGAGCTGGCCCTCACCGGGTACCCGCCGGAGGACCTGCTGCTGAAGCCGGGGTTCATCGCCGACAACCAGGCGGCGCTGGCGAAGGTGGCCGCCGAGACCCGCTCGTGCGTGGCGGTGGTGGGCTTCGTCGACGCCGGCCGGGACCTGTACAACGCCGCGGCCATCTGCGCCCACGGCGAGGTCCGCGGGATCTACCACAAGCGCGAGCTGCCCAACTACGCCGTCTTCGACGAGGCCCGCTACTTCGCCCGCGGCCAGGAGCCCGCCCAGCTGTGGAGCGTCGGCGGCGTCCGGGTGGGCGTCTCGATCTGCGAGGACGCGTGGAACCCGGCCGGGCCGATCCTCGACCAGGCCGACAGCGGCGCGGAGCTCATCGTCAACCTCAACGCCTCCCCCTACGCGGCCGGCAAGCACGCCCGTCGCGAGCGCCTCATGGCCACGCGGGCTGCGGACGCCTCGTGCGCCCTCGTCTACGTCAACCAGGTGGGCGGCCAGGACGAGCTGGTCTTCGACGGCGGATCGATGGTGTTCGACGCCCAGGGCGAGCTGCTGGCCCGATCACCGCAGTTCGTGGAGGACCTCCTGGTGGTCGACCTCGACGTCGATCCCGTCTACCGCAAGCGCCTGCTCGACCCCCGGGGCCGCCCGACCGATCGGCACCTGCCGGTGTCGGTCACCCGGTCCGAAGAGGTGGAGGCCACCGACGAGCGCCGCTCGGCGGGCGCGGCGCCCCTGCCGGTCCCGGCCATCGCCCCGTCGCTCGACCCCGACGAGGAGGTCTACCGCGCCATCGTGCTGGCCACGCGCGACTACCTCGTCAAGAACGGCTTCGCCGACGTGGTCATCGGGTTGTCGGGCGGCATCGACTCCACGCTCGTGGCCACCATCGCCGTCGACGCCATCGGCGCCGACCACGTCCACGGCGTGTCGCTGCCCTCCCGCTACTCCAGCGACCACTCCAAGAGCGACGCCGCGCTGCTGGCCGCGAACCTCGGCATCGACTTCCGCACCATCCCCATCGAGGCCGCCCACGCCGCCGAGCTGGCGATGCTGGCGGAGTCGTTCGACGGACGGGAGCCCGACCTCACCGAGGAGAACCTGCAGAGCCGCATCCGTGGCCTCACGCTGATGGCGCTCTCGAACAAGTTCGGCTGGATCGTGCTGGCCACCGGCAACAAGTCGGAGGTGGCCGTGGGCTACGCCACCCTCTACGGCGACACCATCGGCGGCTACTCCGTCCTCAAGGACGTGTACAAGACCCGGGTCTTCGACCTGTGCCGCTGGCGGAACACCCAGGGCGACGCGCCGGTGATCCCCGAGGGCGTCCTCACCAAGCCACCGTCGGCCGAGCTCCGCCCCGACCAGCGCGACGACCAGAGCCTGCCGCCCTACGACGTGCTCGACCCGATCCTCGAGGGCTACATCGAGCACGACCGGACCGTCGGCGAGCTGATCGCCCGGGGCCACGACGCCGACGTGGTGGCGCGGGTGGCTCGGCTGGTGGACGGCGCCGAGTACAAGCGCCGCCAGAGCCCGATCGGCGTGAAGGTCACCGACAAGGCCTTCGGCAAGGATCGGCGCCTCCCCATCACCAACGGCTACCGCTGAGCCGGCCGCAGCTGCCCGTGCGCGCCGCCGCGGCCGGCCCGCCACCGTCGCGCCGACGGGGCGCGCTGGCGCTGGCGCTCGCCGGCCTGCTGTTCGGGACGACGTTCCTGGTGGTGCAGGACGCCATCGGGCGGGCCGACGTGGCGCCGTTCCTGGCCGTGCGGTTCCTGCTCGGCGCAGCCGTCCTGTGGCCGCTGGCCCGGCGACGATCCGCCACGCCCCACGAGGTGCGCCACGGCGTCCTGGCCGGCGCCTGCCTGTTGGTGGGGTTCGTGCTGCAGACCGTGGGCCTGCGGTCCACCAGCGCCGCCGCCTCCGCGTTCATCACCTACCTGCTGGTGGTCCTCGTCCCGGTGATCGGGGTGGTGCGGACCCGGCACCGCCCTGCGGGCAACGTGGTGCTCGGGGTGGTCCTGGCCGTCGTGGGGCTGGCCTGCCTGTCCGGCGGCGTCTCGGGCTTCGGCCGCGGCGAGCTCCTCACCGTGGGGTGCGCGCTCGCGTTCGCGCTCCACATCGTGGTCCTCGGCGAGGTGGCCGGTCGCCACGACCCGATCCGCCTCACCTTCTGGCAGGTGCTCACCGTGGGCCTCGCGTGCCTCCTCCCCGGCGCCGTGTCCGGCGGGGGGTACGGGTTCGACGGGGGCGTGTGGCTGGCCGCGGCGTTCTGCGGGGTGGGCGCCACCGCCGGTGCCTTCTGGTGCATGACGTGGGGCCAGCGCGTGGTCCCCGAGGCCCAGGCCGCCATCATCTTGCTGCTCGAACCGGTCGCGGCGGGGGTGCTCGGCGAGCTCACGGGCGAGCACCTGGGGCCGCTCGGGCTGCTGGGCGCGGCGCTGATCCTCGTGGCGGTGCTGGTGGCCGAGCTGCTCGGCCCACGGCCACCCGCCCTCGGCGCCGAGCTCGCCGTGGTCCCCGGCGCCGAGGGTTGACCGGGCCGGTGCCGCCGGGCAACCTCGCGGCGATGACCGAGCCGGTGCCCGCCGAACCCGACCCCGAGGTGCTGGTGCCGGCGGGCGCCACCCTGGTCGACGCCGCCACCTGGATCGGGAGCGCCTGCTGGGCGGAGCTGCGGCTGCACGAGGTGCTCACCGGCTGGCTGGCCGTCGAGGCCGATCCCGCCACCGCGGCCACCTGGTGGGCGCTGCGGGCCCACCGGGCCGAGCTGGCCGCGGCGTGGCACCGGCGCCTGCCCGAGCTGCGGGAGCTGCCGCGAGCGGGCTTCGTGGAGCCGGCGACGCCCGGCACGGGCGGGCCCACGGCGGGGGAGGGGCTGGCCGCCCTGGAGGGGCTGCAGGACCCGGACGCCACGGCGGCGCGCCGGTCCGCGCTGGCCGACGTGCTCGCCTCGCTCGCCGACCACTACCTCGGCCACCTCGCCGTGGCGGCGGGGCCGGCCGACGGGCCCACGGTCGACACCCTCGCCCTCGCCCTGGCCCGCACCGAGGCCGACGTCGCCACCCTGCGGGACCAGGCGTGGGCCACGAGCGGCCCCGCTCAGGTGTTCTTGAGGCGCACGTAGCGGCGGTGGTCGGGGCGGTAGACCCACTCGCCGGCGCCGGACTGGAAGACCTCCACCAGGGCGGGGTACCGCTGCACCAGGTCGCCGAGGGTGAGGACCTCGGTGACCTGGGTCGGGTCGCCGGAGAAGTAGTCGTCGACCTCGTCGCCGGCGGTCACGCTCCAGCCGCTGTCGGCCACGTCGAGGGGCTCGTCGAAGCCGGCCCACCCGGGCGGGCCGTGGAGCTTGAGGGCCCGCTTGCTGACCACCGCCTTGAGCTGCACGTCGAAGCTGACCTCCTCCTTGCGGAGGGCGATGCCGGCGACGTGGCGAGCCTCGAAGGCCACCAGCGCCGAGGGCTCCAGGGATCCGATGACCACCGGCTGGTTGGTCAGCCACCCGTCGTAGGTGCCGTCGGCCGACGCGGTGCGCACCTCCACCCACATCCGCTCGGCGTTGGGGCCCGACGCGGGGGGCGGGTCCAGCACGAACACCAGCTTCACCATGTCGCCGGTCCGCAGGGCGGTCCGCTCGGCGCGCGTGGGGATCGGGAAGGTGTCGGGGAAGGCGTCGTGCTGGGCCTCGGCGTCGAGGAGGCCCCACTCGGCGGGGACGATCGTGGGGTCGGCGGGTTCGCTCATCGGGTCCTGGTCCGGATCGGGTGGCGGCTGGCTACCCTGACCCCACCACGCGTGGGTGCTGTGGCGCCACTCGGGTCACCTGCCGGCCGCAACTGCCTCATGGTGCCTCCGTCTCGAGAACCCGCCACGCCGGGGGCCCGGTCCCGATGTTTGGCCCTCTTGACCCGATCGGTAACCTGAAAGAAGCCCGGAGCCAGGGCCGATCGTAGGTGGTCCTTCCTCGGCGGAGAGGGATGTTCCCCCCACCCCCGCCGATCCCCCAGTTCCCCAGTTCCAACAGAAAAAGGTGTGCAATGCCGAAAGAGCGTGTCGAACGGGACGAAGAAGACCTCGTCCGTCTGTACCTCACCGACATCGGCCAGTACCCGCTGCTCACCAAGGACGACGAGGTCCGCCTCGCGCAGGCCATCGAGGCCGGCAACTCGGCTCGCGAGGAGCTCGAGGCCGGCGGCAAGGAGGTCACCGCAGCTCGCAAGCGCGAGCTCCGGCGCCAGTCGCGCGAGGGCGAGCGCGCCGAGCGCACCTTCGTGCAGTCGAACCTGCGCCTGGTGGTCTCCATCGCCAAGAAGTACCAGGCCTCCGGCCTGCCGCTGCTCGACCTCATCCAGGAGGGCAACCTGGGCCTGATGCACGCCGTCGAGAAGTTCGACTGGCGCAAGGGCTTCAAGTTCTCCACCTACGCCACCTGGTGGATCCGCCAGGCCATCACCCGCGGCATCGCCAACACCGGTCGCACCATCCGGCTGCCCGTGCACGCCGGCGACACCCTGGCCCGCCTGCAGAAGGCCCGGGCCCGCCTGGAGCTCAAGCTCGGTCGTCCCGCCACCCTCGCCGAGCTGTCGGCCGAGGTGGAGATGCCCGAGGACAAGGTCACCGAGGCGCTGCGCTTCGCCGCCGAGCCCCTCTCGCTCTCCGAGCCCCTCCGCGAGGACGGCGACGCCGAGCTGGGCGACGTGGTGGAGGACCGCTCCGCCGAGTCGCCCTTCGAGGTGGCCGCCACCGCGCTGCTCCCCGAGGAGATCGCCCGCCTGCTCGCCCCGCTCGACGAGCGCGAGCGGGAGATCTTGAAGCTGCGCTTCGGGCTGGACCGTGGCGAGCCCCGCACGCTCGAGGAGGTGGGGGAGCACTTCAACCTCACGCGGGAGCGCATCCGCCAGATCGAAGCCCGGGCCATGTCGAAGCTCCGCCACCCGTCGTCCGACACGGGCGCCCGCGACCTGCTCGCCGTCTGAGCCACCCGGCACCGACGCCACGAGGGCCGCACCCACCGGGTGCGGCCCTCGTCGCGCCCGGGAACGGTCAGTCGCTGACGTAGCCCAGGGGGATCGGGGCCCGCTCGGACGGCGGGGGCAGGGGGTCGAGGCGGAAGATCCGGACCTCTTCGCCTCGTTCGGTGAGGGTGTGGACCAGCTCCAGGCCGGGCGGCTCGGTCCAGTCGCCGAGGAGGGCGGCGTAGAGCTCCGGGCGACGCCGGCTGATCGTGGCCTCGTCGGCCACCACGTAGTCGACGCCCATGCGCCGGGCGAACTTCAGCATCGACGGGTAGTCGCTCGACGGCATGGCCACCACAGGTCGGTGGGCGTAGGCCTGCACGTGGAACGAGCGGGTCATGATGCGCGACCGCGGCGGCGTGTTGGCCGCGATCCACCGACCCGCGGCGGCCTGCTCCACCGCGTCGTTCGACTTCGTCCAGGGGAGGAGCGGCTTCACCTCGCCGATGGTGGACGTGGCCATGAGCACCACCGTGACCACCACCAGCACCCGCCCGGCGCGCCGGTCCCAGCGGCGCAGGAGCAGCACCAGGCCCCGCGCCGCGAAGAGGGTGAGCACCGCGGTGGTGATCACCAGGTACCGGGGCAGCGCGAAGAAGGCGATGCAGGTGGCCACCGGGCCGAGGCCCATGGCCACCAGGAGCTGGGTGGACCGGCGTCGGCGAGACCGCCAGATCTCCAGGAACGCGGGGACCAGGAGGAAGGCGGGGATGAGCCGCCACGTGGGGCCGAACGAGAAGGCGGGGGTGATGAAGAACTTGAACAGCGTCTTGAGGTTGACCCAGACGATGCCCGCCCACCCCGAGGGGTCCTCCTTGGCCAGCGCGGTGAGCGGCTGGGTGGGGCGCCCCAGGCCGGTGCCGGTGCTGTCGATGGCGTAGAGGACCCGGTCGCGCTCGAGGCGGTTGTTCTCCGCCACGGCCCGCCACGCCTGGATGGAGGCGTCCTGGGACTTGGCGGTGGGGCTCCACTTGCCGGTGTGACCGTGCAGGTAGCTGAGGTACGGGAAGAGCACCACCACCAGGGTCAGCCCGAAGGCGGCCGACCAGGTGACGAGCCGACGGGCCCGCTCGGTCGGCGTGCCGCGGCGTCGGATCGCCTCCAGGGCCAGGCCCAGGCCGATGAAGCCGCCGGGCAGCAACGACTCGGGGCGGGCGAGGTAGGCCAGCCCCACGGCGAGGCCGGCGGCGGCGAGGCCGGCCACCCGGCGGCGCTCGCGGTGGTCGGGGCCCAGGGCGCCGATGGCGAGGTAGGCGCCGGCCAGCAACAGGGCCAGGCTGATCGACTCGCTGCCGCCCCCCTGTCGCGTGAAGAGGGGGGTGAGGCCCGCCATGGTCCCGGCGAGCCAGGCGGCGGTCACGGTGGTGGTGTCGTCGCGCCAGAGGCGGTGGGCGAGGGCCACCAGCAGCGCCACCACCAGGACCGCCGACCCGAAGTTCCAGAGCCGCAGCGCGGTGAGCTCGCTCCCGGTGAGGCGCTCGAGGAGGGCGAGCGAGAGCGGGGCGAGGGGCGGGAAGTGCAGCTCGGGCGCGCCCTGGCGGGTGTAGCCGGCCCCGTCGAGCAGGTTGCGGCCGGCCTCGAAGTAGGCGGTGCCGTCGACCGACGGCAGGCGCTCGCCGGCCGCGATCACCAGCTGGAGGACGAGCGACACCGCGAGGGGGCGACGTAGGCGCTGGGCCAGCGGCCGTCGGGGTCGGGTGGGGTCGCCGCTGCCGCCCGGCGCCGCCGGGGTGGGAGGTCCGTCGCTCGGAGGGGTCGGGTCGGGGATGACCTGGCCGGTGGGCGCGGTGGCGGGGGCGGCGTCGAGGGTCAAGGTGGGGAAGCTCGTCACCGCCCGGGTCGGAGGTCCGGCGACCGACGACAGCCTACGAAAGGACCTCCGGCCACGGAAATCACCCCCGACGGTGGGGCTCGGGCGCCCCGCGGGGCTCCCCGTGGCGCCCCGCCAGCACCGCGGCGGCTCCGGGGCGTAGGCTGCCCCCCATGAAGAAGCTCCTCGTCCTCGTCGTCCTCGTCGCCCTCGGGGCGATCGCCGCCAAGAAGGTCCGCACGATCTGATCCGACCGCGGCGGCCGGCCCTCGGGCCGGCCGCCGTCGTCGTTTTCGGGCTCAGGCTCGCGGGCGGCGCAGCCACCACCAGGCCGCGAGACCTGCGCCGATGCCGGTGAGCCCCGCCGCGCCCGCCGCCGTCTGGGCCGGGCTGGGCATCGAGACCCGGCTGCGGAGCGGCACCTCGAGCGCGAAGGTCAAGATCTCCCAGCCCCGCGCCACGGCCTCGCGGCGCAGCTCCCGATCGGGGTTGACGGCCACCGGGTGGCCCACCGCGCCGAGCATCGGCAGGTCCGTTATGGAATCGGAGTAGGCCCACGACGCGGCGAGGTCGAGGTCGTAGCGCTCGGCCAGCTCGTGCATGGCGACCACCTTGTTCGCCCCGTGGCTCGAGAAGTCGACCTCGCCGGTGTAGCGGCCGTCCTCGTCGATGCGGGCGCGGGTGGCGATGGCGTCGTCGACCTCGAGGTAGGTGGCCAGGGGCGCCACCACCTCGATCGGCGACGCCGAGACGATGAACACCCGGCGCCCGGCCTCGCGGTGCACCCGGATGAGCGAGAGCGCCTCGGCGTAGACGATGGGCTCGATCACCTCGTCGAGCGCGTCGCGGACCACGGCCGAGACCTTGGCCTGCTCCCACCCCTTGGTGAGCCGGAGCACGGCGGCCCGGCTGCGCTCCATCTGGGCCTCGTCGTGGCCGACCTGCAGGTAGACCAGCTGGCCCCACAGGGCCCGGAGCACCAGCCACCGCGACACCAGCCCGGCCCGGTACAGGGGTCGGCCGAAGGCCACCATCGACGCCTTCGCGATGACCGTCTTGTCGAGGTCGAAGAAGGCGGCCGCCACGACCGCGCAGTGTACGGCACCACCCCGCGGGGCGGGACGGGCGTTCCGAGCCGTCTCGATGCCCCTTGTGTGTTGCCACCCCGCTGACTAAGGTGCCCGCACGCCTTCCCTGCGTCTCGTTCCACGCTGGGAGGTCTGGTGCTGATCGTCTGTTGGTCCGTCAAGGGCGGGGTGGGCACCACGGTGGCCGCGGTCACCATGGCGCTCGCCGCCGCCCGCCGGGAGCCGCCGGTCCTCCTCGTCGACCTCGCCGGCGACGTGCCGGCGTGCCTGGGGGTACCGGAGCCGGCCGGGCCCGGGGTGGCCGAGTGGCTGGCGGCCGGTCCCGAGGTGCCGGCCGATGCCCTCACCCGCCTGGAGGAGCCGGTGGGGCCGGGGCTCGCGCTGCTGCACCGGGGCTCGGGCCGGCTGGCCGCCGGGCGCGCCGGGCTGCTGGTGCAGGTGCTGGCCGCCTCCGGACGCACGGTGGTGGTCGACGGCGGCCGGCTCGCCGGACCGGGCGTCACCCACCGGTTCGCGGCGGAGGCCGGCCGATCCGTGCTCGTCACCCGCCTCTGCGTCCTGGCCCTGCGCCGAGCCGCCGCGGCGCCGGTGCGCCCGTCCGGCGTGGTGGTCGTGCGGGAGCCGGGGCGGGCGCTCACGGTGGCCGACGTGGAGGAAGCGGTCGGCGCACCGGTGCTGGCCGAGGTGGCCGCCGACCCCTCGATCGCCCGAGCGGTCGACGCCGGCCTGGTGCGCTGCCGCCTGCCACGCGGCCTCGGTGGCGCCCTCGGGGCGGTGGCGGCGTGAGCGCCGGCGCCGTGGGGACGCTGCTCGACGAGGTCGTCCATGCCCAGGTCCTCGGGGAGGCGAGCGGGCGCCCGCCCGGCCCGGCCCGGTTGGCGGAGCTGGTGCGGCGGGCCGATCCCCTCTTGTCGGCGGCTGAGGTGGCGGTGGCGGTGCGCCGCCTGCTGGCCCGGGTGTCGGGGCTCGGGCCCCTGCAGGACCTGCTGGCCGACCCTGCCGTCACCGACGTCCTGGTCAACGGCCCCGGTCCGGTCTGGGTGGAGCGGGCCGGGCGCTTGGCGCCCACCGAGGTGGTGGTCGACCGTCCCACGATCGACCTGCTGGTCGAGCGGATCGTGGCCCCCCTCGGTCGCCGGGTCGACCCGGCGAGCCCGGTGGTCGACGGTCGCCTGGCCGACGGCTCTCGGGTCCACGTGGTGGTCCCCCCGCTCGCCGTCGACGGGCCGTGCATCACCATCCGGCGGTTCGCCGCCCGGCCCATCGAGCTCGACACGGTCGCCGGGCCGGACACCGTGGCGTTGCTGCGCTGGGCCGTGCGGGCGCGAGCGAACCTGGTGGTGGTCGGCGGCACCGGGTCCGGGAAGACCACGCTGCTCAACGCCCTGGCCTCGGAGATCCCCCGCACCGAGCGGGTGATCACGGTGGAGGACGCCGCCGAGCTCCGCCTCCCGTCGGACCACGTGGTGCGACTCGAGACGCGGCCGGCCTCGGTGGAGGGGGTCGCCGCGGTGTCGTGTCGGGAGCTGGTCCGCAACGCGCTGCGGATGCGCCCGGATCGCCTCGTGGTGGGCGAGGTCCGAGGCGGCGAGGCGCTCGACATGGTCCAGGCCATGAGCACCGGTCACGACGGGGCGCTGTCCACCCTGCACGCCAACGGCTGCGAGGACGCCCTCCGCCGCCTGGAGACCCTGGTCCTGCTGGCGGCGGTGGGGCTGCCCCTCCACGCGGTGCGGGACCACCTGGCCGCAGCGATCGACCTCGTGGTCCACATCGCCCGGGACGCCGACGGGCGGCGGCGGGTGGTCGAGGTGGCCGAGGTCCTGCCGCCGGGTGCGCCCCCGGATCGGGCCTCGATCGGTCCCGGCGCCGCGGCAGCGGGGCGCACCGCCACCCGCGGCCTCGCCGATGCCCACGGGGTCCTGGCCCTGCCGCGTCGGGCGCCCCGGGCACCAGACGCCGGCCCGCCCGACGCCTCCTGGTGCCGGCCGTGACCGGCCTGCGCGCCCTCGCCCTGGCCCAGGTGGCGGCGGGGTGCGCCACCGTGGTAGTCGGCGGTCGCACCGTCCGGGCGGGCCGCGGTGCCGAGGCCCGCTCCCGGCTCCGTGGGGAGGCGCCGGCGCCTGGTGCCCCGCCGTGGTTCGCCGCCGTGCTGGCGCGGGTCGACGTGGCCGTGGAGCCCGGCCGGCTCTGGCCCTCCGTGCGCCGGGGTGCGGTGGTGGCCGGCGCCGCCCTCGTGTGGTGGGCCCCGGTGCTGGTGGCGGTGGCGGCGATGGCCCTCGTGGCGGGGGCGCTGGTCGGCCCGGTGCTCGCCCGGGCCCGGGCGGCGCAGGCCTTCACCGCAGACCTGCCGGTCGCCGTCGATGCGGTGGTGGCCCTCCTGGCCTCGGGCTCGTCGCTGGTGCAGGCCTTCGGCGGCGCGGCCACGAGGCCCGGGCCGGTGGCGGCCGATCTCGCCGTCGTGGTGGCCCGCCAACGTCAGGGTGCCTCGCTCCAGGTGGCGCTCGACCGCTGGGCCGAGAGCCGGCCGGGGGTGGGCGTGGGGCTGGTGGCCGACGCCCTCGCGCTGGCCGGTACCAGCGGCGGCAGCCAGGCTCGGGCCCTGGCCGGGGTGGGCGCCACGCTGCGCGAGCGAGCGGCGTTGGCGCGCGAGATCCGGGCCCTCGCGGCCCAGGTCCGGGCCTCGGCGGTGGTGCTGGTGGCCACGCCGCTGGGCTTCGCCCTGGTGGTGGCCGCCGTCGACCAGCGGATCCGGGAGGTGCTGGTGGCGACGCCGCTGGGCTGGGCCTGCCTCGTCGGCGGCGCCGCCCTCGACGGGGCCGGGGCCTGGTGGATGGCTCGGCTGGTGGGGTCGGTGCGGTGAGCGCCACCCTCGTCATCGCCGCCCTGGCGGCAGCCGTGGTGCTCGCCGTCGGCGGCACCGGCATCGGGCGCCCCTCGCCCGCCGGGCGGTCCCATCGGTGGGGTCCGTGGGGTGGGTCGGGTGGGTCGGGTGGGTCGGGTGGGACCCATCGGTCGGGCCGATCCGATCCGGCGCTCGCCGGTGGGCGCCGAGCGCCGGGCACCGTGTCGCCGCCGTCCGCCGCGGCCGTGCTCGTGGCGGTCGGGGGGCTGGCACTGGCGCTGGTGGTGGTGCTCGGGCCGGGGCTCGCGATCCTCGTCGCCGCGCTGGTCGGGGTCGCTCGGGCGGCGTCGGTGGCGATCGCCCGTCGGCGGCGGCAGCGTCGGATCGACGATGCCCTCCCCGACCTCATCGACCTCCTGGTGATCGCTGCCGCTGCCGGGCACCCGGTGGCCCGGTGCGTCGACGTGGTGGCGGGCCGAGCGCCGGCGCCGCTGCGGGCCACGCTCGAGGGCGTGCGCTCGCGGGTCGCCCTCGGTGTCCCGCTGGTCGACAGCCTGCGCCAGGCGGCTCCCGAGCTCGGGCCCCTCGGCGGCCCCCTCACCGCCGCCCTGGCCGATGGTCAGGCCACCGGTGCGCCCCTCGCCGCCACCCTGGGCCAGTTGGCGGCCACCGCTCGGGACGCACGACGCCGCCGGGCCGAGGAGTCGGCGCGCCGGCTCCCGGTCACGCTGCTCTTCCCCCTCGTCTGCTGCATCCTCCCGGCCTTCGCCCTGTTGGCGGTGGTGCCGCTGCTGATGGCCTCCCTCGGCTCCCTCGAGCGCTGACCGCCCGGTCCTCTCGGCTGCCTTCCCCGTCCGCCCCTCCCCGATCAGGCCTTCCCCCACCCGGCATCCACGTCCGGACCTCCTCGCCTGGGCCGTGCCGTCCGGTCTTCCCCCTCCGGCCGTCCCCGCCCGGCCTGCCACTCGGGCTTTCCCTTCCGGTCCTCCACGTGCCCCCCTCCCGCTGTCCCCGCCAGGCCTTCCACCCAGGTTTCCCCTCCGGTCTTCCCGTCGGGCCTTCCCCCTCTGGCCTTCCCCCTCTGGCCGTGCCGTCCGGCCATCCCCCGGCCTTCCTCGCCGCCTCGGCGGCCCACTCGCACCGTCCGGTCGCCTCGCGCACCCGTCTCCCCAGGAGGTCCCCCCATGTTGTCCCTCACCGTCGCCATCCAGGTGGCGCTCGTCGCTCGGGCCCGAGCTGCCGTCGCCCGGCTCCGGACCAGCTCCGGCCAGGCCACGGCGGAGTACGCGCTGGTGCTGCTCGGCGCCGCCGCCATCGCCCTGCTCCTCGCCGCCTGGGCCGCACGCTCGGGCAAGATCGGTCAGCTCTTCGACGCGGTCGTCGACCAGCTCATCGACCGGGCCGGGTGAGCGACCCGCCGGCTCGCCGGGTCGCGCGGGGCCAGGCCACCGTCGAGGTGGCCCTGGCCCTGCCGGTCCTGGCGGTGGCCTGCCTGCTGGTCCTGCAGCTCGCACTGGTGGCCCGCGCCCAGCTGCTGGTGAACCACGCGGCGCGGGAGGCGGCCCGGGCGGTGGCCGTGGACGGCCGGGCCGGCGCCGCCACGCGAGCCGCCCGCTCGTCGCCGGGGCTCGACCGCGGGCGCCTCCGCGTGGTCACCTCCGCCCGAGGCGCTCCGGGAACCACCGTCCGGGCCACGATCCGGTACCGGGTCCGCACCGATGTGGCCCTGGTGGGCCCCCTCCTGGGGGATCCCGAGCTCACCGCGTCGGTGGCGATGCGGGTGGAGGGCGACGACCAGGTGGGCCCCTGAACCGCGCCCGCGGTCCGGCGGGGCAGGAACCGGGCCGGTCGGCAGCGAAGAGAGGACGAGCGGACCGGGGCCGGGTCACCGGAGGAGGGAATCCGACCCCGGTCCTCGCTCGCTCCGCCGTCGTGCCGCGAGACGCCGGCCCGCACGGCAACGCGGGCACGCCAGCACGGCTGCCCGTCAGCCGCACCCCGCAGGCAACGCGGGCACGCCAGCACGGCTGCCCGTCCGCCGCACCCCGCACGCCACGCCGGCACGCCTGCCCGTCCCCGTCCCCGTCCCGGTTGCCGGACGACGCCCGGCGGCCGGACCAGGCGGCCGCCCGGCCGGGCCCGCCGCCGATCAGGTCGGGCCACACCGTGCGGTCCGCCGCCGATCAGGTCGGGCCACACCCCGCGGCCCGGAGGAGCGAGCGAGCGCCGTCCTTGTCGAGCGGCTCGTTCCAGCTCCCGCACTTGGGCGACTGGACGCACGAGGGGCAGCCGTCGCGACACGCGCACCGTTCGAGCAGCTCGAGCGTGGCGGCCAGCTGCTGCTCGGCGGCCCGGTAGCCCAGCTCGGCGATGCCGGCGCCGCCGGGGTACCCGTCGTAGATGACGATGGCCGCGGTGCCGAGCTCGTCGAGCCACGGGGTGGAGACGCCGCCGACGTCCCACCGGTCGCAGATGGTGAACAGGGGGAGGATGCCGATGCCGGTGTGCTCGGCGGCGTGGAGGGTGCCGGGCAGGGCCCGCGGGGACACGGCGGCATCGGCCACCACGCGATCGGGCACCGACCACCAGAACCCCCGGGTGTGCAGGTGCGACGGGGGGAGGTCGAGGTCCTCGGTGCCCACCACCTCGCCGGTGAGGACCTCGCGCCGCTGGTACCCGGTGACCCGACTGGTGACCTCGACGGTGCCGAGGCCCACGGTCAGCCGCCCCACCTCCCGCTCGGCGTCGGTGCCGGTGATGCGCAGGGCCACGTCGGTGCGGGCCTGGGTGTACTCGCGCCCGTCGTCGGGCTCCACGATCGCCGCCCCGTCGGTGAGGTCGAGGCGGACCACGCGGTGCGGCCGTCCCTGGTGCAGGTACACGGCACCGGGGTGGACCAGGTCGCACGCCCGGCTGCGGTCCACCGTGCCCACGAGCGTGCCGTCGGCGAAGGCGATGCGGACCTCCTGCGAGGACCCGCTCCGCAGGCCCACGCCGCTGGCGGGCCGGCCCCGGGCCGCCCACACCGCCCGGAGGCCGTCGTAGCGGGGCCGCAGGCGGAGGTGGTCGGTGACGACGAGGCGCCGCACGCCGTCGTCGAGGTCGGAGCCCCACCAGCGCTCGTCGCGGTGGGCGAGGGGCTGCTCGTAGGCGGCGCAGCCCAGGTGGGGGTCGAGGACGTAGGGGTTGGCGGGGTTGATCACCGCGGGCTCGGGGGCGCGGCTGAACACCTCGTGCGGGTGGTTGAGGAAGTAGTGGTCGAGCTGGTCGTCGCCCGCCACCAGCACCGCCACCGAGGCCTGGCCCTCGCGGCCGGCCCGACCGGCCTGCTGCCACATCGAGGCGATGGTGCCCGGGAAGCCGTTCAGGACCACGGCGTCGAGCCCGCCCACGTCGACCCCCAGCTCGAGCGCCGACGTGGCGATCACGCCGCCGAGCACGCCGCTGAAGAGCTGGGCCTCGATCTCGCGCCGCTCGGCCGTGAGGTAGCCACCCCGGTAGGGCCGGACCCGGCCGACCAGGTCGGGGTGGCGGCGGACCACGTCTGCCGCCACCACCTCGGTGCCGGCTCGGCTCCGGCAGAAGGCGAGGGTCCGGTGGCCGGCGCGGACGAGGTCGGCCACCAGGGCGGCGGTGACCCGGTTCGGCGAGAGGGGGGCACCGTCGCCGGGGTCGAGGCGAGAGGGGTCGACCAGGGCCACCAGGCGCTCGCCGTGCGGGGACCCGTCGGCGGTGACCGCCTCCACGGGGAGGCCGCAGAGGTCGCCGGCCAGGCGGGCCGGCTCGCCGATGGTGGCCGACGTGAACACGAAGGTGGGCGAGGCGCCGTAGTGCGCGCAGAGGCGGCGCAGCCGGCGGAGCAGGTGGGCGACGTGGGTGCCGAAGACGCCGCGGAGCACGTGGAGCTCGTCGATCACGACGTAGCGCAGGCGCATCAGGAAGGTGGCCCAGCGCCCGTGGTTGGGCAGCAGCCCGTGGTGGAGCATGTCGGGGTTGGTGAGCACCACGTTGGCGTGCTGGCGGGCCCAGGTGCGCTGGTCGGCCGTGGCGTCACCGTCGTAGGTGGCCGCCACCAACCCGGGGGCGGCGAGGTGCCCGAGGGCGCGGAGCTGGTCCTGGGCGAGGGCCTTGGTGGGGAACAGGGCCAGCGCGGTGCCCGGTCGGATGGGGTCGGCCACCGCCTCGGCGATCGGCAGCTGGTAGCAGAGCGACTTCCCCGAGGCCGTGCCGGTGGCCACCACCGTGGACCGCCCGGCCCGGAGCAGGTCGACGGCCTCGGCCTGGTGGGACCACAGGTCCTCGATGCCCAGCTCGACCAGGCGGTCGGCCAGCGGCGCCGGCAGGGGGCGGGCCGGCTGGGCGGTGCGCGCCGCGCGGGGCGGGAGCCGTTCCAGGTGCACGAGGCCCGCGCCGAGGCGACCGCTGAGGGTCTGGACGTAGGCGTCGACCGGATCGGGAGACGTGAGGGCCATGGGCGGCGTCGTCAGGCGGGAGGGAACAGGCGTTCGCAGTCTACGGCGCTCGGTGGGACGTGGGCCCCCGTTCGGGGGAAACCCACGCCGAGTGGTTCCAGAGCCACGCAGATCGGGCGATAGGTTGGAGACGACCGCGACCCGCAGGAGCTCGGCATGGATCTTCGACTCGACGTGAGCGAGCAGGCCGGCTGGTCCGTGCTCCAGGTCGGGGGCGAGATCGACGTGGCCACCGCGCCGCGCCTGCGTGAGCACCTGATCAAGCTGGTGAACGACCAGCGGTTCGCGATCGTGGTCGATCTCGAGGACGTCGACTTCATCGACTCCACCGGCCTCGGGGTGCTCATCGGCGCCCGCAAGCGGGTCCGGCTCCACGACGGCGACGTCAAGCTCGTCTGCACCGAGCCGCGCATCGTGAAGGTGTTCGAGATCACCGGCCTGGACCAGGTGTTCCAGATCCACCCGTCGATCGACGCGGCGGTGGCGGGATGAACCCCGGCACCCCGGCACCGCGGGGGTAGGGCGATGGCGATGGAGGCCGAGCAGGTGTCGGTGGCCGAGGCCGCCGGCGAGGTGGTGGAGCTGGAGCTTCCGCCGCGGCCCGAGGTCGTCGCTGTCGCTCGCCTGGTGGTGGGCGCCCTCGCCGCCGTCGACCCGCTCTTCGACGAGGAGCGCGGCGCCGACCTCCGCCTGGCCGTCTCCGAAGCCTGCACCAACGCCATCCAGGCCCAGCTCTCGGCCCGGGTGGGCGTCGACCCCCGTGCGCCGATCGTGCTGCGCTGCTCGGTGGGCGAGGGCCGGATCCTGCTGTCGGTCCAGGACCACGGTGGCGGGTTCGACCCGTCGGGCCTGGAGGCCCACCCCGAGGTCACCGACCCGGCGCGCCTCGAGCACGAGGGCGGCCTCGGCATCCCGCTGATCCGGCTCCTCGCCGACGAGCTCGAGTTCCGGCCCACCCCCGGCGGCACCACGGTGGTGATGGGCTTCGGCCCCCGGCTGGCGGTCGACCGGGTCGTGTCCTGAGGCCGTCGCCCCCGGTCGGGGCACCCGCCCGCAGCTGACGCCGTCGGGTCGTCAGCCGGGTCGCAGCCGGTCGGTCGCCGTCAGACCGGGTCGCCCGCTGCCGGTCCCTCAGGCGGTGATGGCGTGGTCGATGGGGATGATGGCGCCGTTGATGCCGCCGGCCTCGTCCGAGCAGAGGAAGGCGATCAGCGCCGCCGGGTCGTCGGGCGAGAGCATCTTGTTGTCCACCGCCATGCTCTTGGCGATGAGGCCGAAGTCCATGCCCTCGGGGAAGGCGACCTCGCCCGTCATCGGGGTGGCCACCCCACCGGGCGCGATGGCGTTCACCCGGATGTCCCGCTTGAGGTACTCCCACGCCAGCGACCGCGTCAGCTGCACCACGCCGCCCTTCGAGGCGCAGTAGTGGGCCATGTAGGCCTGGCCGAACATCCCGGCCGACGACGCCACGTTGGTGATGACGCCGCCCCCGTTGGCGAGCATCGATGGGATCGTGGCCCGGGCCATGAGGAAGGGGCCCTTGAGGTTCACGTCGATCAGCAGGTCCCACTCGGCCACGTCCACCTCGTGGGTGTGGGCGAAGCGGAGCACGCCGGCCACGTTGGCCAGGATGCGGGTGGGGCCCAGCTCCTTCTCTGCCGCGGCGACCGCGGCGGCCACGCTCTCCTCGCGGCGGACGTCGACGGTGGCGGCCACCGCGGTGCCGCCGGCGGCGCGGATCGTGGCGACGGTGTCCTCCACCGCCTCGGCCTGATCGAGGCAGCCCACGTGGGCGCCGTCGGCGGCCAGGCGGAGGGCCGTGGCCCGACCGATGCCGGATGCCGCGCCGGTCACGATGGCGGTGCGACCGTCGAAGCGGGGGCCTGCGCCCATGGTGTCGTCTCCTGCTCGTGGGGCCCGCCCGGAGCGGGGCGGGACGCCGGTGACCTTAGGCCGAACGAGAACACGTTCTCGTTCCGACCGGCGCCACCGGCGCCCGAGTGATCCGCCGGGTGGTCGGCCGGGCGGTTCTCAGGCGTCGGAGCGGGGTGGGCGGCGGTTGGCCTTGGTCTGGGACCGCTCCTTCTTCGACCGCAGCCGCCGCTCCTTGGCGCCCCGGCTGGGCTTGGTGGCCCGGCGGGGCGGATCCACGTGGAGGGCCGAGGCCAGGCGGGCCACCAGCCGCTTCTCGGCCAGCGCCCGGTTGCGCAGCTGGCTCCGCTCGTCGTCCACCACGATCCGGACCACCGGCCCGATCCGCTCGATGATCCGCTCCTTCTGGCGCGGGAGGAGCGACGGTGAGGCGGCGGCGTCGAAGGTGAGCTCCACCCGGGTGGCCGCCTTGTTGGCGTGCTGGCCGCCGGGCCCGCCGGACGCGCTGAACCGCACCTCGAGCTCGTGGAGGGGTATCTGCACGGAGCGGTTCACCCGGAGGTCGTCGTCGGCCACCCCCCGATGCTCGCGTGCGCGGCGGTCCCGGCGGGGACCCACCGGCCGGGTGGCGCGGCCGGTCGCCGCCGTGGGGGGGGTGTGCGGCGAACAGGAACGCGTTCTACTACGGTGCCGCGATCGGTTCGACGGCTTCGAGGGGGAAGCGTGACGGCCCAGGGGAATGGACCAGCGCTCGACCTCGTGGAGGTCGGGGTGAGCTTCGGAGGCATCGCCGCGCTCGACGGCGTGTCCCTCCAGGTCGCGCCCGGCGAGATCTGCGGGCTCATCGGGGCCAACGGCGCCGGCAAGACCACCCTCTTCGACGTGATCTCGGGCGTGCGGATCCCCGGTCGGGGGCGGGTCCGGCTCCTCGGGCGGGACGTGACCGGCTGGTCGCCGCACCGGCGGGCCCGCGTCGGCCTGCGTCGCACGTTCCAGCGGGTGCAGGTCTTCGGCTGGTTGACGGTGGAGGAGAACCTACTGGTGGCGTCGGAGTGGCGAGGCGGGGGCGGTGGGGTGCTGGCCGACCTCGTCGGGGCGCCCGGCCGACGGCGCCTCGAGCGCGAGCGCCGGTCGCGGGCCGACGAGGTGATCGACCGGTGCGGGCTGGCCGACGTCCGCCACGTCCAGGCTTCGGGGCTCCCCATCGGCACGGCGCGCCTCGTCGAGCTGGGGCGGGCGCTGGTCGACGACCCCACGGTCCTCCTGCTCGACGAGCCCGCCTCCGGCCTCGATGCCGCCGAGGCCGAGCGCTTCGCCGCGCTCGTCCAGGACGCCCGGGCCGAGCGCGGCACCTCGGTCCTCCTCGTGGAGCACGACGTCGGCTTCGTGATGGAGCACTGCGACCGGGTGGTCGTGCTGCACCTCGGTCGGGTCATCGCCGACGGCCCACCCGACGAGGTCCGGGCCGACCCGGCCGTCCGAGACGCCTACCTCGGCACGGTCGCTTCCTGACCGCGACCGGCGCCACCAGCGCGCGACCCGTGGCCCGGCGGGGGCCGACCATCCCCAGACCGAACACCGAACCCGATCCCACCACCACGGAGGAACCCATCGTGCGCACCCATCGAAGCCGGCTCGCCGGCGTCGCCACCGCCCTGCTCCTGCTCGCCGCCTGCTCCGAGAGCGTCGACGACGACGGGCCCACCGGGGGCGCAGCGAGCGACACGGGCTCGGACGAGGCGGCCACCCGCACCACCCGCGGCATCACCGACGACAGCGTCAAGGTGGGCGGCGTCCTGTACGACCTGTACTTCGGTGACGCCCGCGTGGGCGTCGAGGCCCGCCTGAAGGTCGCCAACGACGCCGGCGGCGTCCACGGCCGCACCATCGAGTTCGTGGGGGCCGAGAACAACAACAACGAGCCCACCAAGGACCTCGAGATCACCCAGCGCCTGGTGGAGCAGGAGGAGGTCTTCGCCCTGCTGCCGGTCATGAGCGGCACGTTCGGCGCCGGCGACTACATCGTCGACAACGAGATCCCGATCTTCGGCTACGGGACCAACCCGGCCTACTGCAACAACGAGGTGGCCTTCGGCGTCACCGGCTGCGTGACCAACCCGTCGCTGAAGGTCGGCTCGAACGCCCTCGGCACCCTCCTCCTCGAGCACTTCGACGGCGACTCCGACAAGACCGTGGCGTTCATCGGCGAGGACAACGACGCCGGTCGGGGCGGCATGAAGCTGCTGTCGCTGTCGGCCGAGGACAAGGGCTACGAGGTCGTGTTCGCCGACGCCTCCCTGCCGACGCCGCCCGAGGTGGTGGGCGACGAGAGCCCGTTCGTCACCAAGCTGCTCGCCGCCGATGGCGGCGAGGCGCCCGACGTGGTGTACCTGCAGGCCACCTTCTCCGGCACCAAGATCGCAGCCGGCCTCCAGAACGCCGGCTACGAGGGCACGATCATCACGCCCTCGTACAGCCCGCTGCTGCTCGGCCAACCGGGCTACGACGACGTGTGGGTGAACTCCCAGTTCGGCCTCGACCCCGAGACCCCCGCCAACGCCGAGATGCTCGAGGCCGTGGCGGCGATCGACCCCGAGAAGAAGCTCTCGCTCGCCCTGGTGGCCGGCTACTGGTCGACCGACATGTTCCTCAAGGCGCTGGAGGAGACCGGCGAGGACCTTACCGTGGAGCGCTTCCTGGAGACGTTGAACGGTGGCGACTTCACCTACGCCGTCGAGGGCGCGGTGGGCGAGTCGACCTGGCCCGACAACCACAGCCAGTCGGTGCCGTGCGCCTCGTTGCTGGAGGTGGACGGCCAGGCCTTCGTGCCGTCGATCCCGCTCACCTGCGGCGAGAACATCACCGTCGAGTGATCGACCACCCCGACCAGCAACGATCGGATCAGGGCCGACCGGACCCGGGACGACCGGGCCAGGGACGCCGCGACCCGTGATCGAGCTGCTCAGCCTCATCCTCGCCGGGGCGGTGTCCGGGGGCCTCTACGCCGTCATGGCGTCGGGGCTCGTGCTCACCTATCAGGCGTCGGGCATCTTCAACCTGGGCCACGGCGCGGTGGCGTTCACGACCGCGCTCGCCTACTACGTGCTCCACGCCCCCACCGCCGACGGGGGGATCGGTCTGCCGATCCTCCCGGCGGCGGTGCTGGCGATCGGGGTGTTCGCGCCGCTCGTCGGGATCCTCCTCGACGTGGCGCTGTTCCGGCGCCTCGCCGAGGCGTCCGAGACGGCGCGCCTGGTGGGGTCGATCGGCGTGCTGATCG
>JBBRFU010000055.1:0-20568 GCA_038241315.1 Acidimicrobiales bacterium | reverse complement strand
CAGGGCCCGGTGGACGTCCTGGTCCACCGAGGAGATCGCCTCGTCCAAGATGCCGAGGCTGTCTGCCGCGGCCGCCACCTCGGGCGCCGGGATGGCCCGGGGCGAGTCGGGCGTGCAGGCAAGGAGGAAGCCGGCGTCGGCGGCACCGAGCGCCTCGAGCATCTCCCGAGGGTCGCGTCCCTTCAGGAAGCCGGCGACGATGATGACCGTGCCCCCGAGGGTGAACTCCTCCCGGAGCGTCTCGGCGCAGGCCAGGGCGCCGTCGAGGTTGTGGGCGGCGTCGAGCACCACCGTGGGCTCACGGTGGGCGATCTCGAAGCGTCCCGGCACCTTGACCGCCTCGAACGCCTCGGTGACGACGTCGTCGTCGAGGCGCCGGTCGAAGAAGGCCTCCACCGCGGCGAGCGCGATGGAGGCGTTGTCGGCCTGGTGGGCGCCGTGGAGGGGCACGAACACGTCGTCGACGGTGCCCGACGGGGTCCGCAGCGAGACGCTGCGGCCGCCGAGGGCGAGCATCGACTGCTCGCAGTCGAAGTCGTCGCCCCGCCACCAGGTGGTGGCCGCAGGGGTGTCGGCCAGGATGGCCCGCAGCTCGGGGTCGACCTCACCGCACACGAACGTGGCGCCGGGCTTCACGATGCCGACCTTCTCGCCGGCGATGGCCTCTCGCCAGGCCCCGACGCCGTCGGTGTGGTCGTGGCCCACGTTGGTGAGGACGGCGACCGCGCCGTCGGCCACGTTGGTGGCGTCGAAGCGGCCGAGCATGCCGACCTCCACCACGGCCACGTCGACCGCCACGTCGGCGAACCAGGTGAAGGCCGCCGCGGTGAGGATCTCGAAGTAGCTGGGCACCACCCCGGCGGTCTCCTCCACCGCGGCCACCGCGGCGATGGCGGCGCCGAGCTCGTCGTCGCCGATGGGCTCGCCGTTCCACGAGACCCGCTCGTTGATCGTCTCGAGGTGCGGGCTCGTGTAGGTGCCCACCGAGAGGCCGGCCACCCGGAGCAGCTCGGACACCATCCGGGCCACCGAACCCTTGCCGTTGGTGCCCGTGATGTGGATGACCGGGTACGCGCCCTGCGGGTCGCCCAGGACGGCCACGAGCGACCGCATGCGGTCGAGGGACAGCCCCTCGGCCCGCCCGGCGGTGGCTTCGAGGTTGGTGTGCTGGTCGAGGTAGCGGAGCGCGGTGGCGAGGTTCACGGTGGTCCCACGCTACCGGCGCCGCCGGCTCCCGGAGGAGCCAGCGGCGCGGTGCGGAGCCGGCGATCGGATGGCGTCAGGCGGCCTTGGTGGTCACCAGCGCCACGCGCTCGCGCGCCGACTCGATCGTGGGACGGGCCACCACCACCACGTCGGCCAAGCCGGCTCGCCCGGCGGCGAGGGCGTTCGCCACCTGGGGGCGGGAGGCGTCGACGGCCTCGGCGAACGCCGTGCGGCTCGACGTGAGCGCCTCCTGCATGTGGGGCCGGCTGGCATCGACGGCCTCGCCGATGGCTTCGGCGGCCCGCTCGGCGGCGGCGACCACCGACGGCAGGAGCGAGGTGGTGACCGTCTCGCCCACGTCGTGGATCTGCTCGTTGACCGATCCGTAGGCCGACTCGAGCACGGGCCGGGCCTTCTCGGCGAAGCGGCGCCCGCGCCCGGCGCCCTCGGCGGCCAGGGCCGCGGCGGCGGCCCGGGCACGGCGGTCGAGCACGAAGCCGACGAGGGTCCCGGCCACGGCGCCCTCGACGACGCCCTTGGCGACGGCGGACGTGGTGTCGGGTGACGAACCGGCGGTGGCGCTGGCGGGGCGGCGGGACGACTGGAGGGCGGCGATGACGCCACCGACCGTGCCGCCGACGAGCGCACCCTTGACGAGCTGGTTCACGGGGGGACCTCCGAGGTGGGGACGGGACGGCCTCGAACCCTACCCACCGCCCGTGACGCCAACCGCGTGCTCAGCCCCACCGGGGCTGCGCGTCGGGGTCGATCCCGAGCGAGAGCTTCCCCACGAGCTCGTGGGTGAGCATGGAGTTGCCCGGGTGGATGCGGCCGAGGCGCGCGTCGCGGAACAGCTGCTCGAAGCGGCTGCGCTTGAAGATCCCGGCCCCGCCCGTGAGGTCGAGCGCGGTGTCGACCACGGTCCAGGCCCGGGTGACCACGTCGTGCTTGCACGCCACGATCTTCACCGGCCACTCGCCACCGTGGTCGACCCCCGTCGACCAGTCGTCGCAGACCCGGTCCAGGTGGGCGGTCATGGCCTCCAGGTGGATGCGCATCTCGGCGACCTGGTGCTGCACCTCGGGGTGGTGGGCCATCGAGCCGGTGCCGGAGAGGGCGATCGAGGTGCGCTCGTGCATCCGGGTCACGGTGTCGTCGAAGGCCCGGCGGGCGATGGACGAGTACACCGCGGCGAACCCGAGCAGGGCCCAGGCGAACAGGGCCACCTGGTAGAGGCCGGCGCCGGCGAAGCCAGCTGGGCACACCAGGATGGTGGCCTCGTCGGGGACGAACGTGCGGTCGAGGATGGTGTCGTTGGAGGCCGTGGCCCGCATGCCGAGCGTGTCCCAGGTCTCCTCGATCCGGTAGCGGTCGGCGTCGCGGTCCAAGAAGGCGTGGACCACCCGGGGAGCATCGGGATCGCTCGTGTCCATCCCGTGGATGCCGAGGTAGGTCCAGACGGGCGAGAGGCTGCCGAAGATCTTGTGGCCGGTGAACTCCCAGCCCCCGTCCACCCGCTCGGCCTTCGACGAGGAGAGGAACACGGGGATGTCGTTGCCGGCCTCGCCGTGCCCGGCGGCGAAGACGTGGCCCTCCGCCGCCTTCCGGAGCACCCAGTCACCCGAGGGGTCGCCGGCGCGGTGCAGGTCGGCGCAGAGGCCCACGAAGTAGTGGTGCATGTTCACCGCCACGGCCGTGGCGGGGGCGACGTAGGCGATGCGGCGCTGCAGGCGGTTGATCTGGCCCAGATCCAGTCCGGCGCCGCCGAAGTCCTGGGGCAGCGAGGCGGTGAAGTAGCCGCACGCCCGCAGCTCCTCGAAGTCCTCGATGAAGAAGCGGTTCTCGTGGTCGTAGTGGGGTGCCCGCTCGTCGAAGCGGGCGAGCAGGTCGTCGCTGAGCAGCTGCTCGGCGATCGCGTCGGTTGCCGTGGCGGTGCCGGTGGCGGTCATGTCATCACCTCGTTCGGATCATGGTTCGGTCGATCGACCGATCTCCACGGTCCGCGTCGATCGTTGAAAAGTCAAGTCCTTGACCAGTACCTGCCGGACGAGCGATGCTCCCTCGGTCGACCGACCGACCATATTCAGGAGGACCTGTGTCCCAGCGCCCCGCCGAGACGACCGCCGCCCAGGCCATCCTCGATGCCGCCCGGGTGTGCCTGCTCGCCGAGGGCTACGCCGGCCTGTCCACGCGGAAGATCGCCCAGGAGGCCGGGGTGCCGCTCTCGCAGGTCCACTACCACTTCGGCTCCAAGGCCCAGCTGGTCCTGGCCCTCCTGGAGACCGAGGACCGGCGCCGCCTCGACCGGCAGACCTCGATGTACGGCCAGGACGCGCCCCTCTGGCGTCGCTACGAGCAGGCCTGCGACTTCCTCGAGGAGGACCTCGACTCGGGGTACGTCCGGGTGTTGCAGGAGATGATCGCGGCCGGCTGGTCGAACCCCACGATCGCCGCCCCGGTCCGGGAGATCCTCGCCGGCTGGTACGAGCTCCTGACCGAGGTGGCCACCGAGGCCGGCGACCGCCTCGGTGGCCTCGGGCCGTTCCGCCCCGAGGAGGTGGCCGCCCTGCTCGGCAACGTCTTCATCGGATCGGAGACGCTGCTGCTGCTGGGCTTCGACCGCCACCAGCTGCCGATCCGATCCAGCCTGCGACGCATCGGCCAGCTCCTCCGCGATCTCGAGGAGGGCCCACCGTGAGGGCCCGGCTCCCCGACGCCAGCGGCCGGGTCGAGCGCGACGGCGTGGGCCTGGCGTGGGAGGTCTTCGGCGACGGCGCGCCCGCCCTCGCCCTCCTGCCCTCCTGGTCGATCGTGTCCTCCCGGTCCTGGAAGCTGCAGGTGCCGTACCTCGCCCGCCACCACCGCGTCGTGACCTTCGACGGGCGAGGGTGCGGAGGTTCCGACCGACCGGTGGGACCTGCGGCCTACACCTACCAGGAGTTCGCCGCCGACACGCTGGCCGTCCTCGACGCCACCGACACCGAGCGGGCCGTCCTGGTGGGCCTGTCGGCCGGCGGGATCTGGGGCACCCACCTGGCGGCCCAGCACCCCGATCGGGTGCTCGGGCTGGTGGCCATCGCCCCCGCCGTCACCTTCCGGCCCGAGTCGGCCGATCGGGCCCGGGCGTTCGAGGAGCCGGTCGACAGCGACGAGGGCTGGGCCAAGCACAACCGCCACTACTGGTCGCGCGACTACCACGGCTTCGTGTCGTTCTTCTTCGAGCAGATGTTCCCCGAGGCGCACTCCGCCAAGGCGATCGAGGACGCCGTCGGCTGGGGCCTCGACGTCGGCCCGGACACCCTCGCCGACGCCATCTTGGGCATCTACCGCATCGACGCCGAGCGCTTCCGGGCCGAGTGCGAACAGGTGACCTGCCCCGTGCTGGTCATCCACGGCGACCAGGACGTCATCTGCCCCCTCGCCGACGGCGCCGCCCTCGCCGAGGCCACCGGCGGCCGGCTCGTCACCGTCGAGGGGTGCGGCCACGGGCCCAACCTCCGCGAGCCGGTCCTCGTGAACCACCTGATCGAGGACTTCGTCCGCGGCGTCCACCCCGTCGCCTCGCCGATCACCCGGCGTCGGTCGTCCCGGCGGCCGAAGCGGGCCCTCTACCTGTCGTCACCCATCGGCCTCGGCCACGCCCGGCGCGACGTCGCCATCGCCGCCGAGCTGCGCCGGCACCACCCCGACCTGGCGATCGACTGGCTGGCCCAGGACCCGGTCACCCGGGTGCTGGAGACCGCCGGCGAGCGCGTCCACCCCGCCTCCGCGGCGCTCGCCAACGAGTCGGCCCACATCGAGGACGAGTGCGCCGACCACGACCTCCACGCCTTCCAGGCCATCCGCCGGATGGACGAGATCCTGGTCAACAACTTCCACGTGTTCCACGACCTGGTGGAGCTGGAGCGCTACGACCTGGTGATCGGCGACGAGGCCTGGGAGGTCGACCACCTCCTCCACGAGAACCCCGAGCTCAAGCGCTTCGCCTTCGCCTGGATGACCGACTTCGTCGGCTGGCTGCCGATGCCCGACGGCGGTCCCGAGGAGGCCGAGCTCACCGCGGACCGCAACCTCGAGATGCTCGAGCAGCGGGCCCGGTACCGGCGCGTCCGCGACCGTTCGATCTTCGTGGGCGAGCCCGACGACATCGTCCCCGACCGCTTCGGCCAGGGGCTCCCGGCCATCCGCGAGTGGACCGAGGCCAACTTCGACTTCGCCGGCTACGTCACCGGGTTCGACCCCGCCGAGCTCGGCGACCGGACCGCCCTCCGCGCCGAGCTCGGGTACCACCCCGACGAGCGGGTCTGCGTGGTCACCGTGGGCGGCTCGGGCGTCGGCGCCGGGCTGCTCCGCCGGGTGGTGGAGGCCACGGGCGCGGCCCGGCGGCTCGTGCCCGGCCTCCGCTTCGTGGTGGTGACCGGCCCCCGCCTCGACCCCCGGGCCCTGCCCGCGCACCCTGGCGTGACCGTGCGGCGCTACGTGCCCGACCTGCACCGCCACCTCGCCGCCTGCGACCTCGCGGTGGTGCAGGGCGGGCTGTCCACCTGCATGGAGCTCACCGCCAACCGACGACCGTTCATCTACGTGCCGTTGCGGAACCACTTCGAGCAGCAGTTCCACGTCCGCCACCGCCTCGAGCGCTACGGCGCCGGTCGGTGCCTGGACTACGACCAGCTCGCCGACGTCGACGTGCTGGCCACGGCGATCGCCGAGGAGATCGACCGGCCGGTGGACTACCGCCCGGTGGATGCCGGCGGCGCCGCCCGCGCTGCGGCCGCCCTGGCCGACCTGCTCTGAGGGAGCCGGGGGCTAGCTCGCGGCCCGGCGGGGCCGGGTGGCGCGGGGCGTGCTCTGGCGCGGCACCAGGGTGGGGTTGACCTTCTCGAGCACCACGTCGGCGTCGATCACGCAGCGCTCGACGTCGTCGCGGCTGGGCAGGTCGTACATCACGTTGAGCAGCACCTCTTCGAGGATCGCCCGGAGGCCACGGGCACCGGTGGCCCGCAGGATGGCCTGGCCGGCGATGGCCTGCAGGGCGTCGTCGGTGAACTCCAGCTCCACGTGCTCGAGCTCGAAGAACTTCTGGTACTGCTTCACCAGCGCGTTGCGGGGCTCCACCAGGATCTTGACGAGGGCGTCCTGGTCGAGCTGGTCGACCACCCCGATGACCGGGAGGCGCCCGATGAACTCGGGGATCAGGCCGTAGCGGTGGAGGTCCTCCGGCATGAGCTGGCCGAGGAGGTTGCCCAGGTCCTTGTCCTCGACCTTGCGGATGTCGGCGCCGAAGCCCACGCCCTTTGCGCCGGCCCGGCTCTCGATGATCTTCTCGATGCCGGCGAAGGCCCCACCGCAGATGAACAAGATGTTCGTGGTGTCGATCTGGATGAACTCCTGGTGCGGGTGCTTGCGCCCGCCCTGCGGCGGCACCGAGGCCGTGGTGCCCTCCAGGATCTTCAGCAGCGCTTGCTGCACGCCCTCGCCCGACACGTCCCGGGTGATCGACGGGTTCTCGGCCTTGCGGGCCACCTTGTCGATCTCGTCGATGTAGATGATCCCGGTCTCGGCCTTCTTGACGTCGTAGTCGGCGGCCTGGATCAGCTTGAGCAGGATGTTCTCGACGTCCTCGCCCACGTAGCCCGCCTCGGTGAGGGCCGTGGCGTCGGCGATGGCGAAGGGCACGTTGAGCATGCGGGCCAGCGTCTGGGCCAGGAAGGTCTTGCCGCAGCCGGTGGGACCGATGAGCAAGATGTTCGACTTCGACAGCTCGACGTCGTCGTGGCCCGACGCCGCACCGATCTGGACCCGCTTGTAGTGGTTGTAGACGGCGACCGAGAGGATCCGCTTGGCGAGGTCCTGGCCGACGATGAAGTCGTTCAGGAACTCGAAGATCTCACGGGGCTTCGGCAGCTCGTCGAACTGGAGCTCAGTGGTCTCGGAGAGCTCCTCCTCGATGATCTCGTTGCAGAGGTCGATGCACTCGTCGCAGATGTAGATCCCGGGGCCCGCGATGAGCTTCTTGACCTGCTTCTGCGACTTCCCGCAGAACGAGCACTTCAGCAGCTCGCCCCCGTCTCCGAACTTGGCCACGGTCCCGTTCCCCTGTCGATCGTCAGCTGGCGGCCGTGATCGGGCCGCTCTTGTCGGCGAACTCCCGTGCGGAGATCACCTCGTCGATGATGCCGTACTCGAGGGCCTCGGTGGCGGACAGGACGAAGTCGCGGTCGGTGTCCTTGGCGATCTTCTCCTTGGGCTGGCCCGTGTGGTCCGAGAGGATGCCCTCGAGGAGGTCCCGCATGCGCAGGATCTCCTTGGCCTGGATCTCGATGTCGGTGGCCTGGCCACCGCCCGAGGCGTACGGCTGGTGCAGCAGCACCCGGGAGTGGGGCAGCGCCAGGCGCTTGCCCTTGGTGCCCGCGGCGAGCAACACGGCGGCGGCCGAGGCGGCCTGGCCGAAGCAGATCGTGGTGATCTCGGCCTTCACGTACTGCATCGTGTCGTAGATCGCGAACAGCGCCGTGATGTCGCCACCGGGGCTGTTGATGTAGATGTTGATGTCCTTGTCGGGGTTCTCCGACTCGAGGTGCAGCAGCTGGGCACAGACCAGGTTGGCGATCGTGTCGTCGATCGGCGTCCCCAGGAAGATGATGTGCTCCTTGAGCAACCGGGAGTACAGGTCGAAGGCCCGCTCCCCACGGTTGGTCTGCTCGACCACCGTGGGCACCAGATAGTTGTAGGCGGGCTGGATCGTCACTCGTCGTCCTCCGTTGGGGCCTCTGCGGCGTCGTCGGCACCAGCGTCGGCGGCCGGCTCGGGCTCGACCTCGAGGTCGGCCCGGTCGATCGTCTTGCCCTCTCCATCGACCAGTTCGACCTGTTCGATGAGCCATTCGAGGGCCTTGCGCTTGCGCAGGTCCGAGCGTACCGCCGAGACCTGGCCGTTGCGTTCGAGTTGCTTGCGCACCTGGGCGGTCTTCTGGCCCACCCGCTCGGCGACCGAGGCGAACTCGGCCTCGAGCTCGTCGTCGGAGATGTCGATCTGCTCGGCCTCCACGACGGCCCGCAGGGCCAGGTCGACCTTGACGCCCTCGGCGGCGGTGGTGCGGAGCTCCTCGATGAAGGTGGCCTGGTCCTGGCCGGTGGTGGCCAGGTACTGCTCCACCCCCATGCCCTGGGCCTGGAGGCGCATGGCGAGGTCTTCCAGCCGCTGCTGCATCTCGGTGTTGACGAGCGCCTCGGGGATCTCGGCGTCGACCAGCTCGGCGAGGGCCTCGGCCGTCTTCTGCTGGATCTGCATCTGGCCCTGGACCTTCTTGACCATGCCCAGGCGCTTGCGCAGGTCGGCACGCAGCTCGTCGATCGACTCGAACTCCGACGCCTCGGCGGCGAAGGCGTCGTCGGCCTCCGGCAGCACCTTCTCCTTGACCTCCTTGACGACGACCCGGAAGTCGACCGGGTCCTCCTCGGGGTCGGGGTGGTCGGCGGTGAAGGTGAGCTCGGCGCCGGCCTCGGCACCGGTGAGCTGCTCGTCGAGCTCGGGCACGACGGAGCCGGTGCCGACCTCGTAGAGGTAGTCGTCGGCGGTGAGCCCGGCCATGGCCTCGCCGCCCTGGGAGCCGGCGACGTCGATGGTGACGTGGTCGCCCTCCTGGGCCGGCCGCTCCACGGTCTCGAGCTTGGCGAAGCTGTCCCGGAGGCGGTCGACGCGCTCGCCGACCTCCTCGTCGGAGACGTCGGGCGACTCGATGGTGACCCGCAGCGAGTCGTAGCCGCCGATGTTGAGGACCGGGCGCACCTCGACCACGGCGTCGAAGACGACGTCGCCCTCCTCCCGACCGGCCGTGATGTCGATCTCGGGCGGCGCGATGACGTCGACGTCGTGCTCCTCGACGGCCTCGGCGTAGTACCGAGGGAGGGCGTGCTCGAGGGCGTCGCCCCGAGCCACCTCCGTGCCCACGCGGGCCTCCAGGAGCTTGCGGGGGGCCTTGCCGGGGCGGAACCCCGGGATGCGCACCTCGCGGGCGATGCGCTTGAACGCGGCATCCACCTCGTGCTCGAACTCCGCGCCGTCGATCTCGATCGACAGCTTGACCTTGTTGCCCTCGACGGGCTCGACCGTTGCCTTCATGAGGTGGATCACTCTACCTGCGCCCGCCGCGACGGTCCGCACCCGGCCGCCGGTGCCACCCCCGCCCGGCCAGCCGGTACCGTCGGTCCCATGTCCCCGGTCGCCGGCCCCCTCTTCGCCGCGGCGCTCCTCCTGGGTGTCGCTGGCGTGTTGAAGCTCGTCGATCCCGGGCCCACCCGGCTGTCGCTGCGCAGCGCCGGGCTGCCGGCCACGGCGCTCGCGGCCCGGGCCGTCGGCGTCGGCGAGCTCGCCGTCACCGCCTACGTGCTCGGCTGGGGCGGTCGCCTCGGAGCCGCCCTGGTGGCCGCGGCCTACCTCGCCTTCGCCGCCTTCAGCCACCGCGTCATCGGCGCCACCCGGGGCAAGGCGTCGTGCGGGTGCTTCGGCTCGTCCGACGCCCCGCTCACCCACCTCCACGTGGGGGTCGACCTGGCCATCGCGGCCGTGGCCCTGCTCGCGGTGGCGGACCCCGTGCCGGGCCTCGCCGCCGTGGCGGCCGAGACCCCGTGGGCCGGCACCGTGTTCCTCGCCTTCACCGTCCTGCTGGCGTGGCTCGTGCAGGTGGTGCTCACCGCCCTCCCGGAGCTCCAGGCGGCGGCTCGGCCGCCCCGGAAGGTGGCCCGATGACGGTCGTCGTGGTGCTCCAGGGCGTGATCATCGCCGTGCTGGCCCTGCTCGTGGTCGGCCTGCTCCGCAGCCACGGCGAGATCCTCAAGCGCCTCCACGAGCTCGGCGCCGGGATCGAGGGCGAGCCGGCCTCGACCCCCACGTCGATGCCGGCCGACGGCCCCCGACCGGGCCGCGACTTCCAGGTCATGCCCCAGGTGCCCTCCCCGCCGGACCGCGAGGCCTTCGGCGGCGCCGCCGACCTGGCCGGCCTGGGCGCGGGCGGCACCGAGGCCGTCACCGTCCGCGTCACCGGCGTCGAGCACGACACGATCGTGGCCTTCCTCTCGTCGGGCTGCCTCACCTGCCAGAAGTTCTGGGACGCCTTCCGCAAGCCCCGCAAGCTGGGTCTGCCCGCCGGCACCCGCCTCGTGGTGGTCACCAAGGGCCCCGAGGCCGAGAGCCCGGCCACGGTGGCCGGCCTGGCGCCCCCCGGCGTGCCCACGATCATGTCCACCGAGGCCTTCGAGGCCTACGACGTCCCCGGCTCGCCCTACTTCGTGCAGGTCCACGGCCCCTCGGGTCGGGTGCGCGGCGAGGGCACCGGGCCCGACTGGGACCAGGTGTCGTCGCTGCTCTCGCAGGCCACCGGCGACGCCGAGCTGGTGGCCACCCTGGCCGGCTCGCAGGTGGCCAAGCCCGACGCCGACGCCGAGCGGGAGTCCCGCATCGACCGCGAGCTGTTCGACGCCGGCGTGACACCGGGCGATCCGAGCCTCTACGCCGCCGACGAGGTCGAGCCCCCGACCGATCACGAGCACGAGCACGATCACGACCATCGCTGACCAGCCGGTGATCGGGCGGCGGCGGCACCGGCGGACCGTCGCAGGGGCGCCTGCGCCGGGACCGTCGGCGCGCCGGACCGCTCCGTTCGCGATAGTGGGGGTCCCATGAAGCTGCAGTCGCACGGCATCGAGACCGACCTCCCCCCCGGCTGGGAGGGTCGCATCTCCCTCCGCACCCCGCCCGGCGCCGGTGCCCGCACCGCCGCCGAGGCCGAGCCGGGGCCCCTCGGCACCGCCGGGGAGGTCCCCCACCCGGTCGTCCACCTGGCCAACTTCGCGTTGCCCGAGCAGCGGGGCGACTTCGGCTCCGGCGCCGTCGACCTCATGACCGAGGCGAACGTGCTGGTGGTGCTGTTCGAGTACGGCCCCGAGAGCGTCGGGACGGCCCTCTTCAAGGCCAAGGGCGTCCCCACCCTCCGACCCGACATGTTCTCCGCCTCCGCCCTCCAGCGGACCCTGCCCGGCCAGGCCGGCTGCCAGGTGTTCTTCACCACCGCCGACCGGGCCTTCTGCTGCTACACGGTCCTGGGCCGCCAGGCGGCCGCCAACCGCGTCCTGCCGCAGGCCAACGCCACGCTGTCCGCCACGAGGATCCTCCCCCGATGACCGTCGCCTTCCGCCCTCGCCACCGCGCCGAGCCGGCCCGCACCGACCTGGCCGAGCAGGGCGTCCACCGCGACCCGGGCGCCCACGACCCCATCGCCACCGGCGGCTTCGCCCAGCGCCTGGTGCACAAGGCCTCGGCCGTGCTGAGCGGCGGGAAGTCGTCTCGTCGATCCTTCCTCACCCGCACCGCCGTGGTGGGCTCCGCCCTCGCCGCCGGGCCCATCGACTTCATCATGAAGCCCGGCACGGCCTACGCCTACCTGTGCGGCACCTGTTCCGACGGCTGGACCGCCTTCTGCTGCACCATCAACTCGGGCCGCAACACCTGCCCGCCCGGGAGCTTCGTGGCCGGGTGGTGGAAGGCCGACAACGCGGCGTACTGCTGCGGCGCGGCCCGCTACATCATCGACTGCAACGCCACCTGCCCCACCCAGTGCTCGTGCCGCTGCGCCGGCGGGGCGTGCGACGGCCGCAAGACCTGCTGCAACCAGTTCCGCTACGGGCAGTGCAACCAGCAGATCGCCTGCTACGGCCCCGTGGTGTGCCGGGTGGCCACCTGCACCGTGCCCTGGCGCTACGACCCGGCCTGCACCACCTCCAGCGCCACCGACAACCGCACCGTGGAGCACGGTGCCCCGTGCCTCACCACCGACTGCGGCACGCCGATCGCCCAGAAGTACGCCGCCATGGGCGGCACCAGCAGCGTCCTCGGGCCCCCGTTGGCGCCCGAGGAGGCCATCAGCGGCGGCCGCCGCCGCCGCTACCGCAACGGGAACATCTACTGGACCGCCGCCCTGGGCGCCCACGAGGTCCACGGCTCGATCTTCCGGGAGTATGACCGCCAGGGCGGCTTCGCGGGCAGCTACGGCTACCCCACCGCCGACACCCGCACCTCGTCGGACCGACGCACCCGCTACGTGAACTTCCAGCAGGGCCGGATCTACTCCTTCGTGTCCAACTCCGCCACGGTGGCCATCCCCAACCCGTTCTTCACCAAGCACGAGTCGCTCCGGGGCGTGAGCGGGTACCTCGGCTACCCCATCAACAACGTCCGGCCCTCGTCCGACGGCCGGTCCACCTACGTGAACTTCGAGAAGGGCCGCATCTACCGCTTCGACGGGCGGGTCGTGGAGATCCACGGGGCGGTCTTCGACCACCACGAGGCCATCGGCGGCGTCCGCAGCCCCATCCACTACCCCGTCACCGACCTGCTGCCGGTGGGCGACGGTCGGGGCAAGGTGCAGTGGTTCGAGGACGGGTTCCTCTGGTACTCCCCCACCACCGGCGCCCAGGCCCTCTGGGGCACGATCCTCGGCCGCTTCGCCGAGAACGGTCACGTGGAGGGCTACCTCAAGTACCCCCGCTCCTCGATCAAGGCCGTGGGCGACGGTCGCGGTGCGTTCGCCAAGTTCGAGAACGGCGACATCTACGGTTCGCTGACCACCCCGGCCCACCAGGTCCACGGCGCCGTCCTCACCTACTACCTCAGCCGCGGTGGCCCCACCGGCGCGCTGGGCTACCCGCTCTCCGAGCTCGATCCCAGCGGCACCGCCGGTGGGCGCTACCAGCGCTTCGAGGGCGGACGCATCGTCTACCGCAACGGCACCGTCACCCCCGCCTGATCGCGTCGGCCCCGGCGCGGCGCCGGGTTGCCGCCGGGCCGACGCCGAGCGGTACGGTGCGGCCACCCGCGGGTGTAGCTCAATGGCTAGAGCCTCAGATTTCCAATCTGATGATGGGGGTTCGATTCCCCTCACCCGCTCCACGTCCACGGGAGCACTGAACAGAAGTTCGGGCTCACACGGAACACGAGTACGGCGTCGCGTGAACAGAAGTCCAGAAGCACTCGCCGGATTCGGGCTGTGGCGCCGTGCCTGGGTCCCTCGGTGTGCACCGCCCCTTGTCCCCTACCGGCCAAGGCACTTCGGGGGCAGGCATGGGGTGTTCCTTGTAGCTGCTTCGGGTCTCGAGGGTGGGCGTGGCTGACGGCCTTGCCGTGGAGCAGTCTTGGGAGGTGCCAATCGAGGTCGAGTTCGTCTCTGAGCTGGAGGCTCCGCTCGCCCTCGTGTGGGATCGAGTTGTTCGCGTCAGCGGCGCGAACGACGAGCTGTGGCCGTTCGCGAAGATGACGCGTCCTGCGTTCGAGGATCGCCTGACCGCGCCGGGACCCGGGATGCTCCCACCGTTTCGCACGTGGTTCTTGTTGTTCGGTCTTGTGCCGATCGCGCGCCGATCGATGCAGCTGGAGGTGTTGGCCGAAGGGCGCTTCGTGGAGACGTCTACGAGCTGGCTCACCGGGACTTCGCGTCACGAGCGAGTAGCCACCACCGGCGCGGGTGGCTCCACGGTGCTCACCGACAGGTTGACGATCGACTCTCGGGGGAAGGTCATCGATGCCGTCATGCGGGCCGCCATCACCACAACGTTCCGGCGGCGTCACCGCCGGTTGCAGCGCCACTTTCAAGCCGCTGCAGACCCAGCCGACTGACACGACGAGCCGCAGACTCCCCCGATGTCCTGCGACAGAGCACCCAACTCGATGAGCGCTGAGAAGCGGCCCTCCCCGCCGGGATCGGCGGCGGGTGCTTCCTACCGCCGGGTCCACGACGGTGGCATCGAGCGGCGCTTCTGGGACACCCCTCGCACAGAGCGGGACCACCCACGTGAGCTGTTCACGGTCTGGCCATCTGTCGGGTGTGGCGCCACGGACGGGTGGTGGGTGACGATCTGCGCGTCCGAGCGGGAGGGTCATCGTGCGCACGGTGAGGATGCTGGTGGTCACGGCTCTGATGGTGTTCGGGACCTCCGGATGCCTCCACGCCTGGGGTCCCGGGAGTGCGCTCCCGACGGGTCGGGCCGCTGACGCGGTGTCGCCGACTCCCCTCGGAGCCGACCAGTGGTTGGCGATCAGCGCCGAGGACCTTCACGCCTGTGGCGTCCGGGCCGACGGAGCCCTGCTGTGCTGGACCACCGGGGAGCTCGCCAGCATCCTCTCGAGCATCCCGAACAGCAGGACGCCGGTCCAGATCGGATCCGACACGGACTGGACCAGCGTCAGCGTCGGGTTCCTGCACACCTGCGGGATCCGAGGCGGCGGCGACCTGTACTGCTGGGGCTACAACTGGATCGCCCAGACCGGTACCGGCGATCGCTCCGGCACGGTGGCGGCCCCGACACGGGTCGGTACCGCGTCGGACTGGATCGCCGTGTCGGCGGGCCAGGAGTACACCTGCGGGATCCGGTCGGGCGGCGAGCTCTCCTGCTGGGGCGCCGCCGGCGGCCGCGGCGGACTGCCCCACGGCGAGACCTACCTCGAGCCGACACGGGTCGGCACCGCATCCGGGTGGAGCGCGGTGAGCACGGCGAGCACCTACGCCTGCGGGATCCGAGATGCGCTCCTGTTCTGCTGGGGGCAGGACCCTTCGCTGGCCGGGTCCCCGCTGCCCGCCGATCACCACGTGCCGCGCCAGATGTCCAGCGACCCAGGCTGGACGGCGGTGAGCACCGGCCCACTCACCGCCCTCGTCGGGCATCCCGGGCACCTGTGCGCGATCCGCGCCGAGCAGCTCGCGTGCCTCGGATCCAACGCCTCGGGTCAGCTGGGTGACGGCACGACGACCGATCGCCTGCAGCTCACGTCAGTCCCGAGCCCGGGTTCCGGATGGCTCGGCGTCAGCGTCGACGACCGCTCGACCTGCGCGATCAGCGGCGACCACCGGCTCTGGTGCTGGGGATCGAACCACGGCGGCCAGCTGGGCGACGGCACGACGACCGACCGCCACGTCCCCACGCAGATCGGATCCGCCACCAACTGGAACGCCGTGGAGGTCGGTCCGACCACCACCTACGGCATCACGGGCCAGCCAGGCTGAGCTGCCTCTCCGTCCTCGAGCATCGGGCGCCCCCTACTACCGGGTACGCGTCACGAGGCCTGAGTCGTGGGGCACCTGGAGCGAACCCCCGAGGGAGTGGACCGTCGGGTCATGTCGGGCGGTCCACCTCTCGGAGCGAAGGTCGAGTCGCTCGCTCGGGTGAAGCGCCTCGCTAAGCAGAGGGAAGGCCAAGGGCCCAGCGTCGGCGGCTCCCCGTGAGCAGCGCCAGTCCCGCGCAGATGTGGAGCGTAGAAGCGACGCCGAGAACAACGTTTGACGAGAGGACACCCACGACGAGAACGAGGATCCCTCCAAGAACCCAGAGGGAATAGAGAGATCGATCGGCCCGCTGAAGGTATCCCGGTCCAACGACGACGAGAGCAATCTCCGCCAAGCCAGTGGCGATCAGACCGCCAAGAACAACCGGATGAAAGGAGAGGATTCCTGCCCAATAGAAGTCCTCCGAGATCTGGTCGCTCCAATCTGGTGCTACAACGAGAACGGCGAGAGCTGCAGCCAGAGCCCAGAGCGGATAGGTGAGTAGCATTAACCCGTGAAGCAACACCCACCGGGAATCTCGGTGTTTCAAATGTGTAGCTCGATCCTCGCTCGATAGCTGGCGTTCACCGAGTCTACGTTGGCCTTCCAGTAGCCAGGAGGGCGCGTCGCCAGTCAACGCGGTTTCGCCGGCCTCGCATTCCTGGATTGCTTCGAGCGGGCCGGATGGTGGAGATGCCCGGCTCGAACAAGTCTCAGTACCAGACCGTCGACGTGGCCCGAGCCGATGCGGTGAAGGCCGTCGAGTGGGCCCAGAGGATGCTCGACGGGGCTTCGGAGATCGTGAGCGAGTAGGGCGGGGTCGTGCCCGACGCGCCACCGGCGACAGCGGTCAGCCAGGAAGGCCGGCTGCCCCCTGGGCCCGGGCGACTGCCTCGTTGGACCGGTCGACCGCGGACTGCGCTGCGGTCGCCGCCTCCGCGGCGATCACCGAGGCCTCGACGGCACGGTCGTAGGCCTCGGTGAAGGTGGCAGAGACGTCCTTGGTCAAGACGGCGACCTCGTTGAGCTTGTCGGCGACCCGTTCCGCCTCGGCGGCGGCGGATTCGATGGCGAGGCGGCCGTTGGTGACCATCTGGATGAAGCCGATGATGAAGCCACCGATCGCTGCGGCGATCATCCACGCCCCGAGGGCGTACTGCGCGAGGTCGGCGTTCTCCCCGGTGCTCGACGCAGCCTCCGTCAGCGAGGAGAACCACTCGACGATCTCGGAGGCGTTCGCGATCACGAGGGCGAAGGCGGCACCGGTGATCCAGTTGCCGAACACGCCCAGCCGAGCGGACCACCCCTCGCTGTTGGCGTCGTCGGTGCCGGCATCTCCGGGGCCGGCCCCGGGCCCGCCGACGATCAGGCCGATGACGCCGCCGCCGGCGAAGCTGACGAGGACCAAGCTGAGGAAGGTGCCGCGCTCCACCCAGGAGTCCGAGACCATCAGCCAGCTCGCGACCGCAGCTCCCAACACCACGACCCCGACGATGACAGGGATGTACCCGTACGGCCTCGACGGGGGCGGAGGGTCGCCTCCGGATCCGTCGCCTCCGGATCGATCGCCCGTCATCGTCCCCGCCCGTCCCAGCCCTGTCGTGTCTCGTGCAACGCGCTGCGTTCGAGGCAAGCGTACGCCGGGCTGCAGGACCGTCAAGGTGGCCTCTGGCGACCGTCCGGGACACCAGCGTGCCTCGGATGGTGGCCGGTCTGCCCCTTCTCAGGGGCGAGGTGGAGGCCGGCAGGGCGAGACGGCTGCTACGGCCGGCCGGCGCCCCCACCCGATGTCGGGCCTGAGGTGTCAGCTGGGTGATCGAAGGAGGTGCACCAGCGGGGGGCGTCCGCCCCAGGAGCGCAGGCTGGCCACCAGCCCGGCCGACGCGGCGGCGAGGGCTGCCAGGCCGAGGCCCCGGCCGGTCGCCGTCAGACCGGGCTGGGTCACCACGAGGGCCATCGCGACCGCGGCGGCGGCGAAGCCGGCGAGGGCGAGGCGGACGGTGACCCGCTCGACCTTGGTGAGCTCGGGATCGGCGGTGACGGCGGTGTGGGTGGCACCGTCGCTGCGGAGCTGGCGTTCGAGCCACCGCACCGGCGAGGTGACCGCGGCGATGGCGAGCGGTGCCCACGCGAGGAGGATCGCCGCGATCCACACCTCGTCACCCGGAGCGAGGGTGGCCTTGTCCACCGCCACGGCCGCCGTCGCGAACGTCGAGAAGGCCGTGGTCAGCAGGGCGAGCAGCGCCTTGGCGTAGCGCAGCACGATGACCTGGATGCGAAGCACGTGGCGAGCCATGCCGTGCTCGATCTTCGCCACCTCCTCGAGGAGGCTGCGCTCGCTCGCCGCAGCGAGCTCGAAGAGCGCGGCGGCTCGGCCGACGTCGCCCTCGGCCGCGTCGACGCCGAGACCGCCGTAGGCGGCGATCTGGGCGTCGATCCGCGCTCGGGCGGCCTCGTTGCGGGGCACGAGGATCTCGACAGCCTGCGGAGACCGACGCAGCTCGTCGAGCGCATCGGCCGCACCCGGCCGGAGCTCCCCGCGTGGCAGCTGGAGCGCGGTGAGCGTGAACCGAGGAGCGAACGCCTCGGCGGCCCCGCGACGGATGTGGTTGGCGTGGAAGTAGAACTGGGTCAGGTCTCGGACCACAAGCCACAGCGCCGTGAACGGCACGGCGAGGGACGCGGCCACGGCGGCGACGAGCAGCAGGTGGGCGGCGTCGGGCCGGCCCGAGAGCAAGGCGCGCAGGACGACGACCACCGAGTCGCGTTCGACCGCGGGGAGCAACACCAACAACCCGGCCCCGGACAGCAGCGCCGTGGCCACGCGGTGGATGGTGGAGAGCCGGACCTCGCACCGCTGCAGGAACGTGCGGATGGCGGCCCGATCCTCGGGGTCGAGGTCGGCGTCGACGGGGGTGTCGCCGAGGTGGCCGTTCACGTCGTGGCGTCGGCGACGACGAGGGCGACGAGGAGGGCGGGCCGTCGATCGACGAGCGCGGCGCCCGGCGCCGGCCCGGTCGTCCGAGACGTTGGGAGTTCACACGGCACGACGCATCTCCAGGTCCTCGAGCTGATCGGCGAGCAGCGGCGGAAGCCGCGGCGCACCGGTGCTCGCCCTCATGATGGTGTCACGCCCGCTGGGAGCCCGCCTCAGCGCACGGGGTCGGACAGCAGGCCGGCGTCGTCGGTGACGGTGACCTCGCCGGTGGCCAGGTCGTACAGCAGGCCCACCACGAACGCCGGGCCCTGATCGGTGACGAGGGTGCGCAGGTCGCGCAGCGCGTCGACGGTGCCCTGCAGGTTGGCGCCGGTGGCGCGCACCGGGTCGTCGCCCACCACGTCGACCAGGCGCTCGGCCACCTCACCGGTGAGCACGCCGAGGTGGCCGCCGAGGTCGTCGTCGCTCATCGCCGCCAGCACCGCGCCGCAGCCGGTGTGGCCGAGCACCACCACCAGGGGCACCTGGAGGACCCGCACCCCGAACTCGATGCTCCCCAGCGCCACGCCCGCCAGCGACTGGCCGGCCGTGCGCACGGTCAGGAGGTCGCCGACGCCCTGGTCCAAGATGACCTCCGGCGGCACCCGGGCGTCGACACAGCCCAGCAGCACGGCGATCGGCGACTGGGCGGCCACGAGGGCGAGCCGCGTCTCGGCGCGGACCACGTGGTCGTTGGGCATCCCCCCCACGAACCGCTCGTTGCCGGCGAGCAGCTCGCGCAGCGCCCGTTCGGCCACCAGGCGATCCTGGTGGGCCTCGCTCCGTCCTGCCTGCGCCATGCACCCTCCGACCTCGAGACGACCCCCGCATTGTGTCCGCCCGGACAGCCCGGCCGCGAACCGGCCGACGCACGGGCGCGCACGTCCCGGATCCGGGCGCCGTCCAACCGCCGGGCGCCGGGCGACGAGGGGCGCCGAGCGATCAGCGGATCAGCGGATCAGCGGATCAGCGTGGCCGCTGGGGGCGGCAGCGATGCCGAGGTGGTCGGGTCCGGCGCCATGGTGAGCTTGCTACCGCCCGACACCGACAGGCGGTAGGAGATGAACTGGGCGTTCTGCTGGCCCCAGTCGCCGCCGCCGCTCAACGCCAGGTCGTTGGCGAACGGCGTGAAGAACGTGCCCTTCAGGGTCACGCCCGAGCTGCCGGACACCTTGAAGGTGGCCGCCGCCTCGGCCCACAGCGACAAGCCGGTGAAGGGCCCCTCGGTCGGCCCCGACCAGCTGGGCGGCGCCCCGCCGGTGCTCGACAGCACCGACGGGTTCGGCGTGGTGGGGTTGAGGTACACGACGGTGTTGCGGCCGGTGAAGGCGCCGCCGGTGGAGCCCCAATCGCCCTTGCGGACGTAGACGAACGAGGCGCCGGCGCTCGACGACGTGAGGCACGGCGCCGCGCTGCCCCCGTACCGGCACTCGGGGGACAGGGCCGCGGTGGGGTTGTTGGTGTTGATGTTCAGCGCGCCGCCGGTCATCTTGATGCCGCCGTTGAAGATGACGTTGCCACCGGTGAAGGTCACCGTGGTGCCGTTGCCGATCGAGAGCCCGTTGGGTGCGGGGCAGTCGACCACCCAGTTCCCGGCCGCGACGACGGTGCCGCTCGGGGAGCAGCTGTGGGTGGTGGTCCAACGCTGGAAGCCAGCCGGCACGCCGCTGGGGCCGACCCGGCTGACCAGCCGGTCGATGTAGGGCAGCCGCTCGCTCGTGTACGGGCAGGCCGCGATCGGGATGCCGAGGTACGCCGGATAGGTGGCCTTGCAGTTCCACCGCCAGTCGACCGGTGCCCGCGTCGCCCGCTCAGCAGCGCCCACCGGTTGAGGGAACACGGTGTTGCCCACCTCGGACGCCTTGCAGGCCACCGAGCCGGCGCAGGACAGGGCGTCGTACGGGAGGGCCCGGAGCGCGATCTCGCCCCGCTCACGGCCGGTGCCCGTGGTCGGGATGGCCTCGACCCTGGTGCCGCTGCCGCCTGCCTGGACCGTGGTCTTGGAGGTGCTGCAGCCCTGCGACCCGTCGGAGTCGATGGCCACCACGCCGGGCACGATGTTGTTCGGGTCGCTCACGTCGCCGGCGATCACGTGGGAGCCGCCCTGCACGTCGAGGACCGGGCACCCGTACGGGTCCAGGAGCCACAGTGCGGGGATCCGCCGGGCCTGCGACGCACCGCCGCGGACGGTGGCGCTGCGGGTGACCGAGTACTCGGACCGGCCGATCACCCCGCCGAAGAACGAGGGCTGGCGCGAGGTCATGACCACGCGCATCCGCTCGCACGGCTCACC
>JBBRFU010000054.1:0-20633 GCA_038241315.1 Acidimicrobiales bacterium | reverse complement strand
CGGGCGGACGGACGGTCCGGCCGGAGGCCGGACGAGGAGACCGGAGGGTCAGGCCGGGGCCGAGCCCAGCCGACGGGCCTCGGCGCGGCGCTCGGCGTCGAGGCGCTCGAGGCCCGGCTCGGGTGAGTGGTCCACGAACCGCATCAGCTCCGCCACCGCGTGGTGGCCGGCCTCGGAGGCGATCTGGCGGTGCATCTCCTGGGCCACCTCCCGGTAGGTGGGGTGGCCCTGGGGACCGCTGCGCAGCTCGAGCAGGTGGACCGCCTCCCGGGCGTTCATCTGCATCACGAAGCGGACCTTGTACGCCAGCGCCACCGCGTAGGGGGCCTGGGCGGGGAACCGGGGCAGGAGGAGGTCGTGGAGGGCGGCGGACCGCTCCATGGCCCCATCGAAGGTCGGCGCCTGCCCGGCGAGGTCGATGGCCTCGGGGCGGGTGTAGCCGTGCCGCGGGCTCAGCTGCTGCCACTCGACGGTGAGCATCCGGTGGCGCTGGAGGTCCCGGAAGGCGCCGTAGTCGGCCAGCACGTCGAAGCGGTAGTCGACCCGCTCGAGGGCCCGGCCTGGCCGGTGGCGCCGGTTCGAGCGGTCACCCGTGTAGGTCCGCACGACCTGGAGCCGCTCCTCGGCGGACATGGCCCGCACCGCCTTCTCCACCTGCGCCTCGGGCACGTGGGTGTGGGCGTAGAGCATGGCCGTCACCAGGTGGACCTCGGCATCGGGATCGAAGTCGATGAGCGTGACGAGCGGTGCGGCCTCCGCCTCCGTCTCCGCCGACGGGAACAGCCGCTCGGCGAGGTCGTCCATGCCGGTGCGGGTGGAGCCCAGGTAGGTGCTCCAGGCCACCCCTCGGTCGGCCAGGTCGACCCGCTTCAGGAACGACGGGATGACCTTGCGCAGCTCGTGGAGCATGAGGTCGGCGTAGGTGCGGGCCTCCGGCAGCGGGTGCGACCGCATGCGGAGCAGCAACGACTCGTAGGCCTGGCCCGAGCCGTAGATGCCGACGTTCGAGAGCGACGCCGCCGGCAGCAGGCCCCGCAGGGCGTCGAAGGCCTTGGCCCGGATGGCCTGGCGGTAGACGAAGTCGGAGTCGGCCGGGTCCTTGGGGAACTGGTCGCGGAAGAAGTCGTTGAGCTTCGGCAGCAGCTCGGCGTAGGTGTCGAAGAGCCGGTCCATCTCGCCGACGTAGCGGGTGCCCAGCGGGGAGCCGAGGATGGCGGGGTCCCGGTGGAACCGGTAGCGGCCGCCGATGCGGGCGTCGTAGGCGATGTAGCGGGTGGACTGCTCGAGGTACGACATGAGCCGGCCCCACTCGAGCACCTTGGTGAGCACGTTGGACGCCTGCTCGCAGGCCAGGTGGACCCCGCCCAGCTGGGCCACGGAGTCGTCGCCGTACTCGAAGAACACCTTGTCGTAGAGCTCCTCGGCCCGCCGCAGCCCGACGGTGGCGTCGATGGACTGGTCACCCGAGATGTCGAGCTCACCGACGAACTCGTCGAGGAACAGGCGGCGAAGGCTCTTGGGCGAACGCGAGTAGCGGGCGAACAGCGCGCCCTTGACCACCTCGGGCAGGTTCACGAGCGCGAAGACCGGGCTGTCGAGGTTCGTGAAGTACCGGCGGAGCACATCGGCCTCGTCGGGCGAGAACTCCTCGGCGACATAGGTGGTCACGGCGTGTGAGGCTAGAGGCTGGACCTCACGCCTACGGGGACCGGACCCCGCACCCCGGCTGACCACGCAACCCCTCGCCCGGTCCCGGCCGCGAACCGCGGCCCGGATCGGTCAGATCGTCGGACGCCCGGTGGCGCGACCGCTGGCCCGGGCCGCGTCGAAGGCGGCCCGCACCTCGTCCATGGCCCCGGGCTCGGCCCAGAGGTCGACGACGGTGCCGGCCATGGCCTTGGCGCCGTCGAGCACCGCGCGATCGCCCTCCTCGGCCCGGGCGTAGCGCACGAAGTCCTTGGTGTGGATGGCCACCGTCGGCGGGGACACGGCGATCATGGGGTGGATCGACGCGACGATGTGGCTGATGTTGCCCATGTCGGTGCTGCCCACCACGGCCGCCAGGGAGTCGGGGTCGACGAGCGTCCGCCCGGTGCGGACCAGGTTGGCCCGGTAGCGCTCGATCATCGGATCGTTGTCCACCATGTCGGCGAACGCGGGGTCGATCCACTGGTGCTCCACCGCGCACCCGGCCGCCGCGGCCCCGGCCTCCAGGCAGGCCAGCACCCGCGCCTTGAGCTTGGCCAGGCCCTTGGCCGTGGGCGATCGCACGTACCAGGTGGCGGCGGCTCGTTCGGGCACCACGTTGGCCGCCTCGCCGGCGTCGGTGAAGATGCCGTGGATGCGCTCGTCGGGCCGGATGTGCTGGCGCAGCGCGGCCACGTTCACGTACCCCAGCACCGCGGCGTCGAGGGCGTTGCGGCCGGCCTGGGGGGCCGCGGCGGCGTGGGCCGCCCGCCCCGTGTAGATCACCTCGAGCTGCTGGATGGCGATGGCGCCGAACCGGGACAGGTCGAGCCCCGCCGGGTGCACCATCAAGGCGGCGTCGACGCCGTCGAACGCGCCGCGCTCGGCGAGGACGATCTTGCCGCCGCCGCCCTCCTCGGCCGGCGTGCCCAGCACGACCAGGTTCCCGCCGAGCTCGGCCGCCACGGCGGCCGCCGCGATCCCTGCGCCCACGCCGGCGGCGCCGATGATGTTGTGCCCGCACGCGTGGCCGATCCCCGGCAGGGCGTCGTACTCGCACAGCACGGCGACGGTGGGACCGTCTCCGCCGCGGACCCGGGCCTCGAAGGCCGTGTCCAGGCCGTAGGCGCCCTTGGTCACGTCGAGGCCCGCCGCGGCGAGGACGGTGGTGAGGACCTCGTGGGCGTGGTGCTCCTGGAAGCCCAGCTCCGGCTGTTCGTGGATCCGGTGCGACGCGTCGAGCAGCACGGCGGCGTGCCCGTCGACCACGGCGTCGATCCGGTCCTTCACTGCATCGAGGTCGACCATGCCCCCAACCTACGTCGGACCGCTCGTCGCGATGCCCGCCCCACGGCCCGGCCGTGGCGGCCGGTCACTCGTGGTGGAGCACGACCTTGCCGAGCTGCTCGCCGGACTCGAGGCGGGCGAGGGCGGCCGGGTACTCCGACAGGCCCAGCTCCACGTCGACCGCCACCGGCAGGCCCTGGTCCACCAGGCGGACCACATCGGCGAACTCGCCGTACCCGCCCATGGTGGAGCCGATCAGCTCGTGCTGCTTGAAGAAGAGGCGCGGGAGGTTGACCTCCACCACCGGCCCCGACGTGCCGCCGCACACGACCAGCCGCCCACCCGGCAGCAGGGCCCGCATCGAGCGGTCCCAGGTGGCCGGCCCGACGCTCTCCACCACCACCTCCACCTTGACGGGCCAGTCGGCGTCGGAGGCGAAGGCGTCGGCGGCGCCCAGCTCCACCGCCCGCCGGCACTTCGCCTCGTCGCGGGACGTGGCGTAGACGGTGGCGCCCATGGCTCGGGCGAGGGCCAGGGCGGCCATCGAGACCCCGCCGCCGATGCCCACCACCAGCACCCGCTCACCGGCGCGGACCCGCGCCCGGCGGAGCATCCGGTAGGCCGTGAGGGTGGCGAGCGGGAAGGCGGCGCACTCGGCCCACGAGCGACCCGCGGGCCGGGGCACGACGTTGCGGGCCGGCACCGACACCAGCTCGCCGTGCCCGCCCCACCGCTGCTCGCCGACGATCTCGAAGCCCGGGTACATCGGCGCGTCGTCGCCGTGGGCGACCACCATGTCGAGGGGCGAGACCGCCGGGTTGACCACCACCTCGTCGCCCACGGAGATGCCGTGGACGGCCGAGCCGACGGACTCCACCACGCCGGCCACGTCGCAGCCGGGCACGTGGGGCAGGTGGGGCTTCGGCCGGCCACGGGTGACCCACAGGTCCATGTGGTTCAGGGCGGAGGCGACGGGGCGCACCCGCACGTCGCCGGGACCGACGGGTGGGTCGGCGACCTCACCGAAGCGGTAGCTACCGGGCGACTCGTCGAGGATCCAGGCCTGCATGCCCCGACGGTACCGTCCGCCCCGGGGCCCCCGGCGCAGCTCAGACCACGCAGGTCAGGGCGTCGGGCTCCACCCGGACGGCCAGCGTGCGGGCCTCCCCCACCCGCTCGCCGTCGAGCCACACGGGCGTCGGACGGTCGAGCTCCACCTGGAGCGCCGGCACCCGGCGCTGGCCGATGCCCGGGTGCGGGACGTGCGTGCCGGTGGGCAGGCGCGCTCGCGCCTTCCACCGGTCGTCGAGCGACAGGTCGCCGTCGAAGACGTCGAGCAGCCCGTCGCCGGGGTGCGACCGGGGCGCCACGTCCCACCGACCGATCCACTGGGCGTTCATGACCGCCACGACCCGACCGCGCCACCAGCTCCGCCGCACCACCAGGTGGGCCACGAACCAGTGCAGCCGGCCGTCGAGCAGCACCGAGCCGAGATCGACCGGCAGCGACATGGCCTCGGGCGAGCGGAGCCGTCCCTCGTCGCCCCGCCCGCCCACCGTGCGGCAGAGGTCGCCGCCCAGCAGCCCGAGCGGCGGGACGTCGCGACCGGCCCGACGGGCCTCCTCCACCACGGAGCGCGCCTGGGCATCGGTGCGGACCGTCACGCCGTGGGGCGGAAGGGGCCCCGGTGCACCCCACCGCTCGCCCTTCTCGATGGTCACGACGGGTCGGCGGCCGCTCCCGGCGCGGCGGCGGTGGCCACCTCCGAGGAGGCGGAGATGATGCCCCGGAACAGCGCGTCGGCCGCGCGGCGGGCCGACGACCGGGTGGCCGCCTCCGGTGCCACCTCCCCCACCTGGCGGAGCAGGTCGATGAGCGTCTTCACGTTGCGCACGAAGTCGCCGCCCGAGAGGTCCTCGTCGGCGATGACCACGTCGAACGACTCACCCGCGGCCCAGGCATAGGCCAGGGCGAGGAAGGAGGGATCGGGCAAGCGGGTGGCCGACAGGCCGATCTTGAGCTCGTCGTTGCCCAGCTTCCGGGCCAGGCGGTCGATGCGGGCCGCTCGCTCGCGCACCTCCTTCGACGGGTACCAGGGCGGCGGCGGGGGCTCCTTCGACCGGTGCTCGTAGGTGAGCATCGAGACCAGACCGGCCATCGAGGCCGGGTCGAGGCCGTCGAGGAGGCCCTCGCAGATGACCGACGCGCAGAGCAGGTCGGTCTCGTGGAAGACCCGGGCCAGCACCTCGCCCCGTTCGGTGAGGGACCACCCCCGGACGTAGTCCCACCGCTCGAGGAGGGTGTGGATGCGATCGAACTGGCGGGTGAGCGAGCTGCTCTTCTCGGCGAGCCGCCGCTCCACGTCGTCGAGCTGGCCCTGCAGGCGGTCGCGCTCGGCGGCCGCCGCCAGGTGGCGCTGGAGGTCGGGGCACGAGGCCACGGGCAGGTCGTCGGCGGCGGGGACGGCGAGCGCAGCGGGGAGCGACCCGACGTCGGTCTCGCGGCCGGGGAGCGGCCGGTGGCTGAGCCGGGCCTTCCGCAGCAGCGCCGCGGCCTGGCGCTGGAACACGCGGTTGCGCGGGTCGAACGACCCGGGGAAGCTCAGCGCCGCGGCCCGCACGGGCGGCTCGTCGAAGTCGTCGGGGTCGAGCACCGAGACGTGGGCGTCGGGATCGATGACCCGGAGCCGCAGGCCGCCCTTGCGGTACGACGTCGACAGCACCGCCAGCCGGTGGGTGCCGAACCGGATCACGTCGCCGGGCACCAACCGGTCCACCGCGCTCGTGACCAGGTCCTCGCGGCTGCGGCGGGCGTCGCGCAGCGCGCTGCGCTCGGCGCGGCGCCGGGCCCGGTACTCGTCGATGTCGCCGCGCTCGCAGGTGGCCGCGGCCTCGGCCTCGACCAGCAGGGCGCTCCGGGAGGCCTTGCGGTGGGCGAGCTTCCCGAGGGACCGGTCCGCCTGGAACTGCGCGAACGAGCGCCCGAGCAGCTCGTGGGCCTGGTCCCGGTCGTAGCGGCGGATCAGGTTGACCACCATGTTGCTCGTGGGCCGGAAGGCCGAGCGCAGCACGAACTCCCGGCTGGCGGCGAGGGCGGCCACCTTGTCGAAGCCGTACCAGGGCGACCACAGCACCAGGGCGTGGCCGACGGGGTCGAGGCCGCGCCGGCCGGCTCGCCCGGTGAGCTGGGTGTACTGGGAGGGCGTGAGGTCCTCGTGGGTCTCGCCGGTGAACTTCGAGAGCGACTCGATGACCACCGAGCGCGCCGGCATGTTGATGCCCAGGGCCAGGGTCTCGGTGGCGAACACCGCCTTCACCAGGCCCTCCACGAAGCACGCCTCCACCGCCTCCTTGAAGGGCGGCACCATCCCGGCGTGGTGGGCGGCTGAACCGGCCTCGAGGCCCGCCAGCCACCGGTCGTAGCCCAGCACGGCCAGGTCGGCCTCGGTCAGGTGGGCCACGTGGTGCTCGGCGATGGCGCGGATCCGGGTCCGCTCGTCGGGGGTGGTGAGCTGGAACCCCTCGTCGAGGACGGCTCGGGCCGCCTCGTCGCAGGCGTTGCGACTGAAGATGAAGTAGATGGCCGGCAGGAGGTCGCTCCCGGCCAGGTGCTCCACCACCTCGGTGCGCCGGGGCGTGCCCCACTGCTGGCGCCCCCGCGCCTTGGCCCGCAGGTGCCGGGGGCCGGTGGCCGCCGGGGCGTCGAAGCGATCGCCCTCGGGGTTCGGCCGACCGCCCACCAGGGTGGGCAGCTGGACGAGGTCGCCGGTGGCCTTGTCGTAGACGAGGTAGTGGTTCACCAGCTCCACCGGTCGCTCGTGCTCGATCACGGTCTCGGTGTGACCCCGCGCCGCCGCGATCCACCCGGCGAGCTCGTCGGCGTTGGAGACGGTGGCCGACAGGCACACGAAGCGCACGTCCGGCGGGGCGTGGACGATGACCTCCTCCCAGACCGGGCCGCGGTAGGTGTCCTGCAGGTAGTGCACCTCGTCGAGCACCACCCACGCGAGGTCGTCGAGGGCCGACGACGCCGCGTAGATCATGTTGCGGAGGACCTCGGTGGTCATCACCACCACCCCGGCGTCGGGGTTGACGGCGTTGTCGCCGGTGAGCAGGCCCACCCGGTCGGCGCCGTGGCGGCGCACGAGGTCGGCGTACTTCTGGTTCGAGAGGGCCTTGATCGGGGTGGTGTAGAAGGCCCGTCGGCCCTCGGCCAGCGCCCGGGCCACGGCGTGCTCGGCCACCACCGTCTTGCCCGATCCGGTCGGTGCGGCCACCAGGACGTTGTGACCCGCCTCGATGGCGGCGATGGCGTCGAGCTGGAACCGGTCGAGGGTGAAGGCGGGGATCTCGCTCACGTCACGGCCCGCCCGGTCAGGCGGCGGCCTCGGCGCTGATCCGGCGCCGCTTCACGAGCTTCCCGATCAGGATGGAGATCTCGTAGAAGATGCACATGGGGACCGAGAGGGCGAGCAGGCTGATGGGATCGGCGCTGGGCGTGATCACCGCGGCGACCACGAAGATGATCACGATGGCGAAGCGCCGGAACTGCGCCAGCTGCTGGGGCGTCACGATGCCCACCAGCTGGAGGAACACCACGGCGATGGGGAACTGGAAGCCCACCCCGAACGCCACCATCATGTAGATGATCAACATCAGGTACTTCTGTGGCGAGTACTGGTACTGGATGTCGTCGCCGCCGAGCGACTGCAGGAACTTGAGCGCCTCGGGCAGCGTGTAGAAGGCGATGCCGGCGCCGAGCAGGAACAGCACGGTGGCCGACACCACGAAGGCCGAGGCGTAGCGCCGCTCGTTCTGGTAGAGGCCGGGCGCGATGAACTGCCAGAGCTGCCAGAGCAGGAACGGCATCGTGAGGATGAGGCCGATGTAGGCCGACATCTTGATCCGCAGGAAGAAGACCTCCATCGGATCGAGCGAGATCAGCTTCTCCTCGACGTTGGGGTCGTCGGCGAGCTTCTTGAGCGGCTCCACCAAGATGTCGAACACCCAGGGGTACGCGATCCAGCCGACGATGGCGCCGATGGCCACGGCGATGGCGCACTTGATGATGCGGCTGCGGAGCTCCACCAGGTGCTCCATCAGCGACATGCCCTCGCCGAGCTCGGGCGCGGCCTCGGCGGTGGTGGTCTCGGTCATGGTCGGCCCGGCACCGGGTCAGCCCGCAGCGCGGTCGGCCGGATCGACCCGGGGGGCCTCGGCCACGGCGTCGCGGTCGGGCGTGGCCGCGACGGCATCGTCGTCGGCGACCGCCGAGGCGGGACCCTCGGGGTTGCGGGCGACCACCTCGGCCAGGTGGGGCTCACCGACCGCCGACCCGGTGTCGCCGAGCTGGCCCGACGGCGGGGTGGCCGAGTGGGGCTTGTCCGCCGGGCTCGAGGACCGCTCGGCGCCCTTGATGTCGATGGTGTCCATCGCCTTGCGCATCTCGTCCTGGAAGCCGCCCGACACCTTGCGGATCTCGGCCATCACGTTGCCGAACGTGCGCATCGCCTTGGGGAGCTGATCGGGGCCCAGGATCATCAGGGCCACCAGGAGGATGACCACGATCTCGGGCCCTCCGACGTTGAACACCGACCGAACCTACCGTCGGTCGAAGCGGTCGATCGACGCGCGGGCCCGCCGGGTCTCGACCCGGAGCGGCACCAGGGCGTCCTCGAGGCGCCGGACCCGTCGTCGCGCCGTCTCCACCTCGTCGAGTGCCTCGGCGATCCGCCGCACCAGCACCGCGGCGCCGAGGGCGCCGAGGGTGAGCACGGCGGGCGGGGCGAACCAGGCGGCATCCACGGACCCGATGGTAGCGGTCAGGACCACCGACGCGTCCGCGTCATCGGGCCGGTTCCGGCGATGTCACCGGTGCGTCATGCGCTGGAGGGTCTCCATCCACCCGTCGGTCTCCAGCAGGCGGTGGAAGTCGAGGAGGTCGTCGTGGTCGATCGGCGCGCCGTCGTGGTGCTCGGAGAGCTCCTCGGGCAGCGACCAGGTCACCAGGCGCACGCCCGAGGTGACGAGCAGCTCGACGATCCGCGGCTCGGCGTCCTTGAGGACCACCACCGCGCAGGACGGGCAGACGAAGGAGTAGGTGCCGGCGTTGTCGTCCCGGCACACCCGTACCGTGACCTCGCGTGATGTGACCTCCACATCACCGCACGTGCTGCAGCTGGCACGAATGGTCGCCATGCCGTCTCCCTCCAGGTTCGTTGTCGAGTCATAGATCGGCGCCCAGGACCGGAACTTGAGCCAGAACGCCCGCGGCCTCGCGACTCGTCGGGACGTGCGTGGTGCCGGGTGGCCCGCAAACCTGTGGTCGACCAACATGCGTCGGTGGCTCCTCTTCTCGATCCCCGCCGAAACCCGCCCATCGGCTTCGCCCACCGGGGAGCCCGCGCTCATGCGCGAGAGAATACCTTGGAAGCGTTCGAGCTCGCCTTGCGACTGGGCGCCACCGGTCTCGAGAGCGATGTCTGGCTCACCGCCGATGGCGTCGCGGTGCTCGACCACGACGGCGTCGTGGGCTCGCGGCTGCGTCGGCGCCGCATCCGCGACCTCCGCCTCGACGAGCTTCCCGACCACATCCCGCCCCTCGCCGAGCTCTACGCCTCCTTCGGCACCGACTTCGAGCTCTCGCTCGACGTCAAGGACCCGGCCGCCGGCGGGCCCGCGGTGGCGGTCAGCGCCGCCGCCGACCCCACCATGGCGTCGCGCTTGTGGCTCTGCGACGACGACCTCGACCGCCTGGTCTCCTGGCGGGAGGTCTCGCCGTACGTCCGCCTGGTGGACTCCACCCGCCTGGCCCGCGTCAAGCAGGGCCCCGAGCGCCTGGCCGCCCGGCTGCAGGCGCTGGAGATCGACGCGGTGAACCTGCACCACACCGACTGGTCCGGCGGGCTGGTCACGCTCATCCACCGGTTCAAGCTCCTGGCCTTCGGCTGGGACGCCCAGCACGACCGGATCCTCGACGGCCTGCTGCGGATGGGGATCGACGGGCTCTACTGCGATCACGTCGACCGCATGGTGGAGGCCCTGGGCCGCGACGCCGGGCGCCGAGCCTGACCCTCACGCGAACCGGGCCGAGACCTGGCCGCCCCCGCGACCCGGTCTCGACCCACGTCGTCCGGGCGGGCCCCGGTGCGCACGGCGTCGCTCACGGCGCCACCCACGTGGGTCGGCTGTGCAGCAGCGACGTCAGGTCGCCCGGACCGGCCTTCACGCGGGCGGCCGCCAGCTGGCGGTTCGTCTCGCTGCCGTAGTCGGGGCGCTCGACGGCGCGAAACACGCCGATCGGGGTGGGCTCGTCGGGCCCGGCGGAGAGCCGGGAGAGCACGAACGCCAGACCGGGGTCCTCGCGGGCCTCGTCGTGGACCAGGAGCGCGTCCTCCCCCACCTCGGAGACGGCCACGATCCGGGCCCGGCCCTGGGCATCGAGGGCCACGCCCTTGTCGCCCTCGGCACCGAACCGGATCGGTTGCCCGTGGACGAGCGGGATCAACATGTCGTCGCGGACGCTCCGGGCCGTGATGGCGGCGAAGGCACCGTCGTTGAAGACGTTGCAGTTCTGGAACACCTCCACGAAGGCAGCGCCACGGTGCTCCCGCGCCCGCCGGAACATCTCCATCATGTGGCCGCGGTCGAGGTCGTGGGTGCGGGCCACGAAGCTGGCCTCCGCGCCCAGGGCCACGCTCATCGGGTTGAACGGGGTGTCGAGCGACCCGAAGGGGGTGCTCTTGGTGACCTTCCCGACCTCGCTCGTGGGCGAGTACTGCCCCTTGGTGAGCCCGTAGATCTGGTTGTTGAACATCAAGATCGTGAGGTTGACGTTGCGGCGCAGCGCGTGGATCAGGTGGTTGCCACCGATGGAGAGCATGTCGCCGTCGCCGCCCACCACCCAGACGTCGAGGTCGTCGCGGGCCATCGCCAGCCCGGTGGCGATGGCGGGGGCCCGGCCGTGGATGCTGTGCATGCCGTAGGTGCTCAGGTAGTACGGGAAGCGAGCGGCGCACCCGATGCCGGAGATGAAGACGGTGTTCTCCGGCGTCCCCCCCAGCTCGGGCAGCAGCATCTGGACGGCCTTCAAGATGGAGTAGTCGCCGCACCCCGGGCACCAGCGGACCTCCTGGTCGCTGGCCCAGTCCTTGGCGGTGGTGGTCGGCGCGTCGACCTGGGTCATGCGCCCATCTCCTTGAGGAAGGCCGTCTCGAGCTCGCTGGCGCTGAACGGGACGCCCTGCACCTTGGTGACCGAGCGGGCGTCGACCAGGTACTCGGCGCGGAGCATCTTCGACAGCTGGCCCAGGTTCATCTCCGGCACCACCACCCGCGGGTAGCGAGCCAGGACCTCGCCGAGGTTGGCGGGGAACGGGTTGAGGTGCACGAGGTGGGCGTGGGCCACCCGGTGGCCCTTGGCCCGGCAGCGGTCGGCGGCGCCGTCGATGGCGCCCCAGGTGGAGCCCCACCCGACCACCAGCAGCTCGGCGTCGTCCACGTCGCCCGCCACCGCCACCGGGGGGATGTCGGTGGCGATCCCCGCCACCTTGTCGGCTCGGAGGTGCACCATCCGCTCGTGGTTGGCCGGCTCGTAGCTGATGTTGCCGGACCCGTCGGCCTTCTCGATGCCACCGATCCGGTGCTCGAGACCGGGGGTGCCGGGCACCGCCCACGGCCGGGCGAGCGTGTCGGGGTCGCGGAGGTAGGGCCAGAACTGAGGGTTCCCCTCGGCGTCGACGTGGTTGGGCGCGGTGGCCAGCTCCACCGAGATGTCGGGGAGGTCGGCCACGTCGGGAAGCCGCCACGGCTCGGAGCCGTTGGCCAGGTAGCCGTCGGAGAGGAGCAGCACCGGCGTCCGGTACTTCAGGGCGATCCGGGCCGCCTCGATGGCCACGTCGAAGCACCGCGCCGGGCTGTAGGGCGCCAGCACCGGGATGGGCGACTCGCCGTGGCGGCCGTACATGGCCTGGAGGAGGTCGGCCTGCTCGGTCTTGGTGGGGAGACCCGTCGACGGCCCGCCCCGCTGGATGTCGATCACCAGCAGGGGCAGCTCGAGGCTCACCGCCAGGCCCATCGTCTCGGACTTGAGGGCGATGCCCGGCCCGCTGGTGGTGGTGACCGCCAGGTGGCCCCCGAAGGCGGCGCCGAGGGCGGCGCCGATGCCGGCGATCTCGTCTTCGGCCTGGAGCGTGCGGATCCCGAAGTTCTTGTGCTTCGACAGCTCGTGGAGGATGTCGGAGGCGGGGGTGATCGGGTAGCCACCGAGGAAGACCGGTAGGTGGGCCAGCTGCCCGGCAGCCACCAGGCCCCAGGCCAGCGCGGTGTTGCCGGTGATGTTGGTGTAGGTCCCGGGCGCGTGGGCGGCGGGGCGCACCGAGTACGGGTGCTCGAAGAGCTCGGCGGTCTCGCCGAAGGCGTGGCCCGTGGCGAACGCCGCCCGGTTGGCCGCGGCCACCTGCGGCTTGGACGCGAACTTCTCGTCGATCCACGTGAGCGTCGGCTCGGCCGGCCGGGTGTACATCCAGCTGATCAGCCCGAGGGCGAAGAAGTTCTTCGACCGCTCGGCGTCGCGCGGCTTCACGCCGATCGGGGCCACCGCGTCCTTGGTGAGCGAGGTCATCGGCACCTCGTAGACCGTGTAGCGGTCGAGGCTGCCGTCGGTGAGCGGGTCGGACCGGTAGCCGGCCTTGGTCAGGTTGCGGTCGTCGAAGGCGTCGGTGTTCACGATCAGGGTGCCGGCGTCGACCAGGTGGTGCAGCTCCGAGCGCAGCGCCGCGGGGTTCATCGCCACGAGCACGTTGGGCGCGTCCCCCGGCGTGGTGATCTCGTGGTCGGAGATGTGGACCTGGAAGGCCGACACGCCGGCGAGGGTGCCGGCGGGCGCGCGGATCTCCGCCGGGAACTCGGGCAGCGTCGACAGGTCGTTGCCGAACACGGCGCTCGCGCTGGTGAAGCGATCCCCGGTGAGCTGCATGCCGTCACCGGAGTCGCCGGCGAAGCGGATGATCACCCGGTCGAGCTCGACCGTGTCGGTGCGCTGCTGCAGGTCGGCCACGTTGCCTCCTCTGGTCCCCGGGTCGGGGTGTCCCCTCCCCGCCTCGCAGGGTAGCGACCGCCGTCACACCTCGCGTGGCTCCCCCACCACGCGGGGACCGCCTGCTCGTCCCTTGACCCGAAGATACCGAGTATGCATACTCGGTACTCATGAGCGTGCGGATGGGGCTGCTCGCCCTCCTGGCCGAGGGGCCGAGCCACGGCTACCACCTGAAGGCCGCGTTCGAGACCCGCACCGGCGGGGTCTGGACCGTGAACGTGGGCCAGGTGTACACGACCCTCGACCGGTTGCGAGCCGACGGGCTGGTCGAGCCGGTGGAGGTCGACGAGCCCGACCCCGCCGGGCGCGACCGTCGGCCGTGGCGCATCACCCGCGACGGCAAGGACGCCCTCGAGGGCTGGTTCGACGAGGTGGCCGTCGACGAGCCTCCGCCGCGAGACGAGTTCCTGGTCAAGGTGCTGCTCGCCCTCGGCCGGTCCCGGGCCGAGGCCCTGGCCGTCGTCGACCGCCACCGCACCGACCTCTTCCGCCTGGCCCGCGCCGAGCGACGGAGCCGGGCCGGCGTGCCCGACGGCGGGGCGAGCCTCGACGAGCTCGCCGCCACCTTGATGGCCGAGGCGCTCAGCGCCCGGCGCGAGGCCGACCTCCGATGGCTCGACCAGTGCGAAGCCGTGATCCTCTCCCATCCGCTCGAAGGAGCCACCGATGCCTGAGCCCGTCCTCGAGTTCCGCCAGGTGACCAAGACCTATCGCCATGGCCTGGTGGACCTGACCGCGGTCCGCGCCATCGACCTGGCCGTCCCCCCGGGCTCGGTCACCGCGGTGATGGGCCCCAGCGGATCGGGCAAGTCCACCCTGCTCCACCTCGCCGCCGGCATGGTCGCCGCCACGAGCGGCACGGTCCACGTGGCGGGCACCGACCTGACCGGGCGGCGGCCGGCCGAGCTGGCGGCCCTGCGACGTCGGACGGTGGGCGTGGTCTTCCAGCAGTACAACCTCCTGCCGACGCTGACGGCCGTCGAGAACGTCACCTTGCCGCTGGAGCTCGACGGCATGGCGCTCCGCCGGGCACGCGTCGTCGCCGAGGCCGCCCTCGAGCAGGTCGGGATCGAGCGGCCCTACACCCGCTACCCCGACGATCTCTCCGGCGGACAGCAGCAGCGCGTGGCCATCGCCCGGGCCGTGGCCGTGCCCCGCGCCGTGATCCTGGCCGACGAGCCCACCGGCGCCCTCGACTCCCTCACCGGCGACCTGGTCATGGGCCTGTTCGGCGACCTGGCCCACGCCGGCGCCGCGGTCGTGGTGGTCACCAACGAGCCCCGCGTGGCCTCGTTCGCCGACCGGGTCGTCACCCTCCGGGACGGCCGGCGGGTGGCCGACACCTCCGTCGAGGTGCCACGCGACCCCGAGCCCTCCCGCCCCCACCCCCGCCGGGCGGTGCCGGCGTGAGCGCCGGCGCCCCCTCCCGAGGAGCGGGCCACCGCGAGCCGACGCCGGGAGACGACCACGACGACGTCGCCCCCGGTCTTCGTGAGGGTCGGCTCGGCCACCGGGCCCGGTGGGCGCTCGCCCTCCGCCTGGCCCGGCGCGAGGCGCGCCGACACCCCTGGCGCCACGCCCTCGTGGTCTTGCTGATCTTCGTCCCCGTGCTGGCCACCTTCGCGGTGTTCTCCGGCATCGACACCGCTCGCGGGTCCGAGCAGCTCCGCCTCCGGCTCCGGGACCAGGGCGCCGTCGCCAGCGCCGTGGCGCTCGATGGCGGCGAAACGGCGATCGATCTGGACGCGCTCCCACCCGGCCTGCACGGCGAGCGCCTCCGCGAGGGCGACGACTGGTTCGCCGACCCCGATGCCGACCCCGACGATCGTGCGGCCACCACGAGCACGAAGACGGTGTCGCTCGTCCCGGGCTCACGCCGAGCCGGCCGCTACCTCGTGACCGAGGGCCGCCTGCCGGCCGCGCCCGACGAGGTCCTCCTCTCCGAGCCGGTGGCCGACGCCGGCCGGTGGGGGGTCGGCGACCCCGTGGAGTCGGCCCGGACCGGGCGCCGCTTCACCGTGGCGGGGATCGGCATCGTGGCCGACGACCGCCAGCAGGAGGTGGTGGCCCTGAGCCTGCCGCCCGACGACCCCTACTGGGGGCCCGCTGGCTCGGAACCGGACGCCAGCTCCTTCCCGATCATGGTGGGAGACTTCGCCGTCGAGCGCCGAGCCCGGGACCAGGTCCACCTGTGGGGTGACCGCGACACGTCCAGCCCGGAGACGGAGGCTGCCCTCGGCCAGCTGGCGGACCAGCTCGGCGGCTCCCGGGTCGAGGTCGGTGATCAGCGGGTCGTGCTCGATGTCACCGGGCCGGTGGGGGCGGTGGATCCGGCGGTCCGCCTCGCCGTCGTGGTCGGCGCAGCCGGGCTGGCCACCGTGGTGGCGGTGGTGGCATCGGCCGCCTTCGCGGTGGGCGCCCGCCGCCAGCTCCGCACCGTCGGGCTGCTCACCACGGCCGGCGCCGACGCCTCGGTCGTCCGTGCCGCGCTGGTGCTGCAGGGTGCCATCCCCGGTCTCGTGGCCGGCGCCGCCGCAGTGGCGGTCGGCCTGGCCGCCGTCACCCTCGATGCCCGGTACGGCTGGACCGAGCTGGTCACCGGCGTCGCCGGTGACCGGGCGCGAGCGTCGACCTTCGGGGCCGCGCTGGCCGTCGCCCTCGGCGTCGGCGCCGGCGTCGTCGCGGCCTGGCAGCCGGCCCGGACGGCCAGCCGCATCCCGGTCCTGGCGGCCCTGGCCGGCCGCCGCCCCACCGGGCCGGTGCCCGCTCGCGTGCCGCTCGCCGGCCTCGCCCTCACGCTGGTGGGCTTCGGCCTCCTCGCCGCCACCCCGGCCCTCGACGAGGGTCAGGACACGCTCGAGGCCCTCGTGCCGGTGTTGGGGGTCGTGGCCTTCGCGCTCGGCGCCGTGGGCCTCGCGCCCGCGCTCGTCGCGATGCTCGGCCCGCTCGCCGACCACGCCCGAGGTACCAGCCGCCTCGCCCTCCGCGGCCTGGTCCGCAGTCGGACCCAGAGCGCCGCCACCGTGGCCGCCGCGGCGGTGGTCCTGGCCCTCCCGATCGGCGTCCTGACCACCCTGCCCGACCGGCACGGGGAAGGCGCACCGGAGGTCAACGTCGACGCGTCCGGTCGCACCTGGCGATCGGTCGACCTGCTCCGCGCGGCTGGCGTGGCCGTGGGCGTGGACATCTACTCGATCGACGCCGCCGACCCCGGGGGCAGGGTCGACCCGGAGCAGGCCGCCGCCGAGGTCGCGCGGTGGGAGGCGCGCATCCGCGAGGTGCTCGGCGACGGCCTCGCCCGGATCGAGGTTCGCCGCGTCCCGTGGGCCCGGTCGGTCGACGGGGTTGACGGGAGCGCCGTCGGCGCCGCGGCGCCGACGATCCCGGTGGCGGTGGTCGATGCCGCCGACGCCGAATTGCTCGATCCCACGTTCCGCCGCGAGCTCGCCGCCGGTCGGGGGGTGTCGCTCGCCGGAGGCTCACCGATGCCCGGGCACCTGGAGCTGGGGTCGGGCGCAGGAGCGGTGCGCCTGACGATGGCGCCCCGGGACCCGAGCGCGGTGCCGCGGCTCGACGCCCCCGTGGCCGAGGTGCTGGTGCCCGCCGAGGTCACGGCCGGCGCGCTGGATGACAACCCGCTCGTGGGCGTGACCCTCGTGCGGGCCGAGCCCCCCACCGCGGCCGAGGCCCGAGCCCTCGATGCCCTCACCGGGGTGACCGGCGAGTCGTCGGTGACGATCGGCGAGGTGCGGCGGGCGATGGCCGAACTGGCCTCGCCGACATCGACGACGATCCGCCTCGAGAGCGCCGCCACGGCACGGTTCGATCGGGTCGACGGTGACGGCGGCTGGCCCCTCGCCGAGATCGCCCTGGTGGCCGCGGCGACGGTCCTGGCCCTCCTCGTGCTCACCATCACCTTGACGCTGCGGGCGGTCGACGGCGTCGACGACCACCGCGCTGCGGTGGCCGCGGGAGCGCCTCCCGGTGCGCTCCGTCGCCAGCGGGCGGTGGAGGGCATGGTGCTGGCCGCGCTGGCTGCGGCCCTCGCCCTGCCCCTCGGCTGGCTCCCGGTGGCGGCACTGACCCTGGGCAACGATCCCGGCCGTGGGCTCTTCGGCCAGGGCGTCGGCTCACCGGGCTGGGTGGCCGTGCCCGTCCTGGCCGCCCCGGCGCTCCTCGCCGGCCTCCTCTGGCTCACCGTGCCCCTCCTCCGAGCCACCCTCCGGCGGGGCCCGGTCGACGAGGTCCTCCCCCGCTGGTGACGCGTCGGAGCCCGGCCGTGGGCCGGGCTCCGCGGTGACCGTGGGAGGTGGGCGGGGGAGACGACGTGCGCCGCCCCGCCGGCGGATCAGGCGATCGAGGCCTCGTAGATGCCCTTGATGGACCGGTCCAGCGTGGCGTTGAACTCGTCGTCGCTCTGCTGGGCGCTGAGCCCCTCGGTGAGGGCACGCGAGAAGCTGGCGATCACGCCGGGGTTGCGGGCCAGGCGCGCGTTGGCATCGTCTCGGGCGTAGCCACCGGACAGGGCCACCACCCGGACCACGTTCGGGTGCGCCACCAGCTCCTGGTAGAAGCCGTCGGCCTCGGGGAGGGTGAGCTTGAGCATCACCAGCTCGTCGGGACCGAGGGTGTCGAGCTCGGCGGCGATGGCCGCCTTGAGCAGCGCCTCGGCCTCGGCCTTCTCGGCACTGTGGATGTCGACCTCGGGCTCGATGATCGGCACCAGGCCGGCGGCCACGATCTGACGGCCCACCTCGAACTGCTGGTCGACGATGGCGCCGATGCCTGCCTCGTTGGCCAGCTTCACCACCGAGCGCATCTTCGTGCCGAACATGCCCTTGTCGACCGCGCGGGTGAGCAACGCGTCGAGGCCGCCGATCGGCTTCATGAGCTGCACGCCGTCGGCGTCGTCGGCGAGGCCCTTGTCGACCTTCAGGAACGGCACGACCTGCTTGACGCCCCAGAGGTAGGCCCCGGTGTCTTGGCCTTCGACCTGGCGATCCATCGTCTGCTCGAACAGGATGGCGCCGAGCACCCGATCGCCCCCGAAGCTCGGGCTGGTGACGATCCGGGTGCGCATCTCGTGGATGCGGTCGAACATCTCCTCGTCGCCCGAGTAGGCCGACTCCTCGACGCCGTAGAGCTTGAGGGCCTTCGGCGAGCTGCCTCCACTCTGGTCGAGGGCGGCGATGAAGCCCTTGCCGTTGGTGACCTTCTCGAGCTGTGCCTGGTCCATGCGCGCGGAACCCGTCCTGTGAGCCGACAATGTGGCCCCATCTTGGCCGACCACGGCTCGGCGCATCCACCTGCGCCGGCCCGGGGCGGCCTCTCGCGCCCGACCCCACCCGATCAGGCCGCGTCGACGCCGAGAGCATCGGCCGCGGCAGCGATCGCCGCCGCGGCGCGCTTGCGCTGTCGCGCCGGGATCACCGCCTCGGCCACCACCTCGGTGCGGCTGGCGGTGGCTGCGCCGGCGCGGAAGAAGCGACGACGGACGCGACCGGTGACCACCACCTCGGTGCCGGCGGCCAGCTCGGCGGCTCGGGCGGGGGCGTCGAACCAGGCCACCGGCACCGATTCGGTGGGCCGATCGTCGGCCCGGACGGTGACCTCGTAGGCGACCAGGTGGTCGCCCGAGGGCAGCTCGCGGAACTCGGGCGGACGCGACAGCGCACCACGGATGACGACGATGTTCATGGGGGGCTCCTCGGGGTACCGCCGGCCAGAGGCCGGTCAGCGGATGGAGGACGGCCCTGGCCGTCGAGCACCGCGGGACCCGGCCGAGGCGGGGATCCGAGTGCTGCCCATGGTAGGCGGCGGGGGTGACAGCGAGACCGCCGCCGACCCCGCGCCACTCAGGTCAGCGACCCGACCCGCTCGGCCGCGTCGGCGAAGTCGGGCTCGAAGGTGAGGACCCACCGGAACAGCTCGCGGGCCCGGGCCACGTCGCCGGCCCGCTCGTAGAGGTCGGCCAGGGCGTAGCCCTGGCGGAGCGTGTGGATCTCCGGTCGCTTCACCGCCCGTTGGCTCCGCTCGAGCAGGGCGATCGCGTCGCGGAGGTTGCCCTGGTCGGCGAGCGAGCCGGCCATGACGATGCGGCCCTCGGTCACCAGGTCGGCCGACGGGGAGCTCTCGCGGAGCTCGTCCCACAGCTCCTCCACCTCGCGCCGGCGCTTGAGGGCTCGGTACGCGTCGGCGAGCACGGGGTGCTGCTCGGTGGACCCGGTGAGCTGCCGGAAGGCCTCGAGCTCCCGCACCGCGTCGGACCACCGGCCCAGCCGGTAGTAGGTCAGCCCGAGCAGCTCCCGGACCGATGCTGCTTGGGGCGCCTGCTCGGCGATGGGACGCAGCAGGCTCCGGCTCTCCTCGAAGCGCTCGCGCTCGAAGGCGTGGGCCGCGTCGCGCAGGCGCTCGTTGGCCCGAGCCCCACGGGTGGCGCCGAGCGCCGACACCAACTCGTCTCGGGCCACGGCACCGCCGGTGCCGGCCCCGGCCTTGCGGGCGGCCCGACCTCGTCGCTCCTTGGGCGCCAGGTCCACCGGTTCGGCCGCTGGCGCCTTGCGGGCGCGCTTGGCCGGAGGCTTGCGGCTCGCCGGCGCCGGGGCACCCTTGCTCCGACGGACGGCCCCGGTGGCCTCCTGGCGGACGTCGTCGACCCGCTCCCAGGTGATCTGCTCGTTGCCGGGGTCGGGACGCTCGTCGCGCCCTGACGCACCCACCGAGTTGCGGTTGTCGACCGGTCCGTCCGAGAGCCGGCCCGCGCCCCGACGGCCCAGGCTCCCCCACTGCTTCGGGCCTGCGGTCTTCGGGCCCTCCTCGCGTGCGTCGGGCCGGGCCCGACCACTGCTCGGCCTCGCGCCGGCACCCGGCCGGGCCGATCCGCCGGCACCACCGCTGCGGCGCTCGTCGCCACCGCTCGGCCGAGACCCACCGGGACGGCCCTTGCCGCCGGTGCCGCGCCCGCCAGTTCCCTTGCCCGCAGGGGGACGCCCGGCTCGACCGCTGCCGCCAGAGGGGCTGCGTCGCGCGGGGGGTCCATCGGAGGAGGGCATCGTTCGATCCTATCGGTCGGTCTCGAGGGCGGTTCCATCGAGACGTGGTGGCGCGGCGGTGCACCGGGCAGCCGGGCGGGTGCACCAGAGACGCCAAGACGCGCAGAAGGCCCCGCCGAAGCGGGGCCTTCTGAACAAGAAATCCGGCGGCGACCTACTCTCCCAGGGCGAATCCACCCAAGTACCATCGGCGCAGTCTGGCTTAACTTCCGTGTTCGGGATGGGAACGGGTGTGACCCAGACGCGATAGCCACCGAAAATCAGTTGTCAAATGGGGAGCGCCTTTCGGCGCTCGACCCCTTGATGACTCCATAGCGAGCACGAACTTCTTAGTAAATCCAAGCCCTCGGCCGATTAGTACCGGTCGGCTGAACGTGTTACCACGCTTACACCTCCGGCCTATCAACGTGGTGGTCTTCCACGGGCCTTACCTGGTTAACCCAGTGAGGAACCTCATCTAGAAACAGGCTTCGCACTTAGATGCTTTCAGCGCTTATCCCTTCCGCAGGTAGCT
>JBBRFU010000053.1:0-20904 GCA_038241315.1 Acidimicrobiales bacterium | reverse complement strand
GTGAAGGTGGCGCCCGGGCCGGGGTCGGCCTGGTCGGCGAAGGTGACGATCGCGGTGCCGCCCTCGGCGACGGGGCCGTCGTTGGTGAACGTCGCCGTCGGGGTGGAGGCGATCACCTCGATGGTGGTGCGGTAGGTGGTGCTGTCGCCGTCGGTGTCGATGATGCGACCGGCGACGTCGTAGGTCCCGACGCTGTCCAGGTCGGCGGCGTCGAAGGTGGCCGTGGGCGAGGTGGAGCCGGTGATCTCGTAGGTGCCGTCGTCGTTCAGGTCGTAGTCGTAGGTGAACCCGGCGGTGACGTCGGCGTCGGAGGGGTCGGCCTGGTCGCTGAAGGTGACCGTGCCGGTCTCGCCGATGGTCACCGAGTCACCGGTGAAGGTGGCGGTGGGAGCGACGTTGGTGACCGTGACGACCGTGGTCTCGTCGCTGGTGCCGCCGAACTGGTTGGTGATGCGGCCGGTGACGGTGATGGTGGCGGGGCCGTCGGCGGTGAGCGCAGCGGGGACAGTGGCGACGGCCGAGGTGGAGCCGGTGATCTCGAAGGTGCCGTCGGAGTCGAAGTCGTAGCTGTAGGTGAAGGTGGCGCCCGGGCCGGGGTCGGCCTGGTCGGTGAAGGCGACCATGGCCGTGCCGCCCTCGGCCACCGGACCGTCGTTGATGAGGGTGGCGGTCGGGGTGCTGGCCCCCACCTCGATCGTGGTGGCATAGGAGGTGAGCCCGCCGTCGGTGTCGATGATGCGACCGAGGACCGTGTAGGAGCCAGTGGTGGTGAAGCGGCTGGCCGGGACCGTGGCGGTGGGCGAGGCGGAGCCGACGACCTCGAAGCTGCCGTCGCCGTCGAGGTCGTAGTCGTAGGTGAACCCGGCGGTGGTGTCGGCGACCGAGGGGTCGGTCTGGTCGGTGAAGGTGACCGTGCCGTCCTCGCCGAGGCCGACCGTGTCGCCGGTGAAGGTGGCGGTGGGGGCGACGTTGACGACCGTGACGATGGTGACCTCCTCGGACGAGCCGCCGTCGCGGTCGGTGGCGCGGACGCGCACCGAGGTGGTGGCGGGGCCCTCGTCGGTGAACGAGGCGGGGACCGCGGCCGCGGCGGTGGGCGAGCCGGTGATCTCGTAGGTGCCGTCGTCACCGAAGTCGTAGCTGTAGGTGAACCCGGCCGTCTCGTCGGCGTCGGACGGGTCGGTGATCCCGCTGGCCGTCACGATCGCGAGGGAGCCCTCGTCGACCGGGCCGTCGTTGGCGAGCGTGAACGACGGCGCCACGTTGGTGACGACCACGTCGGTGGTCTCGACGGACGACCCGCCGAACTGGTTCTCGATGCGGCCCGTCACGGTGAAGGTGGACGGCCCGTCGGCGGTGAAGGCAGCGGGGACGGTGGCGGTGGGGTCGGTGGAGTCGACGATCTCGTAGGTTCCGTCGCTGTCGAAGTCGTAGCTGTAGGTGAAGGTGGCGCCCGGGGCCGGGTCGGCCTGGCCGCCGAAGCTGACCGTGGCGGTCGATCCCTCGGCCACGGGACCGCTGTTGCCGAGGGTGGCCGTCGGGGTGCTGGCCCCGACCTGGACGGTGGTGCTGGTGCCGGTCCAGCCGTCGTCCTTGTCGATGATCAGGCCGCGAACCGTGAACGAGCCGACGCCGGTGAAGGTGCTGCTGGGCACGGTGGCGGAGGCGGAGGTCGAGCTACCGGCATAGGTGCCGTCGCCGACGTCGTAGGTGCCGTCGTCGTCGAAGTCGTAGGCGTAGCGGAACCCGGCGGCGGTGTCGGCCGCCGATGGATCGGTGGCGCCGGTGTGGGTGACGGTGGCGTCCTCGCCCAGCGTGATCGGTCCGTCGTTGGTGAGGGTGGCGGTGGGGGCGATGTTGCCCACGGTGATGGTGGTCTGCAGGTCCGTGAACCCGCCGTCGCGGTCGAGGATGCGGGCCGACACGGTCTGCGACGGGTTGTCGTCGAGGACGGACGCGGGCACGGTGGCGGTCGCGGACGCCGAGCTGCCGGCGTAGGTGCCGTCGCCGACGTCGAAGGTGCCGTCGTCGTCGAGGTCGTAGGCGTAGCGGAACCCGGCGGTCACGTCGCCGGCGGACGGATCGGCCTGCCCGGTGAACGACACCGTGGCGGTGCCGCCCTCGTTCGCGGGCCCGCCGTTGCCGAGGGTGGCGGTGGGCGCGGTGTTGGTGATGGTGAGGGCGGCGGTGTCGGTCTCGGTGACGGAGCCGGCGGTGACCTGCAGGCTCACGGTGGACGAGTCGGGGCCGTCGCCCAGGCCCAGGGCCTCGAGCTCGGTCCAGGTCAGCGTCGGCGTGGCGCCGGTGGCGTCGCCGAAGGTGCCGTCGCCGTTGACGTCCCAGGTGAAGGTGGGGGTGCCGGAGAAGCCCGAGGAGGAGCCCTCGAGCGTGAGCGATCCCCCTTCGGCCACGGTGTAGGGGCCCGCAGCCTCGGCGGTCGGGTCGGCCACCGTGATGGCGAGGCTCCAGCCACTGATGACGCCGAGGTCGCCGCCCGCATCGTCGAGCACGTAGAGCGACCAGATGCCGTTGGCGGCACCGCCGTCGAAGGCGGCCAGGGTGGCGCCGTAGGGGCCGGCGGGGGCGGGGGCCGGCCACGCGTCGGGCGGTGCCGAGTCGGCGTTCGTGGGCTGGAACGTGCCCGAGGTGAACGGCGTGCCGACCGGTGCTGCGGTGGCCGCGGCGTCGTCGAAGGTCAGGTCGACCGGAGCGCCTCCGGCGCCGCCGGCATCGGAGAGGAGCACCAGCGAGCGGCCGTCGGGGGCCACGAGGAGGAGGTCGAGGTCCTCCTGGTTGATGTGGTCGAGGCCGGTCAGCGTCACGTTCACGTCGGTGATGGTGCCGGGGAGGCCGCTGATGGCGAGCGTCGAGGGGTACGGCGTGGCCGGTCCCTGGTTGGGGATGGCGATGTCGACGTCGGACGCGGGGGCATCGTCGTCGAGGATCCGGATGGTGGCGGTCGACGGGGTCCCGAGCAGGCCGGAGCTGACCGTCAACGTGAGGTCGAGGGTTTCGGTGGGCTCGATCACCGCGTCGTCGGTGACGGGCACGCTCACCGTGGTGGTGGTCTCGCCGGGGGCGAAGGTGAACGGGAGGGCGCCGGCGGTGTAGTCGGCTCCGGCCGTGGCCGTCGAGGTGCCCCCGCCGGGGGTGACCGTGCCGCTGGTGGCGACGGTGGTGTCGCCGGTGCGGGTGAGGCTCACCGTTGCGCTGCCTGCGCCCTCGGCGACGTCGGCGGTGGTCGCGGTGAACGCCACGGTGGCCGGCGGCGGGGCGTCGGCCGTGGTGATGCGCACGGACCAGCCGCCGGTGATGCCGCCGGCGTCTCCGTCGGCGTCGTCCACCGCGAAGAGCAGCCAGTCGCCGTTCGGGTCGTCGCCGTGGAAGCTGGCCAGCGACGTGGCGGCGCTCGGCGCAGGGGCCGGGGCCGGGAACTCGTCGGGGCCCTCCACGTCGTTGTTCTTCGGGGCGTAGATGCCCGACGCCACGCTGCCGGCGTCGGGGAAGGCGGCGCCGCCGTCGCTGAAGGTGTAGTTCCCGTCGAACGAGGTGAGCTCGGTGGCGTCCTCGGTGGTGCCCGCGTCGGACAGGAGCACGAGCGAGTCGCCGGTGGGCGACACCACCAGGAGGTCGACGTCGTTGCCGAACGGGTGGGTGAGGCCCTCGAGGGTGACGTCGACGTCGGTGATGGGGCCGGTCATGCCCGAGACGGTGATGGGCGACGGGTAGGGGGTGCCGGTGCCCGGTGTGACCACCGACGGGTCGCCCGCCGAGGTGGCGTCGGCGATCGGGATGGCCGTGGCGTTGGCGAACGAGGTTGGCGGGTCGGCGCCGGCCGGCGGGGCCACCAGGGCGACCCCGGTGGCGACGAGCCCCAGTGCGAGGAGGGCACGGGTGGTGCGCCCGACGGTTCGTGATCCGACGTGGCCGATCGGCGCGCGCATGAGGTCTCCTCGTGCTCCGCGGCGGCAGGGGGCGCCCCGGGCAGGCACGTACCGTAGTCGTGTCGTGACGCCTTGTGTCCAGTGTGACGCCTGACGGCCGTTCTGCGGCGCGGGCGGTCCGGATTGTTCGGTTTGTCGGGACCGAGCGGCTCGGTCGCCGACCGGTCTGGTCGACCGGTCCGATCGACCGGTCCCGGTCAGGTCGGGCCGGCCGGAACGATCAGGCGAACACGACCTCGTAGGTGGTGACGTCGGGGTTCGGCGGTCCGGCGACCACGGGTCCGATGAAGAGCTCGAGGTACCCGAGGACGGGGTGGTCGATCGGGTGGACGTCGGGGAGGAGGGTCGGGTCGGCGGGGCCGGTGAACAGCAACGAGAAGGGCTCGCGCCACCCCGGGGCGGCGCGGCGCCGACCGACGGCCGCGAGCGTCAGCTCGATCGCCGATCCGTCGTCGAGGGGTCGGCGGAAGCACTGCCCGACCAGCGGCTCGAAGTCGGCCGCGGTCACGGTGGCGAGATCGGTCACGGGCGCGGCCATCGCCAGGTCGCCGGCGGGGTCGACGCCGGCCGCCGAGGCGACGAACCCCAGCCGCTCGTAGAGGCGCCGGGCCGGGCTGGCGGCGGACACCGTGAGGTGGGTGGGGAGCCGCCGACGCCGGGCGGCGGCCACCACCGCGCCGAGCGCCGCGGCGCCGATGCCGCGCCCCCGGCGATCGGCGGCGACCTCGATCTCCACCACGTGCACCTGCTCGTCGCCCGCCTCGACCACGAGGTGGCCGACGGGGTCGCCGTCGAGCTCGAGCACCCAGTGCTCGGCCGTCGGGAAGGCCGAGCGGTGATGGTGGGCCCGGGCCTCGAACTGCTGGACGAGCAGCCGGTGCACGGCCTCGGCGTCGAGGGGCACGGCGGCGAGGTCCGGGTGGGCGTCGACGAACCACCGCAGGAGGAGGTCGGCGTCCGCCGCGGTGGCGGGTCGTCTCCCCAGGATCGCTCCCGGACCCGGTGGCCCGAGGGCGAGGCCGGTGGCGGGCCAGTCGAGCGCCCACCCGTCGTCGGCTCCAGGGGTGGGTGCATCGGTCACGGGTCGCCACGGTACCGGCGCGGGTCGGCCCGGATGCCTCGATCCCGCGGAACCAGGACCGAGGGTGGTCCTCGATGAGCGGTCGAGGGTCGGCGGCGGGGGTGGGTGACCCCGACCGGCCCCTACCCTTGCCGCGGTGACCACCGACGCCCTCGACGCCTTCACCGCCGTCGTCCTGGCCGACGGCGCGCTGCACGACCGCCTGCTGGCGGAGCCGGACCGGCGCCGGGCCGTCGCCCTCCTCGTGGCCGCCGCGGTCGATCTCGGGTTCGACGTCACCGAGGCCGACGTGACCGGCGCGGTCGCCGCCGCCCGCCGGGAGTGGCTGGAGCGGTGGGTGTGACCGCCCGGTGGACCCCGATCCGGGTCACGGCCGATGGCGAGGCGAGCACGGTCGACTGGTGTCGCACCGACGGCGTGGCGTTCGACGACCCGTTCCTGGACCAGAGCATCGAGGGGGCGTTGCGCCAGCCGGCCCGGCTGCTGTTCCGCCGGCGGACGCCCCTCGCCGATCTGCTCCAGCCCGCGCCCGAGGGCGCGCTGCCCATCGCCGGCGTGGTGCTGCACCTGTCCCGCTGCGGCTCGACGCTCCTGACCCGGCTCCTGGGCGACCTGCCCGAGGTGCTCGCCCTCAGCGAGCCCGGGATCCTCGACACGGTCCTGCGCCTCCCGGCCGAGCAGCTCGGCATCGTCGAGGCGGACCGCCCGGCGCTGGTCCGCGGCGCGCTCGCCGCGCTGGCCCGCCCCGACGAGGGGGAGCAGCGATGCATCGTCAAGCTCGATGCCTGGGCGGCCCTCCAGCTCCCGGTGCTCCGCCAGGCCCTGCCCGAGGTGCCCTGGGTGTTCCTCTGCCGCGACGCCGTGGAGGTGCTCGTCTCGCACCGCGGCCACCGCGGCTACCACGTCGTCCCGGGCACGCTCGACCCCGCGCTCCTCGGGGTCGACCCGTGGCGAGAGGCCCCGGGTGACCTCGACGCCTACGGCGCCGCGGTGCTGGGGCGGATCGCCGCGAGCGTCGAGGCGGTCGGCGACGACGAGGGTCGCGGCATCGTCGTCGACCACACGCAGCTGCCCGCCGCCGTCGAGCGCGTCGCCCGCCACTTCGGCCTCGCAGCGGACGACGCCACCCGCTCCCGGTGGGCGGCACGCGCCGCCGTCGACGCCAAGAACCCCGTCCTCGAGCACGTCGACGACCGGGCCACCAAGCAAGCTGCCGCCGACGACCACCTGCGGGCGGCCGCGGCGCGCTGGGTCGACGGTCCGGTGCGCTCGTTGCAGCAGCGGGCGGGGCTCACGGTGACCCGATGACCTGGGCCGACCGGGCCCGGCTGGACCTGGCGTTCGACGCCGACGCGGTGGCGGCGGAGGCAGCCGCGCTCCCGACCTCGGCCTGGGAGCCCCACTTCAACCTCCAGCAGTACGAGGGCGACTGGAGCGGCATCGCGCTGCGCGCCGCGGTGGGCAGCGCGCTGGCCCTCTACCCCGACCCGTCGGCCACCGAGTACGAGGCCACGGCGTGGCTGGCCCGATGCCCCGCCACCGCCGCCCTGCTCGAAGCCATCCCCTGTCCGCTGCTGACGGCCCGGTTCCTGCGGCTCGGCCCCGGCTCGCGGATCCTGCGCCACCGCGACCACTGCCTCAGCGCCGCCGACGGCGAGGCCCGGTTGCACCTCCCGGTGGTGAGCGACGACGAGGTCGAGTTCCGCTTGGCCGACGAGGCGGTGGCCATGGCGCCGGGGGAGTGCTGGTACCTGGACCTCAGCCGGCACCACGAGGTCGACAACCGGGGCTCCGAGGCCCGGGTCCACCTCGTGGTCGACGTCACCGTGACCGAGTGGCTCCTCGCCCAACTCGGAACGTAGGCGCGCCACCTGTGGTGATTCGGCTACTCTCTGTGGCGTGGGGACCGAGGGGGACCAGATGATCGGGAACGAAGCCGGCGAGATCCGGATCGCGAGCGCCGTTCCCCGGCGCACGTTCCTCCTCGGCCTCGGGGCGTTCTCGGTGCTGGCGGTCACGGCCTGCCAGCCCAACGCGATCCCGCCGATCCCCGTGGGCGCCAGCGGTTCCGGCGGGACCTCCGGCCCGGCCGCAACGCCCGCCACGACCACGGCGCCCCCATCCCCGATCCCGTCCGACCCGCTGGTGCGGTCGGCCTGGACGCCGCTGGTGGGCCAGACCGTGACGCTCGTCGGCTCGGCCGGCTCGGCCCAGGCCGTGCTCGACGGCATCGACGACCTCGGCACCACGCCCGACCACGAGCGGTCCTTCGCCCTCCGGTTCCGGGGTACGGCCGGCCAGGCCCGCCTCGAGAGCGTCGACCAGGTGCGCAGTGCCACCATGGGGCAGCGGGCCATCGGTGCCAGCCCCACCGATCGCGGCCTGGACCACCAGTGGTACCAGGCCATCGTCTTCAACCCCTCCGTCTGACAGGAAGCCCACCATGTCCGAGTCCTACGTCGGTGAGATCCGCTTGTTCGGGTTCAACTTCGCCCCCCGCAACTGGGCGCTCTGCAACGGGCAGATCATGTCGATCGCCCAGAACTCCGCCCTGTTCTCGCTCCTCGGGACCACGTACGGCGGCAACGGCGTGCAGACCTTCGCCCTGCCCGACCTCCGGGGGCGGAGCGCGCTGGGCTTCGGCGCCGGTCCCGGCCTGAGCTACTACGCCCAGGGGGAGGTGAGCGGCACGGAGACCGTGACGCTCGTCCCCGGGAACCTCCCGGCGCACGCCCACCCGGTTGTTCCCCCGGTGGCCACCAGCTCGAACACCAAGAACCCGTCGGGCGCGGTGCCCGGGCTGACCACGAGCTCGGCCTACAACGCCACGGGAAGCGCGACCGGGGCGATGTACGCCACGCAGTCGACCGGCTCCAGCGTCCCGTTCGACAACCGGTCGCCCTACCTGGTGCTCAACTACTCCATCTGCCTCTACGGCATCTTCCCCTCGCGGAACTGACCGGAGGCGTTCGAGCGGCCCGGCCGCGCGCTCGGGCCGCCGACGCCGATGCCGATGCCGGTCGGCTCAGGCGGGCGGCTGGTCCCGGACCACGGCGGGGGAGTGGCGGAAGAACTGCTCCACGTCCTCCTCGTAGCGGTAGTCGGCCTCACGATGGCCCACGGTGCGGCGGAGCCGCACGGCCTGCGCGAAGGCGTCCACCGCGCCGGCCGAGGTGTACTGGTAGCGGAACCCGGCCTCCTTGAAGCGACGGTTGTCGATGCCGCGCCCGAACTTGAGCAGGTCGATGAGCTCGGGCGGCAGGTCGACGAGGCCCAGGCGGCGCAGGGGCTCGGTGGCCACGTCGATGCCGAACGGCGGCATGGGGATGCCCCGCTTGCCGGCGATCGCGGTGATCTCGCTCCACGGCAGCAGGCCGTCGCCGGCCACGTTGAAGATGCCGGGCACCTCCTGGTCCAGCGCGAAGAGGATGGCCGCCACGCCGTCGTCCTCGTGCACCAGCTGGAAGCGCGGGTCGTAGCCCGCCACCTTGGGCACGAAGGGCAGCTGCAGGGCGTTCACGAACGGCGTGGTCAGGTCGGGGCCGACGACGTTGCAGAAGCGGAGCAGGCTCAGGCAGACGTGGGGGTTGTCGCGGGCGAAGTCTCGGACGTAGCTCTCGACCTCGAGCAGGCTGCGCTCCACCCGGGTGCGCGGCGGCTGGCTGCGCTTGTCGGTCTCGCGGAACCAGTAGGGATCCTGGGGCGTGGAGCCGTAGACCAGCGCCGCCGACTTCACCACGATGCTCCGCACGGTGCTCCCGGCCGCCGAAGCTGCCGCGAACAGGTTCATGGTGCCGATCACGTTGATCTCGTGCATCGCCCGCGACGACATCTGGGTGGAGTCGACCACGAGGAAGGTGTGGGCGATGGTGTCGACGCCGGTGGCCTTCACGATCCTCGAGAGGATCGAGTAGTTCTCGTCGGAGCGGACGTACTCGGTGCGCTCGAGCTTCACCTGGGGCTCGCGGGTGTCGAGGCCGATGATGACGTCGACGCGGGGGTCGGCCTCCAGGGCCTGGGCCAGCCGGCCGCCCCAGAACGTGGACAGCCCGGTGATGAGCACGCGGCGCCCGGCCATCAGCGGGCCTCGGGGGTGCGAAGGGGGCGCGCCATCAGCCGAACCAGACCGATCGGCGCTGGCGCAACATGTCGAACAGCGCCTCTTGGATCTGCTGGCGGATGGCCTCGGACTCGTCCATGATCCGGCTCCGGGAGTAGCGGGGCTGATCGGGCTCGACGTCGTCGAAGGTGACCGGCTCGAGCACCCGCAGCTTGAACTTGGCCGGGAAGTACACGCCGGCGGCCAGGGGGCCCAGCGCCATGTTCGCGGTGACGGGGAAGTAGGGCAGGCCGAACGCCTTGGCCAGCGACGGCAGCTTGAAGAGGATCGGCATCGACTCCTCGGCCCCCACCACCGCGATGGGGATGATCGGCACCCCGGCGCGCATGGCGATCTCCACGAAGCCACCCCGGCCGAAGCGGCGGAGCCGGTAGCGCTCGGAGTAGGTCTTGCTGGTGCCCTTGGTGCCCTCGGGGAACACGAGGGCGAGCTGCCGCTGCTCGCGCAGCAGGCGGTAGGCGTTGTCGGGGTGGGCCACCACGCCACCGGCCCGCGACCACAGCGTGCCCACCACGGGGGTGCCCTTGAAGAAGTGGTCGGCCATCCCGTAGACGGGGCGGCCCAGCTCGGTCTCCACGCCGTGCATGATCGCCGGGGCGTCGGAGGGGATGGCTCCGGCGTGGTTGGCCACCAGGAGGGCGCCGCCCTCGGTGGGGATGTGCTCGAGCCCCTCCCACTCGGCGCGGAACCAGCGCCGGTACAACGGGTCGTAGACCTTGCGCACCAGCTCCCGCGTCCGCTCGGACCGGCCCCACTCGTCGACGTCGCTGCGGCGCGGGTCGGCCAGCGGCTCGTCCTCCTCCACCACCGGCGGCAGGTGCAGCGGCACGATCTCCGCCGTCCTCGTGGGGCGCAGCCCCCGCTCCTGCTCGTCTCCGGCCATGGCTCGCCAGCGTACCCCCACGCCCGTCGGCTCCCCGCCGGGGGACGGCGGGTCGGCGGGTCACGGGGCGGCCGTAACCTCTCGGCATCGCCACGGCCACGCCACCCGAGCCCACCCCGGTCCAGCAGCGGACGCTGGCCGAGCTGGGCGCGTCCGACGCCGAGCGGCCCACCTTCGGCACCGACGTGGGACGGCGGCTGCGCTTCGACCTCGAGGCCGGCCTCCGCCCCGTCCTCGAGGACCTGGCGCCCGACGAGGACCTCCAGCTGTCCAAGCACCTGCTCTCGCGGATCCACGGCTGCGAGGTGCGGCTGCTGGCCGAGGACGCGGCCGGCGACGCCTTCGTGGTCACGGTGCCCATCGCCCGGGGCACCATCGCCCACAAGGCGGTGGAGCTCGGCATCCACTGGCCCGGCGAGCCGCTGCCGCTGGCCCTGGTCGACGAGGCGATGGCCAGCCTGACCAACACCGACCACTGGCTCACCGACTTCCTCCAGACCTGCACCGATGCCCAGCGGGCCGAGCTGCGCAGCACCGCGGGCGACCGGGTGGCGAAGTTCTTCGAGTGCTTCCCGCAGCTGTCGCCTCGCTGGCGACCCGTCACCGAGAGCACCCAGATCGTCGATCTGGCCGGGGGTCGGATCCGCCTCCGGGGCAAGGTCGACCTCACCCTCGGCGTCGCCCGCGGCACCACCGCCGGCAAGGTCGTCATCGACCTCAAGACGGGCGCCCCCAACCCCGCCCACCGCGACGACCTCCGGTTCTACGCCCTGCTCGACGCCATCCGGATCGGCATCCCGCCGCGGCTGGTGGCGTCGTTCTACCTGGACCTGGGGGAGTCCCGCACCGAGGTGGTCACCGAGGCCCTGCTCGACGCCACCGTCGCCCGCACGGTCGATGCCGCCCGCCGCCTCACCGCCCTGCGCGCCGGCTCGGCCGAGCCCGCCTACCGGCCGAGCTACGCGTGCCGCTGGTGCGTGGCCCTGCCCACCTGCGCGGTCGGCGCCGCCTGGCTCCGTGACGACGGTGACCTGGCCGACGACCTCGCGGCCGACGCCGACCTGACCTGAGCGCGGTCACGCCGGGGGCGTACCGCAGAGCCGTCGGGGACCGCGGTCGGGGCCACGGTGTCAGACCCCCTGGGGATGCTGTCGGCGTATGGAATCGTCCTCGATGCAGTTCGCCGCCACCGTGCGCACCCTCGGGGGTGCGGCCCGGGCTCGCGGCCTGGTGGTCCCCGGCTTCCGGAGCCCGCCCCGGGTGCCCGGGGCCGAGCGCACGATGCGGCGTCGGCCCGACGGCGGGGCCACCGTGGCGGTGGTGGTGAAGGGCCGGCCCTACCAGGCGGTGATCGCCGACCTGATCGAGGGGATCGTGGTGGTGAACGACCTCGACGGGGCCGAGGCCACCCGGGTGCGCACCGCGCTGTGGGAGGCCATCGTCGGCAGCCACCGGGAGGCTGCGGCCTGAGCGCGGGACACGCCATCAGCTGAGCGCGCTGGTCGGCGGCACCCACGGATCGGCCGGCCGCGCGCCGCTCGTGGAACCGATTCCATTGACAGATCGTGACGGGCGTCATACCTTGCCCTCACGACGTGGAACCGCTTCCACGCACGACAGGGGCTCGCTCGGCGATGGTGACGATCAGCGATGTGGCGGTGCAGGCAGGGGTCGGGGCGGGCACCGTCTCCCGGGTCCTGAACGGCAGCCCCCGCGTCAGCGAGGCCACCCGCGCCAAGGTCCTGGCCGTCATCGACGACCTCGGCTACCGGCCCAACCCCATGGCCCGGGGGCTCTCCCGGGGTCGCTGCCAGACCCTCGGCGCCGTGGTCCCCTTCTTCACCCAGGCCTCGGCGGTGGCCCGGATGCGGGGCGTGGCCGCCGCCCTCGACGACAGCCGCTACGACCTGATGCTGTTCAACGTCGAGACCCCCGTGCACCGCGACGAGTTCCTCGCCACCCTCACCCGCCGAGACCGCGCCGACGGCCTCCTGATCGTGTCGATGCCGCCCCCGCCCGAGGCGCTGGTGGCCCTCACCCTGGCCGGGGTGCCGGTGGTGCTGGTGGACGCGGTCGGCGCCGGGGTCGCCTCGGTCGGCACCGACGACGTGGAGGGCGGGCGCATCGCCACCCGGCACCTGGTGGAGCTCGGCCACCGGCGCATCGGCTTCATCGGCGACGCGCCTTCCAACCCACTCGGCTTCGTGTCGTCGGGCCGCCGCGAGCAGGGCTACCGGGAGGTCCTGGCCGCCGCCGGCCTGCCCTTCGACCCCGCCCTGGTCCGCCACGGCGCCCACGACCGTGAGGTCGCGCTGCGCCTCAGCGACGACCTCATCCGCGCCGAGGACCCGCCCACCGCCATCTTCGCCAGCTCCGACGTGCAGGGGCTCGGCGTGATCGAGGCGGCGCGCAACCTCGGCCTGCGGGTCCCCGGCGACCTGTCCGTGATCGGCTTCGACGACGTGGAGGTCTCGGCCTACGCCGGGCTCACCACCGTGCGCCAGCCGCTGTTCGAGAGCGGGCTCCTCGGGGCCCAGCTCCTGCTCGAAGCGCTCCAGGAAGCGCACCCGCCCGCCGCCGACCACCACGAGCTCCCGCTCGAGCTGGTCGTGCGGACCACCACCGCGCCGGCCTGACGGTCGGCACGGCAGCAACCACCAACCCAGGGGAACCCACGATGAAGACGACATCACCCACCAGGAGGATCGGCCTGCTGGCCGTCGTGCTCCTCTTCATGGCCACCTTCGCCGTCGGGTGCGCCGACGACGACGACGGAGGCGACAGCGGGAGCGGAGGAGGCGGGGGCGGCGAGGACTCCGGCACCGTCACCATGTTCGGGCCCGAGGTCGAGGGCGAGGCCCAGGGGCTCGTCGACGCCTTCGCGCCGTTCGAGGAGGCCGAAGGGGTCACCATCGAGTACCAGGGCGATCGCGGCTTCGAGGAGCTGATCGGCAACCGGGTCGACGGCGGAGACCCGCCCGACATCGCCTTCTTCCCGCAGCCCGGCAAGATCCGCGACTTCGCGGCCGACGCCGTGGCCCTGCCCGACAGCGTGCGGTCCGTGGCCGAGGAGAACTTCGACGAAGGCATGCTCGAGTTCGCCACGGTCGACGGCGAGCTCTACGGCGTGCCGGTCAAGGCCGACCTGAAGAGCCTCGTCTGGTACAGCCCGTCGGACTTCGCCGATGCCGGCTACGAGATCCCCGAGACCATGGAGGACCTCCTCGCGCTGGCCGACACCATGATCGCCGACGACAAGACGCCCTTCTGCGTGGGCATCGGGTCCGATGCCGCCACCGGCTGGCCCTTCACCGACTGGGTGGAGGACTTCATGCTGCGGCTCAAGGGCCCCGAGGTCTACGACCAGTGGGTCAACCACGAGATCCCGTTCGACGACCCCGACGTGGTCGAGGTGGTCCAGTACGTGCAGGACCTGTGGGCCACCGAGGGCATGGTGCGGGGCGGCCCGGAGAACGTGGCCGACATCCCCTTCGCCGAGGCCGGCGTGCCGCTCCTGGAGGACCAGTGCATGATGCACCGCCAGGGCAACTTCTACGCCGCCAACTGGCCCGACGGCACCGAGCTGGGTGAGGAGGGCGACGTCAACGCCTTCTACCTGCCCACCTTCGCCGACCAGAGCTTCGGTCAGGTCACCCTCACCGGTGGCATCTACGCCGTGGCCTTCTCGGACCGCCCCGAGGTCATCAAGGCGCTCGAGTACCTCGCCGGCACCGAGTTCGCCGACAACCGTGCCCCCACGGGCGGGTTCTTGTCGCCGAACAAGAACACCGACACCACCAAGTACCCGACGGAGATCGAGCAGACCTTCGCCGAGATCCTCGGTGCGGCCGACCCGGCCCGGTTCGACGCCAGCGACCTCATGCCCGGCGCGGTCGGCGCTGGCACCTTCTGGGACGCCGCGATCGACATCACCAGCGGCAACCGGTCGGTGGAGGAAGCCCTCGCCGACGTCGAGGCCAGCTGGCCGGAGGACTGACCTCGGGGAGGCGGTGCCGGTGACCTCGGTCGCCGGCACCGCCTCCACGGCGTCTCCTTCGGATCGCCCCTCCCCTCATGGAACAGCTCCTCGTCACCCTCTCCGGTGTGGTCGTCGCCGTCGTGGCGTCGATCGCCCTCTTCGTCGCCGCCAACCTGGTGCTCGACCAGGCCGTCCGGCGCTTCCGGCTCTTCGCCGCCCTCGTGGGCGCGCTCGCCGGCGCGGTGGTCGGCGCCCTCGCGAACAGCGGGGGCTGGTTCAAGGGCGGCTCGGCGTGGCCCGTCGGCGGGGCCGTCGTCGGCGCCCTCGTCGGCGCCTTGGTGGTCGCCCGCCGGCACCGGTCGCCCGAAGAGGGGCGCCGCACCGCCAACCGGTGGCGTCCGGCGGTCTTCCTGTTCCCGGCGATCGCCTTCCTCACCATCGGGCTGGTGATCCCCACCATCCGCACGATCTTCCTCAGCTTCCACGACCGCCGCACCGAGAACTTCGTGGGGTTCGACAACTACCGCGACATCTACGGCAACCGCACGATCTTCTCCTGGAACGGCTTCGGCGACATCTTGGGCAGCCGCCTGTTCCTCGCCGGCCTGGCCATCGCCGTGGTCGCCCTCCTGGTGACCGTCCTGCGGGGCCGGGCCTCCCGCCGGGGCGTCGACCTGTGGGCGCCCCTGCCGGTGCTCTCCCTCTCGGTCACCGTGTCGCTGGTGGTGCTGGCCGCGGTGGGCAGCCTCCGTGGCGTCATCTGGAACAACGTGTTCTGGGTGCTGATCGTCACCTCGGTGAGCACCGTGCTGGGCCTGGCCATCGCCGTGCTGGCCGACCGGTCCCGCGGCGAGTCGGTGGCCAAGTCGCTGATCTTCCTCCCGATGGCCATCAGCTTCGTGGGCGCCAGCGTGATCTGGCGCTTCGTCTACGCCTGGGAGCCGGAGGGCGAGACCCAGATCGGGCTGCTGAACGCGGTGTGGGTGTTCGTCGGCGGTGAGCCCCAGGCGTGGACCAGCCAGCAACCGTGGAACACGCTGTTCCTCATCGCCATCATGATCTGGGTCCAGACCGGCTTCGCCATGGTGGTCCTCTCGGCGGCCGTCAAGGGCGTGCCCGACGAGCTGCTCGAGGCGGCCCGCGTCGACGGCGCCTCGGAGGGCCAGACGTTCTGGCGGGTGACCCTGCCCCACATCCGCACCACCGTGGCCGTGGTGGTCACCACCCTCGTGATCCTGGTGCTCAAGGTGTACGACATCGTCAAGGTGATGACCAACGGCGGCAACGGCACCGACGTCATCGCCAACCGGCTGTTCCAGGAGGCGTTCGTGGCTCGTGACCTCGGGCTGGGGTCCGCCCTGGCCGTGCTGCTGTTCGTGGCCATCGTGCCGCTGATGTACGTGAACGCCCGGCGGGCGAGCGAGGGGGAGGGGACGTGAGCGGCGTGACCGGCGTGACCGGCGCCGCCGGGTCACCCGAGCGCGGCGCCGGCCGTCGCCTCTACGCCGCCCTCCGGGCCGTGCCCACCGGCGTGCTCTGGCTGCTGGTGGCGCTGTGGAGCCTCCCCACCCTCGGCATGCTCGTCTCGTCGTTCCGGGCCGAGCGGGCGGTGAAGCGCACCGGGTGGTGGAGCGTGGTCACCGACCCGCAGCTCACCCTCGACAACTACCGGGAGGTGTTCTCCACCACGGGCACCGACGCCCCCGACCTCTGGCAGCACTTCTGGAACTCGCTGGCCATCACCGTGCCGGCCACCATCCTCCCGATCGCCATCGCCGCCTTCGCCGCCTACGCCTTCGCCTGGATGGAGTTCCCCGGGCGGCGGTGGCTGTTCATCGTGGTGGTCGGCCTCCTGGTGGTGCCGTTCCAGCTCGCCCTCGTGCCGTTGCTGCAGCTCTACACCGGCGGCGCCCACCTGTCCGTGTTCGGCGAGACCCTCACCCTCTTCCCGGACCTCGACCTGCAGGGCTCGCCCGAGGCCGTCTGGCTCACCCACATCGCCTTCGGGCTCCCGCTGGCCATCTTCCTGCTGCACAACTACTTCGCCTCGCTGCCCAAGGACGTGATCGAGGCGGCCCGCATCGATGGGGCCGACCACCTCACCATCTTCTGGCGCCTGGTCCTGCCGCTGTCGGTGCCGGCGCTGGCCGCCTTCACCATCTTCCAGTTCCTCTGGGTCTGGAACGACTACCTGGTGGCCATCAGCTTCGTGGGCGGGGCGCCCGACAACGCGCCCCTCACCGTGCGGCTGGCATCGCTGTCCGGTGGTCGCGGTCAGGACTGGCACCTGCTGACGGCGGCGGCGTTCGTGTCGATCGCCCTCCCGCTCGCGGTGTTCTTCGCCCTGCAGCGCTACTTCGTGCGCGGGCTGCTCGCCGGGTCGGTCAAGGGATGACCCGCCCAACCAGGAGGAGGCCCGCATGGCTGCCGTGACGTTCGACCAGGTCACCAAGGTGTACCCCAACGGCTTCGTGGGGATACGAGACCTCTCGCTGTCGATCGCCGACGGCGAGCTGCTCGTGCTGGTGGGGCCGTCGGGGTGCGGGAAGTCCACCGCCCTGCGCGCCGCGGCCGGCCTGGAGGAGATCACCTCGGGGGAGCTGCGGATCGGCGACCGGGTGGTGAACGATCTGCCGCCGAAGGACCGCGACATCGCCATGGTGTTCCAGAACTACGCCCTGTACCCCCACATGTCGGTGCGCCGGAACATCGGCTTCGCGCTGAAGCTGGCCGGTCTCCCGCGCGACGAGATCCGGTCCCGGGTCGACGAGGCGGCGGCGCTGCTCCAACTGGAGCCCTGGCTCGACGCCAAGCCGGGCGAGCTGTCCGGCGGCCAGCGCCAGCGGGTGGCCATGGGCCGGGCCATCGTGCGCGACCCGGCGGTGTTCCTGATGGACGAGCCGTTGTCGAACCTCGACGCCAAGCTCCGCGTCCAGATGCGCACCGAGATCGCCCGGCTGCAGCGCGACCTGGCCACCACCACCCTCTACGTCACCCACGACCAGGTGGAGGCCATGACCATGGGCGATCGGGTGGCGGTGATGCGCGCCGGCGAGCTCCAGCAGGTGGCGCACCCGGAGGTCCTCTACGACGAGCCCGACAACACCTTCGTGGCCGCCTTCACCGGATCGCCGTCGATGAACCTGGTGGAGGGCTTGGTGCACCGGTCCGGCGGCGACGACGCGCTCCACGTGCGCATCGGCTCGCAGGACGTCGCCCTCCCACCGGAGCTGGTGGCGGCCCGCCCCGCCCTCGCCGCCTACCTCGGGCGCGACGTGGTGGTGGGGATCCGGGCCGAGTCCATGGAGGACGAGGCGGTGGCGAGGACCGACGATGGCCCGCTCGGCTTCCTCGACGCCGTGGTCGAGCGCCGCGAGGCGCTGGGCGCCGAGCTCCTCGTCCACGTGTCGATCGACGCCCGTCCGGTGCTGACCGACGACGTGCGCCAGGTGGCCGCCGCCAGCGACGAGGCCATCGTCGACGACCTCGAGCGACAGGCCGCGGCGGGGGAAGCCCGGCTGGTGGGCCGGTTCGACCACCGCAGCAAGGTCCGGGCCGGCGACCAGCTCCGGGTGGCCGTCCACACGGCGCGGCTCCACTTCTTCGACCTCGAGACCGGCGTGGCCATCCGGGACGGGTCGTGAGGCCCGCGCCGCCACGGGACGCCGGCTTCCCCGACGGGTTCACGTGGGGCGTCTCCACCTCCGCCTACCAGATCGAGGGCGGCATGGAGCTCGACGGCGGCGGCCGCTCCATCTGGGACACCTTCGCCGCGACCCCCGGTCGGGTGCTCGGCGGGGTCGGCGGCGCGGTGGCCGCGGACCACCGACGGCGCATGGCCGACGACGTGGCCCTCATCGCCGACCTCGGGGTCACGGCCTACCGCTTCTCGGTGGCGTGGCCCCGCGTCCAGCCCGGCGGCACCGGCCCGGCCAACTCCGCCGGCCTCGACTTCTACGACGCCCTCGTGGAGGCCCTGCTGGCGCGCGACATCGACCCGGTCGTCACCCTCTACCACTGGGACCTGCCCCAGGAGCTCGAGGATGCCGGCGGCTGGCCGGTGCGCGACACCGCGTCCCGGTTCGCCGACTACGCCGCGCTGGTGGCCGACCGCCTCGGTGACCGGGTCGTGCGCTGGAGCACGATCAACGAGCCGTGGTGCTCGGCGGTGCTCGGCTACTCGGCCGGCGTCCACGCCCCGGGCCGCACCGAGCCGGCCGCGTCCATGGCCGCCGCCCACCACCTGCTGCTGGCCCACGGGCTCGGCGTCGCTGCGCTGCGGGCCACCGACGGGCTGGTGGGGACGGTCGGCCTCACCGTCAACCCGTACCCGGTGGTGGCGGCGGGGGAGCGGCCCGAGGACCTCGACGCCGCCCGTCGGGTCGACGGCATCGCCAACCGCTTCTGGTACGACCCCCTCTTCCGCGGCGCCTACCCCGACGACGTGTTGACCGACCTGGAGCCGCTCCACTTCGCCCGGCACGTGCGCGAGGGCGACCTGGCGGAGATCTCCCGGCCGATCGACGCCCTCGGGCTCAACTACTACCGGCGTCACCACGTGCGCCACGAGCCCGGCGCGTCGGCCGTCACGGGGTTGTGGCCCGGCTCGCCCGACGTCGGCCGGGTCGACCCGCCCGGGCCGCGCACCTCGCTCGGCTGGGCCATCGAGCCCGCCGGCCTCGAGGAGGTGCTGGTGGCGGCGGCCGCCTACGGGCCGACCCCGCTGCACGTCGACGAGAACGGCGCCGCCTTCGCCGATGCGCCGCCGGTGGACGGGGAGCTCCCCGACCCGGACCGCGTCCGCTTCCTGGCCGACCACGTCGAGGCCACGCGCCGGGCCCTCGCTCGCGGCGTCGACGTGCGGGGCTACTTCGTGTGGTCGCTGCTCGACAACTTCGAGTGGGCCGAGGGCTACGAGCAGCGCTTCGGCATCGTCCACGTCGACTTCGCCACCCAGGCCCGCACCCTCAAGGCCAGCGGCCACTGGTACCGCGCCCTGCTCCACGGCCCCGCCGACGACGCGACCACGGACGAGCCGGCCGCCGACGACGCGACCGACGACGTGACGGCCGTCGACTCGCAGGCTCGACCGAGCGGTCCCACGGCGTAGCGTCGGCCCCGGTCATCCGGCCCGGGTGGCGGAACTGGCAGACGCGGAGGGCTTAAACCCCTCCGGCCCTCCGGGGCCGTGCGGGTTCGATCCCCGCCCCGGGCACCGCTGCCAGTCGTTCGACCGAGACGTGACCCTGTACCTCGAACGACGAGAGGGTCGAGACGACGAGGATCATCGGGTCGTGGACCGGGCCAGGCGTCGCACGCCGCCGCTCGCCTACTACCACGTGCCTCCGAACGATGATCCGCTGGTGTGGCTGGCCGACGGCTTCGCCTGGTCGGCCGGCGCCGGTGGCGACTGGCTGGCCAAGGTGCGCCGGGCCTTCCCGACGATGTCGCGATATCGCCGTTGCGCCGACCGCCTTCGTCGAACCCAGCTCGCGACTAGACGGAACGGGCTCCGTGGAGATGGCTCGGCCGACGATCGCGTCGAGGTCCTGACCGTCCGCGTCGAGGTGGGCGCCGACCGGTGCCCCCAGGCCCGGGTGGGGGCTTCCCCCGATGTCGACGCCCACCGCTCCGCGGTTCCCTGGGTGCGTGGACCGACACCTGCTGCCCGACCCGACCGACGACCCGAGCGGGGCCGCGGAGCGCGAGCGGCTGCGCACCGCGTATCCGCGAGCGTCCCCTGGCGAGCCCGACCAACCGGCAGCGGGGGTGGCGGTCGTCCTCGCCCTCCTCGGGCCGCTCCTGGTCTGGGGCACGGGGGTGTGGCTGGGCGCAGGTGCCGTGCCCTCGAAGGTCGGGGCCGGACAGTGCCAGGGCATCGGGTTCGGTTGCCAGCTCTCACCGCGCGACGGCGTCCTGTTCTTCGGCGGGCTCGTCGGCCTGTTCGTCGTGCCGGTGACCACAGCGGTCGCGGTGGTGGTGGGAACCCGCGGCTCCGCACCCGAGCGGCTCGGTCGGGTGGTCCTCGTGCTGGTCCTGCTCGCCTTCGGTGTCGCGCTGTTCGCCGCCACCCAGGTGGCCTCCCCGCCCAACCGCTGACGACCGCTCCAGCGGCGGTGCCTCCGCGGGCAGCCGATCTGCCATCGCGACCCCGACGGCCCGGAGGCCGGGGACGCGCCCGCGGGCGCGCCTCGACCCGACCTCGACCTGGGCTCGGCGCGGCTGGGGGGGTGCTCGTGCGGCTCGTTGTCACCCTCCCTCGGTAGGTTGATCGAACACCTGTTCCCGTCTGCGATCGGCCTACCGAGGTGACCCCATGGCCTCCCTGACCACGGCATCCACCGCCCACCGACCGGCTACCGACCCCGACGTGGCTGCCCACACGTCTCCTCGGTCGACGCGCCCGCGGGCGCGTGCCGATCTGGTCGACCAGCCGGCCGAGCGGCTCGAGGCCGAGGTGATCGACCTCGCCGGTCGCCTCGCCGTGGGGACCTACGAGCTGTTGGTGTTGGTCGGGGAGCTCGATGAGCGGGGCTCGTGGGCCACGTGGGGGTCGCTGTCGTGCGCGGCGTGGCTGGCCGACACCTGCGACCTCGAGCTCTCCACGGCCCGCACCCAGGTCCGCGTCGCCCGGGCGCTGCGCCGGTTCCCCGCACTGGATGCGGCGGTGGCATCGGGTGACGTGTCCTACGCCAAGGCCCGGGTACTGGCCACGTGTCTCACCGACGCCAACGCCAACCGCGCCCGCCACGACCACGCCAAGGCGGATGACCACACCGACGCGGACGACCGCCTGCCGTTGGGCGGCTGGCCGAGCAGCCCGCCGTGACGGCGGAGGTGGCGGAGCCCAGCCGTCCGGCGTGAGTCTCGTCGCCGGCATCGGTCCGAACCGTTCCG
>JBBRFU010000052.1:0-21154 GCA_038241315.1 Acidimicrobiales bacterium | reverse complement strand
CACCGCTGATCCCCGCCGCCCGGCTCGGCCCGTTCGCCTCCGCCCCGCTGCTCGACACGCTCACCCGCTCGGTGTGCAGGCACCCCGTCAGCACCGACGCCGCCACCACCCCGACGACCACCACCCGCCGCCGGTCGCCCGCCGACCATCGAACCCGACCTGCACGCGTCGCCATCGGACCGCCTCCACTTCGGGCGGCACCACCCGCCCACCGGGCAGGAGCCCCACGCGCCCACCGGTCCGCACCGTAGCCCCGGGAGACGGTCGGCACACCGGGTGGGCGGACGCGTCCGATTCCGGTCAGGAGGTCACGGTGAGGCACCCGCGGCAGATGGTGGACGCACCGACCACCGCCCGTCCGGGCCAGCCCCCGGGGGCGCGGACGAGGACGTCGCGCGGACCAGCGGCGGCCCCGGGGGCCACGTCGACCGTCACGTGGAGGGCCCCGGGCGACGCCGTGACCCCGGTGACGGTGACCCCGCCGCCGGCCACCTCGACCTCGGGGACGCCCACGACCCCGGCCACGTCGATGGTCAGCTGGCGCGAGCCCGCCCCCACCGCCGCGGGCTCGACGGACGAGACGACGGGCGCGTGGCCGTAGCGCAGGACGACGTCGTCGACGCCGTTCTCGTCGCCCGCCACCTCGGCGGTGGACGCGGTGAACGCGGTCCACCGACCGTCACCGCTGAGCACGAACGGCATCGCGGCCGGCGACGGGAAGACCTCGACGACCGTGGTGGTCCGGAGGAGGCGGTCGACCACCACCAGCTCGGCCGGGGTGGTGATGTAGTAGCTCTCCCGGTTCCGGAGGTAGGCCGCGAACCGGCCGCCGGCGGACAGCTGGGGCAGGGCCTCGTGGCCCTGGCTCGCCGACGATCCCGGGAGCTCGTCGCTGGTGCCGGCCACGCGGTCGTACACCAGCGCCCGCGTCATGCTCGGGGTCTCGGTGTCCTCCCGGACCGGCGTGTAGGCGATGGAGCGCCCGTCGGCCGTCAGGTCGATGGCCAACGTGTCGTAGCCGTAGCGCAGGAAGGTGCCCAGGCTGGCGATGGCGCGCGGGAGGCGCTCCACGGTGCCCGCTCCGTCGTCGAAGACGTAGACGTCGAACGCGCTGTTGGCGTCGTCGGCCAGCACCGGGTCCATGGTCACGAAGGCGACCACCCCGCCATCGTCGCTGACCCGTGCCGCCCCGATGGCCGACCAGTCGGTCACGTGGCCCGACGTGGCGCTGGCGAGGTGGCGGACGTAGATGCCGCCGCCGGCCAGCGAGACCACGACGTGGCGGCCGTTGCGCGACGGCGTCCCCTGGGCGGCGGCGTCGGGCAGCCCGGGCGGCGGCACGCTGGCCAGCACGGTGGTGCCGGCCTGGCGGTCCCGCACGAACACGTCGGCTCGGGCGTCGGTGTCGGTGGCGGTGGCCGCCTCCGTGGTGGTGAACGTGGCGTAGCGCCCGTCGCTGCTCACCCCGCCCTGGGTCACCCCCGCGCCGTCGAGCTGCGATCCGTCGGCCTCGAGCGACACCCGCACCACCGCCGCGGTCACGTTGTCGCGCAGGAACAGGTCGGCCACGCCGTTGGTGTCGCCGGCCACCAGGTTCGACGCCGTCGACGTGAACGCGACGAACCGACCGTCACCGCTGATCCCCGCCGCCCGGCTCGGCCCGTTCGCCTCCGCCCCGCTGCTCGACACGCTCACCCGCTCGGTGTGCAGGCACCCCGTCAGCACCGACGCCGCCACCACCCCGACGACCGCCACGGCCCGCCGCCGACGCCGCCACGCACTCGTCCCTGCACGGGTCGCCATGAGACCGCCTCCGAATCCCGGGCCACGGCCCGAGCCGAGGCGAGCACCCGGTGCGCCCACCCGCACGCACCGTAGCGCCGGCGCGGAACGCGAGCACGGGGCGTGAACGCACCCGGCCCGAGCACGATCACCGAGGCCGCGGCCCGGTCCGGACGCGACACGGGAGCCGCCCGTGGGCGGCTCCCGTGGTGTGCCGATCGCCTGCTGCGAGCCGGGACGGCTGCGGCGGCGGGCGCTCGTTGCTAGCGCTTCGAGTACTGCGGGGCCTTGCGGGCCTTCTTGAGGCCGTACTTCTTGGATTCCTTCTTGCGATCGTCCCGGGTGAGGAAGCCGGCCCGCTTGAGGGCGGCCCGCAGCTCGGGGTCGAGCTCGATCAGGGCCCGGGCGATGGCGAGGCGGAGGGCGCCGGCCTGGCCGGTGACGCCGCCACCGTGCATGGTCACGTCGACGTCGTAGGTCTCCTCGAGCTGGGTGAGCCGGAGCGGCTCGGTGAGGATCATGCGGTGCGTCGGGTTCGGGAAGAAGTCCTCGACGTCGCGACCGTTGATGGTGATCTTGCCTTCGCCGTCACGGAGACGGGCTCGGGCGACGGCTTCCTTGCGGCGGCCGGTGGACTGCACCAGGGGCTTGCTCACGGGTCTGCTTCTCCTACGCGCTGCGGCGGGCGTCGGCCAGCTCGAGCGGTTGCGGCTGCTGGGCAGCGTGCGGGTGGGTGGGGCCGGCGTAGACCTTCAGCTTCTTGAGCTGGGCCCGACCGAGGCGGGTGTGCGGCAACATGCCGCGGATGGAGCTCCGGACGGCGTCGGCCGGCTTGCGCTCGAGGAAGTTGGCGTAGGTCTGCTCCTTGATGCCACCGGGGAACCCGGAGTGGCGGAACACCATCTTCTTCTCGGCCTTGCCGGAGGTGAGCACGACCTTGTCGGCGTTGATGATCACCACGTGGTCGCCCATGTCCATGTGCGGCGCGTAGGTGGGCTTGTGCTTGCCGCGGAGGATCCGGGCGACCTCGGTGGCCAGGCGACCGAGCACCAGACCCTCGGCGTCGACGATCAACCAGGCTCGATCGATCTCGGATGCTTTGGGGGTGTAGGTGGGCACGCAAGGATTCCTTGACTCGAAAGCTGCACGGGAACCCGGAGCACGCGTCGAGAGACGCCGCAACCGGGCCGGAGAGCAACGATACGGCTCCCCGGCCGGGCGGAGCAAATAGCCGATGGGCGGCCTCGAGTGGCGGACCGTCGCCTCACGACCCCCCGACCGGGTCGCCACCGAGCGAGCCATCCGCGGCACCCGTAGGGTCGGGCCATGAGCGACGACGTCGCGTTGGTGCAGGTGAGCGAGATCGACGCCGCCCGCGCCGGCCTCGCAGGGGTCCTCCGGGCCACCCCCACGGAGCGGTCGGCCACCTTCTCGGCCCTGTGCCACCGGCCCGTGCTGCTCAAGGGCGAGCACCTCCAGCGCACCGGGTCGTTCAAGATCCGCGGCGCCTACCACCTGCTCTCCCACCTGGCGCCGAGCGAGGACCTGGTGGTGGCCGCGTCGGCGGGCAACCACGCCCAGGGGGTGGCCCTCGCCGCCACCCTGCTCGGCAAGCGGTCGGTGATCTTCATGCCGGCCGGGGCACCGCTGACCAAGGTGCAGGCCACGCGCGCCTACGGCGCCGACATCCGCCTCGGCCACGTCCTCGTCGACGACTGCATCGCCGAGGCCCGCGCCTGGGCGGCCGCCAACGGCGGCATCTTCGTGCCCCCGTTCGACGACCCGCGCATCATCGCCGGCCAGGGCACGCTGGGCCTCGAGCTCGTCGACGAGGCCGCCGACGCCGGCGTGGTGCTCGTGCCCGTCGGCGGCGGGGGCCTGCTCGCCGGGGTGGCGGTGGCTCTCCGGGCACGTGCGCCCGACGTTCGCATCGTCGGCGTCGAGGCCTCGGGGGCGGCCTCCATGCGGGCCTCGCTCGACGCCTTCGCCCCCACCGGCGTCCACCCGGTGCGCACCATCGCCGACGGCATCGCCATCAAGTCGCCGTCGGCGCTCACGCTCGCCCACGCCCACGCCCTGGTGGACGACGTCATCTCGGTCACCGACGACGAGATCGGCCGAGCGCTCCTGCTCCTGCTGGAACGAGCCAAGCAGGTGGTGGAGCCCTCGGGGGCGGTGGGCCTGGCCGCCCTGCTCGCCGGCAAGGTGCCCGGCACCGACGCCGCGGTGGCCGTGCTGTCGGGGGGCAACGTCGATCCGCTCATGCTCGGGCGGCTCGTCCACCACGGGCTCACCGCGGCGGGCCGCTACCTCCGCCTGCGGGTGGTGGTGCCCGACCAGCCGGGCGCCCTCGCCCTGATCGTCGAGACCGTGGCCCGCACCGGCCTCAACGTCCTCGCCGTGGAGCACCACCGGGAGGGCGTCCGGGTGGGGATCGACGAGGCCGAGGTGCTGCTCACGCTGGAGACGCGGGACCCGGCCCACCGCCTCGAGGTCATCGACCGCCTCCGCGAGGCCGGCCACCTGGTGGAGCAGCTCTGATCGCGGCCCCGCCGGCCACCGCGGGCCCGACGGTCCGCCTAGGTTGGCGCCGCCCCCCGACCGGAGGACCGATGTACCCCCGTCCCGCCCGCACGGCCGCTCGCCTGCTGCTCCTCGCCGCGCTGGCGGTCCCCGCCGCCTGTGGGGACGACCCCGAGCCCGAGGGCGGGGCATCCGCCCGGGAGGTGGTCGACGCCCACATCGCCGCGTCCCGCCGCTACGACCTGGCGGCCTCGTGCGAGCTGCTGGCCCCCGAGCGCCGCGAGGAGATGGCCGCCTTCGACGGGGAGGAGGCCGACGGCTACTGCACCACCGCCACCGAGGACATCACGGCCTCGGCCACGCCGGAGGCCAAGGCCCGCACCCGGGCGATCTACACCGATCCCTCGGTCAGCGAGCTCGACGGGGCCGGCACCTGGTTCCTCATCGAGTCGAGCGAGGCCGACTACCGCGAAGAGGTGGAGCTCGTCGAGATCGACGGGCGCTGGTGGATCGCCCGGATCGAGAGCGATGTCGACGACCACGACCACGGTGACGACGAGGGCGACGTCCACGCCGACGACGAGGGCACGCCGGCGGCCACCGGCTGATCGCCGCCGGTGGGTACCCTCGCTGAGCGACGACCCGACCGGGAGGACCACCATGGCGACCACCGAGGGCCTGCCGCCCGGGCCTCCGGCCCCGCCCACCGTGGCGGTGACGCCCCGGGCCGACGGCCCGATCCTGATCGACGGTCCGGTGACGCTCACCGCGCCCGACGGGACCACGTCCACCACCGACCGCCTGTTCCTCTGCCGCTGCGGGGCCTCGGCCACCAAGCCGCTGTGCGACGGCTCGCACAAGCAGACGGGCTTCCGCGCCCCGGGCGTGCCGCCCACCTCCCGATCGCGCCCCGAGCCGCCGAGCTGAGGACCAGGGCGTCCCGACCAGCAGGTCGTCCCGCACTGCGGGCCGACCCGGGCTGAGGACCAGGGCGTCCCGGGCAGCGGGCCGTCACGAGCAGAGGAGCTTCACGAGGAGCGGGTCGTCCCGCACCGCAGGGTCGTCCGGAGGCGGTGGCCCCGGTGCACTCAGCGGCGGTCGGGCACCACCCCGAAGGCCACGCCGCCGGCGGCGATCGAGCCGGTCTGCATGCCGGGGGCCGCGGCCTCGGGCCGCACCCACGTCCCTCGCTGCTCGAGCACGGGCAGCACGCCCTCGCCGAACCAGTAGAGCTCCTCGAGGTGCGGGTAGCCGGAGAGGATGAACTCGTCGATGCCGATGGCCCGGTACTCCTCGATGCGGTCGGCCACCTCGGTGTGGCTGCCCACCAGGGCGGTGCCGGCGCCGCCCCGGGCCAGCCCGACCCCGGCCCAGAGGTTGGGCGACACCTCGAGGTCGTCCCGACTGCCGCCGTGGAGCGCGAGCATCCGCCGCTGGCCCTCCGACTCGGTGGTCACCATCCGGGCGTGGACCTTGGCGATCTCCTCGTCGCTGATGCCGTCGAGGAGGCCGTCGGCCGCGGCCCAGGCGTCGGCCGCCCGGTCTCGGCTCACCACGTGCAGGCGGATGCCGAAGCGCACGGTGCGGCCCTGCTCCGCCGCCAGCTCACGCACCCAACGGAGCTTCTCGGCCACCTGGGCCGGCGGCTCCCCCCAGGTGAGGTACACGTCGGCGTGGCGCGCCGCGATGGCGAGCGCGGCCGGCGACGAGCCGGCGAAGTAGACCGGCGGCACGGGCTCGGGCCGACGGCCCAGGGCGCCGCCCTCGACGTGGAGGTGCTCGCCCTCGAAGTCGACCACCTCGCCGGCCCACAGCTGCCGGACCACGTCGAGGAACTCGCCGCAGCGCACGTACCGCTCGTCCTTGTCGAGCCAGTCGCCGTAGCCGTGCTGCTCGGCGGAGTCGCCACCGGTGACCACGTTGAGCAGCAGCCGCCCACCGCTGTGGAACTGGTAGGACGCCGACATCTGCGCCGCCAGCGTCGGCGAGGTGACCCCCGGCCGGAACGCCACGAGGAACTTCAGGCGCCGGGTGCGCTGGGTGAGCGCCATGGTGGTGACCCACGCATCGTCGCACCAGGGGCCCGCCGGCGTGAGGGCCCCCTCGAACCCGAGGTCCTCCGCGGCCGCGGCGATCTGGGTGAGGTAGCTGAGCGTCGCCGGACGGGGCCCGCCGGCCACGCCGGGGCGCGGCACCGGCTCCACGAGGCGGCGGCCGTCACCGTTGGTGGGCAGGAACCAGTGGAACACGATCGACATGTGCGGTTCTCCCCGGTGGGCGGCCGGCCGCCCCCGGGATCGGGCCGGTGCGGGCCGGACGAGGCCGAGTATGGGGTGGCCGCGACGGCCCCGTCAACGTGACGGGGCTCGCAGGGAACCCTCAGTCGGGGCCCGACGACCAGCCGTCGTAGCGAACGGTCCAGAGGGTGAGCCCCTGGGGCGGGGCGAGGTCACCGGCCCGGTTCCGGTCGCCCGAGCGGATGATGGCCAGCACGTCGCCGGCGTGCTTCTTCCCTCGCCCGACGTCGACGAGGGTGCCCACCACCGCTCGCACCATCTGGTGGCAGAACGAGCCGGCCTCGATCTCGAAGCGGAGGTTGCCGTCGCCGTCGTCGTGCCAGGTGGCCTCCCGGACCCGCCGCACCAGAGAGGCCGGCTCGCCGTCCCGCCGCTTCGGGCGCCGGCAGAAGGCCGCGAAGTCGTGCTCGCCGATCAGGGGGTCGCAGGCCAGGACCATGGCGGGGAGCGAGAGGGGCTCGGCCACGTGCCAGGCGAAGTGGGCCTGGAACGGGTCGGGCGCGGGTCGGTTGAGGATCCGGTACCGGTACCGGCGCGCCGTGGCCGAGAACCGGGCGTCGAAGTCGTCCGCCACCACCTCGGCCGCGGTGACCGCGATGGCGGGACCGCACATCTTGTTCACCGACTTCACCAGCGAGGCCAGGTCGAGGCGTTCGGGATCGGCGTCGAAGGTGACCACCTGGGCCCGGGCGTGCACGCCCTTGTCGGTGCGCCCGGCGCAGGTCAGCTCCACCACGTGACCCACCACCGTGGTCAGGGCGTCGGTGAGCACCCCGGCGACGGTGCGCACGCCGGCGTTGGCGGCGAACCCGTGGAACGGCGCCCCGTCGTAGGCCACCACCAGCCTCACCCGCACGAGGGGACCGGCCGGTCCCTCGGACAGCTCGGCCGGGTCGAACAGGGTCACGGGCGCCGACGCTACCGCGACGGGCCCCGACCCAGGTCCGGCCCCGGGGCCGGGACCGCCCGAGTGGCAGAGGTCACCGACCGGCGGTGTCACGAACCGGGCGGCCCGCCCGTCGAGCGGTCGTCCCCCAGCACCCGGAGGTGCCGCCATGCCCACGACCAGCGAACCCGAGCGACCGATCCAGACCCTGGTGGTCGGCGGCGGCCTGGCCGGCCTGGTGGCCGCCGCCACCGCGGCACGCGGCGGGGGGCGCACCGTGCTGGTGGACCCCCACGAGCTCGGCGGCCGGGCCCGCTGCGACGAGCGCCGGGGCTTCACCTTCAACCGCGGCCCCCGGGCGCTCTACGTCGGGGGCCCGGCGAGCACGATCCTGACCGACCTCGGGGTCGACACCGGTCGAGGCGCCCAGCCACCGGTGCGCGGCGGGATGGGCCGGCGCGACGGTCGCCTGCACCTCCTGCCGGTGGGGCCCACCTCCCTGCTGCGCACCAGCCTGCTCGGCCCGTCGGACAAGGTTCGGGTGGGCGCGTTCATCGCCCGCCTCCCCCGCCTCGACCCCGAGGCCCTGGCCGGGCGGTCCTTCGGCGAGTACCTCCACACCCTCGGGCTCTCCCCGACGGCTGCCGACGTGGTGCGGATGGTGGCTCGCGTGGCCACCTACGCCGGAGACCCGGACGCCGTCGACGCACCCACCGTCGTCCGCCAGGTCCAGCTGGCCCTCGGCGCGGGGGTCCGCTACCTCGACGGCGGGTTCCAGGCGTTGGTCGACGGCCTCGGCGCCCTCGCCGTCGCCGCCGGCGTCGAGGTGCGCCGGGTCGAGGTCACCGGCGTCCGCCCGGCCGCAGGAGGCGCACCCCCCACCGCCATCACCGCCGACGGTGCCGCGCTCGCCGCCGACACCATCGTGGTGGCCGTCGGGGTGCCTGCCGCGGCGGCGGCCCTGGTCGGCCGACCGGTCGCCGGACCGGCGTCGCTCACGCCCCCGGTCACCGCGGCCTGCCTGGAGCTGGGCCTCCGGCGGCCGCCGCGCACCCGCGTCGTCTTCGGCGTCGGCGAGCCGCTCTACCTCAGCACCCACTGCCCGCCGGCAGGCCTGGCGCCCCCGGGCCACGCCGTGGTCCACGTGATGCGGAACCACCTCGAGGGCGAGGACCTGACCCCGGCCGAGCAGCGAGCGTGGCTGCGCGCCGCAGCGTCGACGGCCGGGGTGGCCGAGCGCGACGTCGTGGAGGAGCGGTTCCTGGCCCGCATGGTGGTGAGCGGCGGCCTCCCCACCGCCGCCGGTGGGGGCCTGCCGGGTCGCCCCGCCGTGGCCGCCACCGACCGGCCCGGGATCCTGCTGGCCGGCGACTGGGTGGGCCCGACCGGGCTCCTGGCCGACGCCGCCGTGGCCAGTGGCGCCGCGGCCGGGGAGCTCGCCGCCCAGGCATCCGGCCGCGCCGGCACCGCCCGATCGGCGACGATGGCGGTGCCATGACCGCGACCCACCACGACCTCGCCTTCGAGGCCGAGCGACCCCGCCTGCTCGGCCTCGCCTACCGGATCACCGGGTCGCGGGCCGAGGCCGACGACGTGGTCCAGGATGCCTGGCTGCGGTGGGAGCGGGCCGGCCCGGCCACCGTGGAGCGGCCGGCGGCGTGGCTCACCACCGTCACCAGCCGCCTGGCGGTGGACCGACTGCGCTCGGCGCGCCACCAGCGGGAGGCCTACGTGGGCCCCTGGCTCCCCGAGGCCGCCACCACCACCCCCGGGCCCGGCGACCAGGCCGAGCTGGCCGAGTCGCTGACCTTCGGGTTCCTCGCCGTCCTGGAGCGGCTCGGCCCGGTGGAGCGGGTGGTCTTCCTCCTCGCCGACGTGTTCGGCTTCCCCTTCGACGAGATCGCCGCGGTGGTCGACCGGTCACCGGAGGCCTGCCGCCAGGTGGCGTCGCGGGCCCGACGCCGCGTCCGCGACGGCCGGCCGCGCTTCTCCCCCACCGACGACGAGGCCTGGCAGGTCACCGCAGCGTTCCTGGGGGCGGCCCAGGCCGGAGACCTCGACACCCTGGTCTCGCTGCTCGCCGACGACGCGCTCGTCGTCAGCGACGGCGGCGCGCACCACCACGCCGCCCGGCGCCCGATCGTGGCGGCCCGCATCCCGCGATTCGTCGTCAACCTGGCCAAGCGGCTCCGTCCCGACGATGCCCTGGTGCCCCGCCTGATCAACGGCCAGCCCGGTGTGGTGGTGCAGCGCGACGGTGCGCCGGTGGAGGCGCTGGCCCTGGCCGTCGAGGGGGGTCGCGTCCACCGGGTCTGGATCCTGGTCAACCCCGAGAAGCTGGCGTCCCTCGACGCCGAGCCCATCAGCTGAGCCGGCCCGGGCCGGCGGCGTCGAGGGCCGCCCGAGCGCGACGGAGGCCCGCCTCGCGGCGGGCCTCCGTCTGCGTCAGGGGGTCCGCCGGGGGCGGACCGTCACCCGGCTCGGATCAGACGAGCTCGATGCGGGCCATCGAGGCGTTGTCGCCCTGGCGCGGCCCGAGCTTCAGGATCCGGGTGTAGCCACCGTTGCGCTCGGCGTAGCGGGGACCGACGTCGTCGAACAGCTTGGCGGCGATCTCCTTGTCGTTCAGGTAGGCGACCACCTGGCGGTGGTTGTGCAGCCCGCCCTTCTTGGCCTTGGTGATGACCTTCTCGGCCACCGGGCGCAGGGCCTTGGCCTTGGCCTCGGTGGTGGTGATGCCCTCCGCCGCGATGAGCGACGAGACGAGGTTGGCCATCAGCAGGCGCTGGTGGGCCGAATCGCCACCGAAACGGCGGCCTCTCTTCGGGGTTGCCGGCATGTCACTCCATCCCGCGGAGCGCGAGGCCCCGCTCGTTCAGCTTCTCCTTGACCTCATCGAGCGACTTCTGGCCGAAGTTGGTGATGGCCAGGAGGTCGTCTTCGCTCTTGCGCAGCAGCTCGCCCACAGTGTTGACCTGGGCGCGCTTGAGGCAGTTGCGAGGACGCTCGGAGAGGTCGAGGTCTTCGATCGGCATCTCCAGCTCGGGCGACGACGCCATGGCGGCGCTGGTCTCCCCGAGCTCGAGGGTGGGGGGCTCTTCGCTCATGTCGGCGACGAGCTGCACCAGCTTGGTGAGCGTGTCGCCGGCCGACGCCAGGGCGTCGCGAGGCGTGATGGACCCGTCGGTCTCGATGTCGAGGACCAGTCGGTCGTAGTTGGTGTCCATCTCGACCCGGGTGGGCTCGACCAGGAAGGTCACTCGCCGGACCGGCGAGAAGATGGAGTCCACCGGGATGACCCCGATGGTGTTGGTGCCCTTGTCTCGGTCGGCCGAGAGGTAGCCACGGCCCCGCTCCACGGTGAGGTCCAGCGCGAGCCGGCCCTTGTCGTTGAGCGTGGCGATGGCGTTCCCGGCGTTGAGCACCTCGACATCGGCCGTGGCCTGGATGTCGGCCCCGGTGACGTCGGCCGGGCCGCGCACGTCGAGGCGCAGGGTGACCGGCTCGTCGGAGACCGAGGTGAGCACCAGGTCCTTCAAGTTGAGGATGATGTCGGTGACGTCCTCGGTGACACCGGTGATGGTGTCGAACTCGTGAAGGGCGTCGTCGAAGCGGACCGCCGTGATGGCGGCGCCGGGGATCGACGACAGCAGGGTGCGCCGCAGCGAGTTGCCGAGCGTGTGGCCGAAGCCGGGCTCGAGCGGGCTGATGGCGAACCGCTGACGGTTGCTCTCTTCCTCACCGACGGGCTCGACCGTGGGACGCTGAATGACCAGCATGTGAAGCCTTCCTCAGAACTAGATCGTCGGGGGGTTACTTGGAGTACAGCTCGACGATGAGCTGCTCTCGCACGGGCACGTCGATCTGCGCACGGGTGGGCAGATCGTTGATCGTGACCTGGAAGCCGCCGTCGCCGACCTCGATCCACGAGGGCTTGAGCCGATCGATGGTGTCGAGGTTGTGGCGGATGACGATCATCTGGCGCGGCTTCTCCCGGAGGGAGATGACGTCGCCCTTGCGGACCCGATAGCTCGGGATGTCGACCCGCTTGCCGTTGACGTTGATCATGCCGTGGCAGGTGAACTGCCGAGCCTGCGGGCGGGTGGACGCCCAGCCGGCACGGAACACGATGTTGTCGAGGCGCTGCTCGAGCATGCGGAGCATGTTCTCGCCGGTGACGCCCTTCTGGCGGCTGGCCTCTTTGAAGAGGTTGGAGAACTGCCGCTCCAGGACGCCGTAGATGTACTTCGCCTTCTGCTTCTCCTGCAGCTGCAGGAGGTACTCGGAAGGCTGGCGGCGACGGCTGCGGCCGTGCTCACCCGGAGGGTACGGGCGCTTGTTGAGCGCCTTGGCGCCCTTGTCGTTCTCGAAGATGTTCACGCCCAGTCGACGTGAGATCTTGACCTTGGGACCGGTGTAACGAGCCATGAATCCTTCCCCGCGTCAGATCCGGCGCCGCTTGGGGGGGCGGCAGCCATTGTGGGGCATGGGGGTCACGTCCTTGATGCCCGTGACCTCGATCCCGGTGTTCTGGATGGAGCGGATGGCGGTCTCGCGGCCGGAGCCGGGACCCTTCACCACGACGTCGACCTTGCGCACACCGTGTTCCATGGCGCCCTTGGCCGCCTTCTCGGCAGCCATCTGGGCCGCGAACGGCGTGGACTTGCGGGAACCCTTGAAACCGACGTTGCCGGCCGAGGCCCAGGAGATGACGTTGCCCTCCTGGTCGGTGATCGAGATGATCGTGTTGTTGAACGAGCTCTTGATGTGCGCCACCCCGTAGGTGACGTTCTTGCGCTCTTTCTTGCGGGGACGACGGCCCCCGGGCTTGGGCTTGGCCATTACTTGCGAACCTTCTTCTTCCCGGCGACGGTCTTCTTCGGGCCCTTGCGGGTCCGGGCGTTCGTGTGGGTGCGCTGCCCGCGGACGGGGAGGCCCTTGCGGTGGCGCAGGCCCTGGTAGGACCCGATCTCCATCTTCCGCTTGATGTCCTGCTGGACCTCGCGCTTGAGATCGCCCTCGACCTTGACGTTCTGGTCGATGTAGGCGCGGATCTTGTTGATCTCTTCGTCGGTGAGGTCCCGGGTGCGGGTGCTCTCATCGATGCCGGTGGTCGCGCAGATCTGCTCAGCGGTGGTCCGGCCGACGCCGAACACGTAGGTGAGCGAGATCACGAGCCGCTTTTCGCGGGGGATGTCTACGCCGGAGATGCGTGCCATGGCTTAGCCCTGCCTCTGCTTGTGCCGGGGGTTGGAGGAGCAGATGACCTGGACCCGGCCGTGGCGGCGGATGACCTTGCAGTGCTCACAGATTGTCTTGACGCTGGGTTTGACCTTCATCGGTGCCTCGAGGTTGATGGTCGACTGTCCGCTGGGGGGCGGGGGCAGCTACTTGTAGCGGTAGGTGATTCGTCCCCGGGCCAGGTCGTAAGGGGTGAGCTCGACCTGAACCCGATCGCCCGGAAGGATCCGGATGTAGTGCATGCGCATCTTCCCCGAGATGTGCGCGAGTACCTCGTGTCCGTTCTGCAGCTCAACACGGAACATCGCGTTCTTCTGCGCTTCGAGCACGGTGCCTTCGAGGACGATGGCGTCTTCTTTGGGCTTAGGCAGGGGAAAATCTCCTGATCGAACCTTTCACCAGCCCACCCGACGCGCCCGAGGGCGCGACGGCCATCAGGGCCGAAGGGAGAGCCTAACGCGGCAGCTTCCACCAGCCAAGTTCGACGCACTACCACACGCCCGAGGCGCAGGTGAGGATCTCGGGGCCGTCGGGGCCCACGTAGATCGTGTGCTCGGCGTGGGCCGCGAGGTGGCCGCCGGCGGTCACCACGCTCCAGTCGTCGTCGAGCAGCGCCGTCTCGGGGTCCCCGAGCACCAACATGGGCTCGACCGCCAACACGTTGCCCACGCGGAGCTTCTGCCCGGTGCCGGGGTCCCCCTGGTTGGGGACGCTCGGCGGCTCGTGCATGGCCTGGCCGATGGCGTGGCCGGTGTAGCCCTCCACCACCGACAGCCCGCCGGCGTAGGCGGTGGTCTCCACGGCGTGGCCGATGTCGCCCAGGCGGTTGCCGGCCACCATCGCCGCCACCGCGGCCCGCAGCGACGCCTCGGTGACCTCGATGAGGCGGATCGCGTCGGGGTGGACGTCGCCCACCGGCGCGGTGAAGGCGGCGTCGCCGTGCCAGCCGTCGACGATCGCCCCGCAGTCGATGGAGACGATGTCGCCGTCGTGGAGCACCACCTCGTCGGAGGGGATGCCGTGGACCACCATGGCGTTCGGCGATGCGCAGATGACTCCCGGGAAGGGCGGGGAGGCGTAGCCCAGGAAGTTCGAGGTGGCGCCCCGCTCGGCGAGGACCTGCCGACCGATGCGGTCGAGGGCCCCCGTGGTGACGCCGGGGCGGATCGCGGCGCGGATGCGCTCGTGCATCTCGGCGACCACCGAGCCGGCACGCCGCATCACGGCGACCTGCTCGGGCGTGCGGACCGCAGCGGTGCGGGCGAAGAGCACGCTCAGGACCCGCGACGCGAGTCGACGGCGGTGAGCAGGCGGGCGAAGACCTCGTCGGGCGATCCCAGCCCGTCGACCTCCACCAGCTGGTCTCGGTCGGCGTAGAAGCCCACGAGGGGGAGCGTCTCGGCCTTGTAGAGGTCGAGGCGCTTCCGCACGGCCTCCTCGGTGTCGTCGTCGCGCTGCACGACCTCGCCGCCGTCCACGTCGCAGATCCAGCCGTTCTTCGGCGGGGCGTCGACGGAGTAGATGTGGCCGCAGGTGGTGCAGACCCGGCGCTTGGTGATGCGCTCGAGCACCACGTCCTCGGGGACCTCGAGGTTCAGGACCACGTCGAGGGGGCGGTCGGCGGTGATCTTCTCCAGCGCCTGGGCCTGCGCCTCGGTGCGGGGGAAGCCGTCGAGGATGTAGCCACGGCGCGTGGTGTCGCTCTGGTTGAGCCGCTCGTCGACGATGCCCACCATGATCTCGTCGGACACCAGGCCGCCGCCGTCCATGACGCTCTTGGCCCGGAGCCCGAACTCGGTGCCCGAGGCCACCGCGGCCCGCAGCATGTCGCCGGTGGAGATGTGGGGCACCACGAAGTGCTGGGCCAGGCGCACGGCCTGGGTCCCCTTGCCCGCGCCCTGCCGGCCGAGCATGACGAGACGGACGCCGCCGGTCATCGGATCACTTCGACGAGCCCTTGGCGGACTTGGCCGCCTTGGCCTTGCTCGTGTCGAGGAACCCCTCGTAGTTGCGCATCATCAGCTGGCCGTCGATCTGCTTCACCGTCTCGAGCGAGACGCCCACCGCGATGAGGATCGAGATGCCGAAGAAGCCCAGCTGCTGGCCGCCCTGGGTGTCACCCAGCGACTTGGCGATGGCGTAGGCCGGCACCAGGGCGATGCCGGCGACGAACAGGGCGCCCGGCAGGGTGATCCGGGACAGGATCTTCGCCAGGTACCGCTCGGTCTGGTAGCCGGGGCGGATGCCGGGGATGAAGCCACCCTGCTTGCGGATCTGGTCGGCCTGCTTGTGCGGGTCGAACTGGATCGCCGTGTAGAAGTAGGCGAAGGCCACGATGAGGATGCCGTAGAAGGCCAGGTAGAACGGCGACGTGGCCCGCACCAGGTGATCGTTCACCCAGCGCTGCACGTTGAACGCCCAGTTGGGGTCCTGCGCCGTGGCGTTGCCCACCGGGAGGATCTGCGACACGATCACCGGGAGGTACAGCACCGAGCTGGCGAAGATAATCGAGATCACGCCGGCGCCGTTCACCTTCAGGGGGATGTAGGTGCTCTGGCCGCCGTACATCTTGCGGCCGACCTGGCGCTTGGCGAACTGCACCGGGATCCGACGGACGCCCTGCTCGATGAACACGATGGCCACCAGCAGCGCCACGAACATCAAGGCGATGGCGATCATCGCCAACGTGCCGGACTCGGCCCGGACGGTGCCGAAGTTGGCGGGGAGCCGGCTCACCACCGAGGCGAAGATCAGGATCGACATGCCGTTGCCGACGCCGCGCTGGGTGATCACCTCACCGAACCACATGAGCAGGGCGAACCCGGCCGTGAGGGTGAGGACCACCAGGGCGAAGCGCCCGGCGTTGTAGCTGTCGCCGAAGAGGTCGAGGCCGGTGGTGTTGCCCGAGGCCCCGAAGCCGCCACCACCGCCGGTGTGGAACAGGTAGGTGATGCCCGTGCCCTGCAACAGGGCGATGGCCACGCCGAGGTAGCGGGTCCACTGGGTGATCTTGCGCTGACCGACCGCGCCCTGCTCCTGCCACTGCTCGAGCTTGGGGATCACCACGGCGAGGATCTGCATGATGATCGACGCCGTGATGTACGGCATGATCCCGAGCGCGAAGATGGCGAACTGGGTGATCGCCCCGCCGGAGAAGGTCTGCAGGAAGCTGAGCACCCCGCCCTCGTCGGCGCGAGCCTCGAGGTCCTTGATCGATGCCAGGTCGATGCCCGGCACCGGGATGTGGGCGCCGAAGCGGTAGATCGCCACCATGAACAGCGTGAAGAGCAGCTTGTTCCGCAGCTCCGGGATCTTGAGGACGTTGCGGAGGGTCTTCACTCACGCTCCTGAGAGACGGTGGGGAGACGGCGGGGGCCGTCCCGGTTCAGCGGTTGGTGAACTGGTTGCCCTTGACGGGCGGGCGACCTTCGCCCCACGGGAGGGGCAGGCGCTCAACCGTACCGCCCGCAGCGGTGATGGCTGCTTCGGCGGAGGCGGAGAAGGCGTGGGCGCGGACGGTCACGGCGCGGCTGATCTCGCCACGGCCGAGCACCTTGACCAGGGCCTTCTTGCCCACCAGGCCCTTGCCGTAGAGCGCCTCGGGCGACACCTCGTCGAGGCCCGACCCCTCGACGGTGTCGAGGTTGATGGCCTGGTACTCGACGCGGAACGGGTTGGTGAAGCCCTTGAGCTTCGGGATCCGCATGTGGAGGGGCATCTGCCCGCCCTCGAAGGCGGCCGGGATGGAGCCACGGGCCTTCTGGCCCTTGGTGCCACGGCCGGCGGTCTTGCCGCCCTTGCCGCCGATGCCACGGGCCACGCGCTTGCGGCCGCGGTTGGAGCCCTCGGAGGGCTGGAGGTCGTGGACCTTCATGTCAGATCTCTTCCACGGTGACGAGGTGGGGCACCCGGGCGATCATGCCGCGGATCTCCGGGCGATCGGGGAGGGTGTTGGACTGGCCGATGCCACGCAGGCCCAGGGCGCGCATGGTGCCGCGCTGCTTGGGCTTGGTGCCGATGGTGGACTTGGTCTGGGTGACCTTCAGGTCGGTCATGGTCACTTCACCTCGTCGACGACCAGCGGGCCGCGCTGGCTCTCGTTGTAGGCATCGAGCAGGCCCTTGGGGACGAACTCCTCCGGCGAGAGGCCGCGCAGGCGGGCGATCTCGTCGGGGCGCTTCAGGCCCTTGAGGCCCTCGATGGTGGCACGGGCCACGTTGATGTGGTTGGCCGACCCGAGCGACTTGCAGAGCACGTCGTGGATGCCGGCCTCCTCGAGGATGGCGCGGGCGGCGCCACCGGCGATGACGCCGGTGCCGGGGGCGGCCGGCTTGAGCATGACCCGACCGGCGCCCATGACGCCGATGGTGGGGTGGGTGATGGTGCTGCCGGCCAGCGGCACGGCGAAGAGGTTCTTGCGAGCCTCCTCGGTGCCCTTCTGGATGGCCAGCGGCACCTCCTTGGCCTTGCCGTAGCCCAGGCCCACGCGGCCGGCGCCGTCGCCGATCACCACGAGAGCGGTGAAGGAGAAGCGACGGCCACCCTTGACCACCTTGGCGACGCGGTTGATGTTGATGACGCGCGACTCACGCAGCTGGGCGTCGTTGTTGTTGTTCGGTGCCATCAGAACTCCAGTCCACCCTTGCGAGCAGCATCGGCGAGCGCCGCGATGCGGCCGTGGTAGAGGTTGCCGCCGCGGTCGAACACGACGGTGCTGACGCCGGCGCCCTTGGCCCGTTCGGCCAGGAGCTCGCCCACCTTGGTGGCGGCGTCGACGTTGCCGCCGGACCCCTCCACCGCAGGTTCGGTGGTGGACGCCGCGGCGAGCGTGTGGCCCGCCCGGTCGTCGATGATCTGGGCGGTGATGTGCTTGTTCGACCGGAACACGGCCAGGCGGGGACGCTCGGCGGTGCCCTTCACCTTCTTGCGGACCCGGCGGTGGCGCCGGATCCGGGCTTCGCGGTTCTTCTTCGCACTATCAGACATGAGGTTTCCTACTTCCCGGACTTGCCGGCCTTGCGGACCACGTGCTCACCGAGGTACCGGACGCCCTTGCCCTTGTACGGCTCGGGCTTGCGCAGCTTGCGGATGTCGGCCGCGACCTGGCCGACGAGCTCCTTGTCGGAGCCCTTCACCGAGATGCGGTTGGGGGCGGGGACCTCGAAGGTCACGCCGGAGGGGGCGTTCACGATCACGGGGTGGCTGAAGCCGAGGGCCAGATCGAGGGCGTCGGCGCCCTTGGCGGTGGCGCGGTAGCCGACGCCGATGATCTCGAGCTCCTTGGTGAAGCCGTCGGTCACGCCGACGACCATGTTGTTGACGAGGGAGCGGACCAGGCCGTGCATGGCACGGGTCTGGCGCTCGTCGTCGGGGCGCTCGACGAGCAGCTCGTCGCCCTCCTGGCGGACCGTGATGGTGCCGGGGAGGTCGCGCTCGAGCGAGCCCTTGGGGCCCTTGACCGTGAGGTGACGGTCGGCGACGGAGACGTCGACGCCCGAGGGCACGGGGATGGGGGACTTACCGATGCGGGACATGGAGCGCTCCTACCAGACGAAGCACAGGACTTCGCCGCCCACGTTGCGCTTGCGCGCCTCGCGGTCGGTCATGAGGCCCTGGCTGGTCGAGACGACGGCGACACCCAGCCCGCCCAGGACGCGCGGGACGTCGTGGGCGGCCGAGTAGACCCGGAGTCCGGGCTTGGACACCCGACGGAGGCCGGAGATGGTCCGGGCCCGTTCGGGGGAGTACTTCATGGTGACGGTGAGGGAGGTCCCCGGGCGCTCGCCGTTGTCGGCGACCGCGAAGTCCTCGATGTAGCCCTCCTTCTTCAGGATGGCCGCGAGGGCCTCCTTCTTCTTGGAGGAGGGCATGCGGACCTCGTCGTGCATCGCCACGTTGGCGTTGCGGATGCGGGTGAGCATGTCGGCGATGGGATCGGTCATGGTCATGGGATCACCAGCTCGCCTTCGTCACACCGGGGATCTCGCCGGCGTGCACCATGTCGCGCAGGCAGATCCGGCAGAGGAGGAACTTGCGGTACACCGAGTGCGGACGACCGCACTTCTGGCACCGCGTGTAGCCCCGGACCTTGAACTTGGGCTTCTTGTTGGCCTTGTTGATCAGTGCTTTCTTGGCCACTAGTTCTGCCCCTCACGCTTGAACGGGAAGCCGAAGGCGTCGAGCAGGGCCTTGCCTTCGGCATTGGTACGGGCGGTCGTGACGATGGTGATGTCCATGCCTCGGGTCCGATCGATCTTGTCGTAGTCGATCTCCGGGAAGATCAGCTGTTCGGTGACACCGAACGTGTAGTTGCCACGGCCGTCGAAGCTGTTCGCCGGCAGGCCGCGGAAGTCGCGGATGCGGGGGATGGCCAGCGCGATGAGCCGGTCCAGGAACTCCCACATGCGGTCGTTGCGAAGGGTGACCTTGGCGCCGATGGCGTTGCCCTCGCGGAGCTTGAACGAGGCGATCGACTTCTTGGCCTTGGTGATCAGCGGCTTCTGGCCGGTGATCAGGCTGAGGTCGGTCACCGCGTGCTCGAGGAGCGAGGCCTGGGCCACGGCGTCGCCGACGCCCATGTTGACCACGATCTTCTCGAGGCGGGGGACCTCCATGACGTTGCCCAGGCCCAGCGAGGCCTGCAGCTGGTCACGGATCTCGTCGTGGTACTTGGTCTTCAGGCGGGGGACCTGGACGGTGGTTGCGGTGTCAGTCACGTGATCTCCTCACCGGTCCGCTTGCAGATCCGGATCTTCTTGCCGTCGACGAGCTTGTAACCGACCCGGGTGGCTTTGCCATCCTTGGGGCTGATCACCGCGACGTTGCTCACGTCGATGGGCTTGTCGATCTCGATGATGCCGCCGGCCTCGGTGGCCGAGCGGGCCTTGCGGTGTCGCTTGGCGGTGTTGACGCCTTCGACGACGACCTTGCGCTGGTCGGGCAGGGCTCGGGCGACGACGCCCTCCTTGCCCTTGTCCTTGCCGGACAGGACGACGACTCGGTCGCCCGTCTTGATCTTCAGACCTGCCATGTCAGAGCACCTCCGGTGCCAGGGACACGATGCGCATGAACTTCTTGTCCCGCAGCTCCCGGCCCACCGGGCCGAAGATGCGGGTGCCACGCGGCTGCTGCTGGTCGTTGATGAGGACCGCAGCGTTCTCGTCGAAGCGGATGTAGGACCCGTCCGGGCGCCGCTTCTCCTTCTTGGTGCGGACGACCACGCACTTGACGACGTCGCCCTTCTTCACGCCGGCACCGGGGATGGCGTCTTTGACCGTGGCCACGAACACGTCACCGATGGAGGCGTAGCGCCGGCGGGAGCCGCCGAGCACCTTGATGCAGAGGACTTCCTTCGCACCTGAGTTGTCCGCCACCCGCAGGCGGCTTTCCTGCTGAATCACTTGGCACGCTCCAGGATCTCCAGGATGCGCCAGCGCTTCAGCTTCGAGAGCGGGCGGGTCTCGCCCACCCGGACCCGGTCGCCCACGTTGAGGGTGTTGTCCTCGTCGTGGACGTAGAGCCGCGTGGTGCGGGCCATCGTCTTGCGGTAGCGCGGGTGCGGCTTGCGGGTGGCCACGGTGACGACGGCGGTCTTGTCCATGCCGTTCGACGTGACCAGGCCCTCGCGGACCTTGCGAGCGTTCTCGCGTGCTTCGGTGGTGGTCTCTTCAGCCATCAGGCCTTCTCCTCTTGGGCGAGGGCCTCGGCGGCCTCGATCTCCCGGGCCCGCAGCTCGGTCTCGTAGCGGGCGATCTCCTTGCGAGCGGTGCGCAGGCCGGCGGTGTTGTCCAGCGTGCCGGTGGCGTTCTGGAGCCGCAGCTTGAACAGGCGGTCCTTCTCCTCGGCGAGGCGCTCCACGATGGAGGCCGTGTCGAGGTCGGATGCGGTGGTGGTGGACTTGGCCATCAGAGGCCCTCCGTCCGGGTCACGAACTTGGCCTTGATCGGCAGCTTCTGGATGGCCCGCTCGATCGCCTCCTTGGCGACGACCGGGTCGGCGTAGGTGAGCTCGAAGAGCACCCGGCCGGGCTTCACGACGGCGACCCAGCGCTCCGGGTTGCCCTTGCCGGAGCCCATGCGGGTCTCGGCGGGCTTCTCGGTGACGGGCTTGTCGGGGAAGACGTTGATCCAGACCTTGCCACCACGCTTGATGTGGCGGGTCATGGAGATACGGGCGGCCTCGATCTGGCGGGCGGTGACCCAACCGGGCTCGAGCGCCTGGATCCCGTAATCGCCCTGGGTGACACGGGTGCCACCCTTGGCGTTGCCGGTGAGGCGGCCGCGGTGCTGCTTGCGGTGCTTGACTCTGCGGGGCATCAACATGATCAGTCGGCTTCTCCCGGGCGGAAGTGCGGGGTCTCGTGGTGGTCGCGGACCGAGCGCTCGATGGCTTCTTCTTCTTCGAGGAGCTTCTCGATCTCGGGGTC
>JBBRFU010000051.1:0-21274 GCA_038241315.1 Acidimicrobiales bacterium | reverse complement strand
GGTCATGGTCCCCTGCTACCCAGCCCGCGGCGCCTCACCACCCCGGGGGGCTGCGGGTCGGGGGCCCGCGTCTGGTGGGATGGGGTGGTGCGCGACGAGACGATCCGTGACGAGAGCATCCGCCTCGGCCAGTTCCTGAAGCTGGCCGGCCTCATCGAGGTCGGTGGTGACGCCAAGGCGGTGCTGGCCGACGAGCAGGTGCGCGTGAACGGCGAGATCGAGCGGCGCCGGGGCCGCCAGCTCCGCCCGGGTGACGTGGTGGCCCGCGGTGGCGACGAGGTCCGCGTGGCGCGCGGCGACGGCTGACGGTCCTCCGCGCCGGGGATCGCCGCTCGCCGGGTCGACACGCCTCGGCTGGGTAGGTGCCCGGGCCGTGCCGGTCGACCTCCTCGTGTGCCGCAAGTGCAAGGGCTCCGCCGCGCTGGTGGCGCGGGTGGAGCGCCGCCTCGCCGACCGGGAGCCGCCGGAGCCCGGCCGCCGGCCGCCGGAGGTCCACGTCCACCTCGTGCGCTGCCAGGACATCTGCAACGGCGCGGTGGCCGGCGTGGAGGTCGACGGGGAGCTCACCTGGTTCTGCCGCCTCCGGGGCAAGAAGGCGGCCCGTGCCCTGGCCAAGCTGGCGGGGCGCGGTGGCACCGGGCCGGTGCCGGGGCGCCTGGAGGGGTACCACCTGGCCTGGCGCGACGGCCGGCCGGCCAAGCGCTGACGGTGACGCCGGGCCGGTCCCGGCTCAGCCGGGGAGCGGGCCGTGGGCCGGGTCGACCACCTCGTCGGCCGGCGGGGGCCCGGGCGGGGTGCCGTCGCCGAACGGGCGCCCGCCGAGCTCCTCGCGGCCGTGGGGCTCGAGCCAACCGGCCAGGTCCGGGCCCGCGGGCACCACCTGGGTGGGGTTTATCGAGGTGTGCACCACGTAGTAGTGCTCCTTGATCTGGGCGAAGTCGGTGGTGTCGCCGAAGCCGGGCGTCTGGAACAGGTCCCGGGCGTAGGCCCACAGGACACCCATCTCGCTGAGCTTCGACCGGTTGCACTTGAAGTGGCCGTGGTAGACGGCGTCGAAGCGGGCCAGGGTGGTGAAGAGGCGCACGTCGGCCTCGGTGATGGTGTCGCCCACCAGGAAGCGCTGCCCCGCCAGGCGCGCCGACAGCCAGTCGAGGCGGTCGAAGAGGCGGTGGTAGGCCCGCTCGTAGGAGGCCTGCGAGCTGGCGAACCCGGCGGCGTAGACCCCGTTGTTCACGTCTCGGTAGACGAGCTCGGCCACCTCGTCGATCTCGGGGCGGAGGGCCTCGGGGTAGAGGTCCGGCGCACCGTCGCGGTGGTGCGCGGTCCACTCGGTGGAGAGGTCGAGGGTGATGCGGGGGTAGTCGTTGGTGACCACCTTCCCGCTCGCCACGTCGACGATGGCCGGCACGGTGATCCCCTTGGGGTAGCCGGGGAACCGCCGCTCGAAGGCATCCTTCAGGCGGGGGATGCCCAGCACCGGGTCGAGGCCGCCGGGGTCGAGGTCGAACTGCCAGCTGCGCTCGTCGTGGGTGGGGCCGGCGATGCCCATGGACAGCACGCCCTCCAGCCCGAGGAGGCGGCGGACGATGATCGCCCGGTTCGCCCACGGGCAGGCCCGGGCCACCACGAGGCGGTAGCGGCCGGGCTCCACCGGCCAGCCGTCGCGCCCGTCGGCGGTGATGCGGTCGGCGATGTACTCGGCGTCGCGGATGAACGCCCCTTCGTCGTTGGCCAGGCCCTTCTGCACGGAGCCGGGCTTCGCGATCGGCTCGTCAGCGGGTTCGGTCATCTGGTCGGTCACCCGTCGAAAGGTACCCAGGCCGTCCGCCGATCACGCCTGCCTACCGGCCGTCGAGCGCGGCGACCACCGGGGCGAAGGCGTCCATGGCGTCGAGGCTCAAGCCGATCGACGAGATGCCGAAGCGCTCGCGCCGGGCGAGCAGGTCGTCGACGATCTGCTCGACGGTGCCGCACAGCGCGTGCGGCGTCTCGAGGGCCTCCGCCACGGTGAGGCCGAAGCCGGCGGCCAGCGCCTCGGCCACCCCCGCCCGGTCGTCGGTGACGGCGGCGAGGTGGATCCGGGTGTGGAGCTCGATGTCGTCGAAGCGGTCCCCGGCGGCGTCGCGGATCCAGCCGATCTTGCGCTCCGTCGCCGCCGCGGTGGCGTCGGGGCCGGCGGCGGCGTCGATCACCCCGCCGGGGAGCTTCGGGTTGAGGCCCACGATGTCGGCGTGGCGCCCGGCCAGCTCCAGGACCTTGCGCCCGCCGCCGCCGATGAGCAGCGGGAGGGGTTGCTGCACGGGCGAGGGCGACCCGGCCAGCCCGTCGATCCGGTAGTGCTCGCCGGTGAAGGTGCACGGCCCCGGCGACAGCAGGCCGCGCACCACCTGCACCGCCTCCTCCAGGCGGGCGATGCGCACCGAGGGCGGGTCCATGGTGATGCCGGCCCGCTCGTAGTCGGTGGTCATCCACCCGGCCCCCAGCCCGAGCTCGAAGCGGCCCTCGGACAAGATGTCGAGGGTGGCGGCCTCCTTGGCCAGCACGGCGGGGTGCCGGTAGTCGTTGCTGAGCACGAGCACCCCGACGCGCAGGTGGGTGGTGGCGTCGGCGGCGGCCATGAGGGCCGCCACGGGCGCCAGCTGGTCGTCGAGGTGGTCGGACACCGTGAGGCGGTGGTAGCCGAGGTCCTCCACCCGACGGGCGAGATCGCGCCAGCTGGCCCGCGTCACCGAGGGCGGCGACGAGCACTGGATGCCGAAGCGGAACGGACGGGGCGGGGTCACGGGCACGGATCTCGGGTGGTGGGGGACGGGGCTGCAGGGGTCCGACCCGCTCGCCGCCTCCGTCGTTGCACCGGTCGTCGGGCCGGCCCGGCGGGCGGCCGCCCAGCAGGTAGGTGGTAGGTTCGCCCGAGCAGTCAGGGGAAGCCGGTGCGAGTCCGGCGCGGTCCTCGCCACTGTGACCAGGGAGCAGAGCTGCACCCGCCACGGGAACCACCGGGCCAGCCCGGCCCGGAAGGCGCAGCCGAGCAGCGATCTGGGAGCCAGGAGACCTGCTGCCTCAGCCACCCACGAGTCGATGGAGCACCACACATGGCCGCGATCACCACCACCACCACGGCACCCACCAAGGGCGAGCACGTCGCCGTCCCCAGCTGGGCCCTCGCCGTCGTCGGCCTCGCCCTCTTCGCGGCCTACGTGATGCTGCAGGAGAACGGCTTCGTCATGGACAACTGGATGGCCGTGCACGAGTTCTTCCACGACGGGCGCCACGCGCTCGGCTTCCCCTGCCACTGACGCACCCGGGAACCCCCACCGTGACCCCCACCTTCAAGGGCTTGCTCCTGCGCGGGCTGGCGGCCGGTGCCGCCGGCGGCGCGGTCGCCGCCCTCTTCGTCCGCTTCGTCACCGAGACCCAGATCGGCTTCGCCCTCCAGTTCGAGGAGGCCGCCGGCCTGGGCACCGGGCCGGCCGAGGCCGCCCGCTTCAGCCGCGACACCCAGCACTGGGGCGGCATGGCCGCCACCCTCCTCTACGGGATCGTGCTCGGCCTGGTGCTCGGCCTCGCCGTGGCGGCGCTCCACCACCGCATCGCGGCGCGCAACGAGTTCGGCCGGGCGGCGCGCATCGCCACCGGCGCCTTCGTGGCCCTCGTGCTCATCCCGGGCCTCAAGTACCCCCCGAACCCGCCTGCGGTGGGCGACCCCGACTCCATCACCCAGCGCACCTCCGACTACCTCCTCCTCGTCGGCGCCTCCGTCGTGGTGGTCTTCGTGGCCTTCTTCGCCTGGCAGTGGTTCGCCGACCGGGGCTCGGAGGGCGCCACCCGCTTCCTGGCGGTCGGCGGTGGGCTGGTGGCCGTGGTGGCCGCCCTCTACGCCATCTGGCCACCGAGCCCCGACGCCGTCGTCCCCCCCGACAACGAGGCCGCCCCCGCCCTGGTGGTGGCCCAGGACGCGCCGCCCGAGGTGCTCGACCAGGTGCTCCGGTCGGCGCGGACCAACGGCGACGACTTCCTGCGGGACCCCGACGACCCGTCGGAGCCGCTCGACCTCTCCACCGTCGGCGACGGCGCCGACCTGCGCGGCACGCCGGCCGCGATCAGCACCACCGAGCTGGTCGACCACGCCTACACCACCACCGTGTGGCACTTCCGCATGCAGTCGTTCGGCGGGATGGCCCTGCTGTGGGCGGTCATCGCCACCGTCTTCGGGCTGCTGGCGGACCGCCGGGTGGCCGCCGAGTCCACCTCCACCGTGCCCGCCGGCACCGGCCTGGCCGGCACCTGAGCGAGGCGAGCCCCCGGGCTCGGACCGTGCCCGCCCCCGTCCCCGCCGCCGCTCCCTCGCTCGACGAGGTGCTGACCTCGCTCCAGCACCCCGGCGCCCGACGGCGCTTCGGGGTCGGCCCGGGCGGTGGCCGGGCCATCGCGGGCCGCCGGGCCGCCGACCACGATCGGGTCGGGCCCGGCGGCGACCACGAGGCCCGGCCCACCCTGGCGGCCTGGGCGGCGTCGGGCGGGCCTGCCGCTCGGACCGCGGCCGACCCGGTGGCCGCGCTCGACATCGTGGAGCTCAGCGGCGCCCTGTCCTTCCACGGGCCGGCCGCGGCCGTGGTCGACCTGGTGGTGTCGGCGCTGGTGGTCCGGGGCGTCGTCCTCGCGGTGGGCCCGGCCGACGTGACCCTGGGGTTCGAGGGGCCGAACGTGGTCGAGGCGCTGGTGGCGCCCGCGATCGCCCCGTCGGCCGCCGGGGCCGACGGGCCGGCCCGGTGCGCCGCGGCCCTCGTCGCCGCCCTCGACCCCCTGGTGGACGTGGTGGTCCCCCACGACCCCGAGCTCCGGTGGGGAGCGGTGGCCGACCTGGCGGTGGTCCTGGCCGCCGGCCGGGCCCGGGCCCACGCCCTCGACGACGACGCCACCTGGGCGACGGCCCTCGAGCTCGTGGAGCACCTCCGACACGCGCGACCCCACCCGGTCGACCCGCCGGTGCGCCTCGCCGTCCCGGTGGGCGAGGGGGAGCCACCGCTCGCCCTGGCCCGCCGGTGCTCGTGCTGCCAGTGGCACCGGGCGGCCCGCCACCTCGGGGAGGCGTCGGTGGCCGACGCCCGCTGCGCCGACTGCCCCTCGCTCGACCCGGCCGCCAACGTCGCCCGCCTCGCCGCCCTGGCCCGCCGGGGAGACCTCGTCCTCCCCTGACCCCGACGTCGCCGAGCTGACGGGTCGTCAGGCCCGCCGTGTCGCCACGCCGTACGGTGCGGCCATGGCACCCCGGAACCTGTACCTGCACGAGGTGGTCGACATCGTCGGTCAGGGCCAGTACGAGTACATGGAGCACGCCCGCAAGGAGCCCACCAACGTGATGCCCGACATGCTCACGCTGCAGGGCACGTTCTTCGTGTGCGCGGTGGGTGGCGGCCGTTGGCCCCAGGTGGTGAACATCTGGGACGTGGGCGAGCACGGCTGGTCCGGGTGGGCGGCCAACGTCGACCGCCTCAACCTCAAGCGCCGGAACGCCTTCTACGGCGAATGGTGGGACCAGGCGGCCGCGTGGCGCACCGGCGGCCTCGACCGGCTCTGCGGTGGCGTGCCGGGGAGCCCCACGACCGCGGAGATGGCCGAGCGCGGGGTCACCGGCACGCTCTTCGTCCACCAGCTCCTGTCCGTGCGGCCCGGCACCGGCCTCGACTACCTGGAGGCCGTGGTGGCGGAGCAGGTGCCGGCGTGGCGAGACCACGGCCACGAGCCCACGGGCGTCTACGAGGTGCTGGGCAACCAGCACGAGGTGGTGGTGGTCTGGGCCACGTCGATCGCCGCCCACACCCGACTGCGCGCCAGTCGCGACGCCGCCCGGGGCCTGGCCGACGAGGTGCCCTCCGACGACCGCCTCGTGGCCTGGGAGCGCACCGCCGCCCGCTTCGTGACGGGCGGCGACACCCAGTTGATGACCCCCCTGCCCGGCACGGTCTACGGCCCCGACGCGTGGGACGAGGCCTCCCTCGACGACTGGCTGGCCGCCGAGACCTGACCGCCGACCCTCGCCGCATCGACCCCTCGCCGCAGTGACCGTTCTTCATGGCATTCGGGTCACCGGGCGGCGCCCACGGCCGGAAGAAGCGTGCGCCCCCGTTCTTCCTGGCGATCGGGTCACGCTGCTGCGCCGTGAGCCGGAAGAAGGGGCGACGGTTCTTCATGGCACTCGGGTCGGTGGGCGGCGCCCACGGCCGGAAGAAGCGTGCGCCCCCGTTCTTCCTGGCGATCGGGTCACGCTGCTGCGCCGTGAGCCGGAAGAAGCGGTGTGGGGACCGACGGGACTGGCGGGACCACGGCCCCCGGCCCCCGGCCCCCGGCCCCCGGCCCCGGCCCCCGGCCCCGGCCCCCGGCCCCGGCCGGGCGTGCTTGACCGGGTGGAGGTGCCGTGGGAGCGTGCCGGTCCGACAGGGGACAGGGACCAGGACAGGGGCGACATGCACGGGTGGCGACGACGCGCGGGTGCGGTGCTGGTGGCGATGGCGGTGCTGGCCACGGGCTGCACCGGCGACGACGGGTCGGATGGCGCCGACGGATCGGCCACGCCGGCCACGCCGACCGAGCCCGGGAGCGGCGGCAAGGTCACCGGCACCTTCGCCACGGACCTCGACGTGGAGGTGGACCCCGACGACGAGACCGCCGAGCCCACGTTCGAGGTGCAGCCCGGCACCGAGGAGATCAGCGTCACGGGCGCCGAGCCGAAGCAGCGGATCTCCCTGGTCGACGACCGCGGTCGCCGCCTCGTGGTGCTCAAGGCCGACAAGTACGGCCAGGCCCACTTCGCCTACCTCCCCCTCGAGCTGGGCGAGTACCAGTCGGGGGCCAAGGCCAAGCTGCCCTTCGCCGACGGGTTCATCGTGGAGGCCGGCAAGGGCTACACGATCCGCAACGAGGACACCGAGCCGGTCCAGGCGTCGGAGCCGTTCACCGTGCTGGGCCGCGACGACCACCCCGAGCCAGACTGGTACGACGACCAGGTCGGCGACATCGGCCCCACCGGCGACGAGACCGAGTCGTTCGGCTACGTCACCATGCGCGACGGCGTGCAGCTCAGCTTGAAGGTGAACCTGCCGGGCCCGGCGGCCGACGGCCCCTACCCCACGGTGATCGAGTACTCCGGCTACGGCGTCTCGAACCCGGGCGGGATGGAGCCGGGGTCGATGATCGCCGGGCTCCTCGGCTACGCCACGGTGGGCGTCAACATGCGCGGCACCGGCTGCTCCGGCGGCGTGTTCGACGTGTTCAACACGGCCCAGCAGGTCGACGGCTACGACGCCGTCGAGGCGGTGGCCCGTCAGCCCTGGGTGAAGGGGAACCGGGTCGGCATGGTGGGGCTCTCCTACTCGGGGATCACCCAGCTCTACACGGCCGCCACCCAGCCGCCGAGCCTCGCCGCCGTCACCTCCCTGTCGGTCATCAAGGACCCGTGGCTGCAGCAGTGGCCCGGCGGGGTCTACAACGGCGGCTTCACCAAGCAGTGGCTGGCCGAGCGGGACCGCCAGTCGTCGGCCGGCGGGTCCGACTGGGTGTCCGAGCTGATCGACGGGGGCGACGACACCTGCGCCTCGCACCTCGAGGCCCGCGAGCAGAACATCGACTTCGAGGCCTTCGGCAAGTCGCTCGTCCGCCGCCCCGCGCTGGCCGACGGCCGCGACCTGTCGCGCCTCGTGTCGAAGATCGACGTGCCGGTGTACCTGACCGGCGCCTGGCAGGACGAGCAGACCGGCCCGCAGTTCGCCGACATGCTGGGTCGCTTCGACAACGCGCCGGTCACCCGCTTCAACCTCTTCAACGGCCGCCACCCCGACGGCTACACGCCGCTCACCCTGACCCGGTGGTACGAGTTCCTGGAGCTCTACGTGGACCAGGAGGTGCCGCGCCTCGAGGACGGCCTGCGCCAGGCGGCCCCCACCTTCTTCGCCGACGAGTTCGGCGTGGAGGGCCTCTCCTTCGAGCCCGATCGCTTCACCGAGTTCGACGACGACCAGTACGACGAGGTGCTGGCGGCCTACGAGGCGGAGGACCCGGTGCGGGTGCTCTTCGAGAGCGGCGCCGGCGGCGACGCGCCGGGCTCGCCGGTGGCCCAGTTCGAGCAGAGCTACGACGCCTGGCCGCCGTCGGGCACCGAGGAGCGCGTCTTCGCCCTCGATGCCGACGGGGCCCTGACCGACGACGAGGCCGGCGACACCGGTGCCGACACCTTCGCCAACGACGTGGCCGGGGGCACCGAGACCTTCTTCGGTCCGGACGGGTACGAGCTGCTGGCCCCGACGTGGGACTTCGACTGGACGACCTGGGCCGAGGGCGACGCGGTGTCGTACCGGTCGGAGCCGTTCGCGGCCGACACCGTCCTCGGCGGCCCGGGCTACGCCGACCTGCACCTGCGGGTGCCCGACGGCGACGCCGACGTGCAGGTGTCGCTGTCGCTGGTGGACGCGGTCGGCACCGAGTGGCACGTGACCACCGGCCTCCTGCGCCTCAGCGACCGGGCGATCGACGAGGAGCGCTCCGAGGGGCTCCTGGTGGAGCGCACCTACGCCCGCGACGCAGCCGAGGACATGCCCGCCGACGCCTTCGAGGAGGCACGGGTGGCCTTCCCGTCGTTCGCCCAGGCCTTCCGGGCCGGCGACCGCCTCCAGGTCACCATCTCCAGCCCGGGTCGCGACTTCGGGGCGTGGTCCTTCGAGACGACCGGCGAGGACGGGGCGCCACGAGACGTCGGCTACGGCGGCGACCGGCCGTCGCGGCTGGTGCTCGGCGTCCTGCCCGACATCGATGACGTGCCCGACGAGGTCGCTGCCTGCCCGTCGTGGCGGGGGCAGGCCTGCCGGCCCCACGAACCGCGGACCAACCGCCCCGCCGCCTGAGCCAGCGGACCCGGCCGGTCCGGCCCGACCGGCCGGACCACCGGGCGGCCGGGCCGCCGGGACGGTCAGCGGAGCGACGCGGCCACGCGGTAGGCGTCGGCGGCGGTGAGGTCGCCGCTGACCGTGAGCACCACGTCGTCGTCGACCCCCCACAGCCGGGCCCGTCCCACCGCGTCGGTGGTGATGCGCACGGGCACCTGGTTGAAGTGGCCGTCGCCGAGGGTGCGCTCCTGGGCCTCGGCGGCGGCGTCGGTCGGGACGGCACCTCCGTCGGCCCCGCCGACGAAGGGGTCGGACCAGTCGGTCTCCGGTGCGCTGGAGGCGCGCGTGGTGATCGTGATGCGCTCCGGCCCCCGCTGGTAGCCGAGGGAGAGCACCGCGACGTCGGGTGGGTTGGTGCCGTCGCCCGTGGTGGGGGCCTGGGCCGGCGCGGCACCGAGCGCCGCCACCGTGGCCAGCTCGAAGCCCTCGGGCAGCCAGGCGGGGGTGCGCGCGTCCCCGCGGCCGAGCAGGGGGACCGCCGCCAGGTCGACGGGGCGGAACCCGTGGGTGGTGAGCGAGCGGGCGCCTCCGTCGGGTAGGGGCTGGGCGAAGGCGGTGAGGGGCACGGTCGAGGCGGGGGTCCAGCCCGAGAACCGGAGCCGGCGGACCACCCGGCCGTCGCGGCGCCGCTCGATCCGCATGGGGAAGCCGTCGGAGCGGCGGACCGACACGCGCCACTCCTCGTCGGCCCCGTCGGGACCCGTGCCCACGGTGCGACGGTCGGTCCAGGTGGCCACCCCGCCCACGGTGGTGGCGGGGACCCGGCGCGGCGAGCCGCTGCGCAGGAGGGTGGTGACCGCCCGCAGCTCGTCGAGCAGGGGAGGGGTGGGGGCCGTGGGGTCGGGCGGCCCGGCGGCCAGGTCGCGCTGCTCGGCCACCAGGACCGCCGGCGGGGCACCGGCCTCGCCGGCCACCACCAGCACCCGGCGGTACAGCCCGTCGGCGGCGGAGTAGGTGGTCTGGTCGATGGCATCGGTGCCGGACACGAGGTAGGACCCGTCCTCGGCGATGGTGACCTCGTGGCCCTGTCGGACGAGCTCGTCGGGGGAGGCCGTGGTGCGCTCCTCGACCGTCACCTGCACCTTGAGGAAGCGGCTGCTGTCGAGCGCGCCGGCCACGTCGACGGCCAGCTCCGTCCCGCTGACCGACCCGTCGGGCGTGCGTCCGCTGATGCCGATGGCCACCGCGCCGGCCACGATGCCGGCCACGGCCACCACGGCCAGGGCGATGGCCAGCGGTCGGGCCCACCGTCGCCGGGGTCGGGTGCGGCCGGCCTGGGTGGCGAGGTCGGCCACCGAGGTGTGGGCCGAGGCCGGGTGGAAGCCGAGCTCGGCCGGGTGGGCGCGCGCCAGCCGGGCCACCGGGTCCGGCGTGGGTGCGGCCGGACGCTCGCGCTCGGCCAGGAGCCGTCGGCCGAGCGCCGTCCAGAAGCCGTCGGCGGGCGGGGGCACCGGCAGGGCGAGCAGGGCGGCGCGCACCACCGCCGCGGCACGGGCCTCGGGGTCGGCCGGCCGGCTGGTCGCCACCGGGGCCTCGTCGGCCGGGGCTTCGTCGGCCGGGGCTTCGGGGGCCTCGGCGCCGCCGGGGGCGGTGGCCGCGACCTCGTCGGCCGCCGCGGGCGGGGGTGGGCCCAGGTCCTCGGCCCACGCCGGGATGGGGAAGGCGGCATCGGGGTCGGGCGTCGGCGCGACGAGGTCGGCCACCGGGACCGCGACGGAGCCGGCCACGAGGACCCCGCCCAGCGGGTCGGCGACCGCGTTGACCGCCGGGGCATCGGGCCCGCCGGCGTCGGTGGCGCCGGGGCGGGGCCGCACCGTTGGGGTGACCGGTGCGTCCACCTCGGGCGGCGCCGGGAGCTCGTGGGCACCGTCGGGGTCGGCGGCGGCGATCAACGCCCGCCGGGCCGAGGCCAGGCGGCCCGCCACCACCCCCGGGGCGGTGTCGAACGCCTCGGCGACCACCGGCGGACCGAACCCCTCCAGGTCGACCATCAAGGCGATGGCGCGCTGATCGGGTGCCAGGTCGTGGAGGGCCCGGGCCACCGGGTCGGCGGGCCCGGGCGTCGGTGGGCGGTCGTCGGCGCCGCGCACCGGGTGGGTGCGGCCCCGACGCCGGAGGGGGTCGCGGCCGAGCCGGCGCAGCTCGTCGATGGCGGCCAGGTAGGCGATCCGGTGGAGCCACAGGCCGGGCGTGCGGGTGGGCCGGTACCGCGGCAGCGCCCGGAACGCCCGCACGTAGGCGGCCCCCAGCACCCGGTCGGTGTCGCCGTCGCCGGCCAGGGTGTGGTGCACGAACGGGCGGAGGTGCGGGTCCCAGTGCTCCACGAAGGTGGCGAAGGCACCCGGGTCGCCCCGGCGCGCCGCGACCAGGAGGGAGGCCGACACGTCGGCCGGGCCCGACCTCTGCCGCGAGGCCCCGGGGTCGTCGGGCGAGGGGGGATCGCTTCCGGCGGTCACCGGGGCCTCACCGTACCGGCCCGCCCCGACGCGATCGCGGCACGGGGTGAACGCGGTCCGGGCGGTCCGCTGCGCGAGACTGATCCGCCCTCGGCGCCCGGGGGCCTCAGCGAAGCGGGCGAAGCGGACGGAGCACAGGTGCAGGTGATCATCGATCGAGCGGTGGGGGGAGCATCCGGGGGCACCCGGGCGCCCGGGGAGCGCACCGCTGGCCGCCGGCGGCGCCTGGCGCCGTTGGCGCTCACCGCCGTGCTGCTGGCCGGCTGCGGCGGCAGCGGCGGGTCGGAGTCGCAGGCCGACGACACCACGCCCGGCACCGAGGCACCGGCGGAGCCCACCACCACCGAGGCCCCCACCACCACCGCTGCCCCCACCACCACGGCCGCGCCCACCACGACCACCACCACCACGGCGCCGGTCGACCCCACCACGGTCGCCGAGCCGCCGGGGCCGCTCCAGTCGGGTGCCAAGGGCACCCGCACGCGCGCCCTGCAGCAGGCGTTGAAGGACCAGGCCTACGACCCGGGGGAGATCGACGGCCAGTTCGGCAGCAAGGTCACCATGGCCGTCTGGGCGTTCCAGGCCCTCCACGGCCTGCCCAAGGACGGCATCGTCACGCCCGAGCTCGAGGCCCAGATCCTGGCCAAGCCCGCCCAACCGATGCTCCGGCCCGCGCTGGGCCCCACCCACACCGAGGTCGACCTCACCCGCCAGGTGCTGCTCGTGTGGCGCGACGGTGCGCCCACCCTCATCACCCACGTGTCGAGCGGCAGCCAGGTGCCGTACTGCGAGGAGACCGACACCGGGGAGAACTGCGGCAACGCCGTCACCCCCGAGGGCAGCTACCGCTACCAGCGCCGCATCGACGGCTGGCGCGACGCCCCGCTCGGCCGCCTCTACAACCCGGTGTACTTCAACGGCGGCATCGCCGTGCACGGGGCCCCGTCGGTGCCCAACCGCCCGGCCAGCCACGGCTGCGTCCGCATCCCGATGAGCATCGCCGAGTACTTCCCGAGCCTGGTCGCCGACGGCGACCCCATCGACGTCTTCCGCTCGTAGCGGCGCGCCGGCGTCCGTCCACCGGGCTCCGACGATCTCCTGACATGGGGTTGCTTCGGAGAGTGGCCCATGTTTGACTCCCTGCGAAGAGGCGGACGGCGAGGAGCGGGCGGGTGTCAAAGGTTCATCAGTGGTTGGTCGGTGCGCGTGCGAAGGGCGGTGTGCTCGCGGTCGGGGCGGCGGGGGTGGTGGCGCTGCTGGCGTCGTGCACACCCATCTCCGACGTCGCCCGGGTCTCGCTCGACGGGTCGGGCGGTCAGGTCGCCGGCGACAGCGCGGGGGCGTCGCTGACCGACGACGGTCGCTACGTGGTGTTCTCCTCGGCCGCCCCGCAGTTCCCGGGCGCCAACGGGAAGCGCCAGATCTACCGCAAGGACCGCACGACGCAGGCCGTGGTGCTGGTGTCGGCGACGGCGGCCGGCACCGGGGCGAACGGGGACAGCGACGCCCCGTCCATCGCCGGGGACGGCAGCCGGGTGGCGTGGCACTCCCGGGCCACCGACCTGCGGCCCGACGTCGACGCGACGGCCAACACCGACGTGTACGCGCAGGACCTCGACACGGCCGGCCGGGTCGGGCAACCGCTGCTGGTGTCGGCGGGCCCCGGCGGCTCGGCGGGGACGGGGAACAGCACGAAGCCGGCGACGACGGCCGACGGCGACACGATCGTGTTCGAGTCGTCCGATCTCTCGATCGGCGGCGTGATCACCCCGGTGGACGAGGCGCTCTACCTCTGGGAGGAGGGCACCGCGGGGCTGGAGTACCTGTCGGACGGCAACCTGGTGAACCTCGGCGGCGGCCACCCCTTCCTGACCCAGCAGTCGACCACCTGGCTCAACAACCGGACGTGCGGCGGGGGAGACATCAAGCGCCTCCGCGACGTGGGGGTGAGCCGGCAGCCCATCAGCGATGACGGGCGCTACGTGGTGTTCACCGCCGGTTGGTGCGGGCTCGGGGCCCTCGGCAGCTCGAAGTGCTTCGGGACCTACTACACCGCCGCGCACTTCGTGTACGACCGCCAGGGGGCCGGGCAGCCGATCACCCCGATCGCCGACTGCCAGATCGCCCTGCTCGCCGGGCACCAGTACGGCACGGCCAGCAGCGGCAACATCTCGCCGCCGGCGATCTCACCCGACGGCACCACCGTCGTGTCGCCCATGGGCGTGGGCGCGTTGGTCCACACCCCGTCGATGTCCCAGATCGGTGGACTGCCGATCGAGCACGGCAACAGCTTCACCGACGTGGACGTGTCGGTCGGCGGCGAGAAGATCTCGTTCCTCACCTCGACCGCGCTGGTGGCCACCGACACGAACGGCGTGGTCGACAGCTACCTCGCCGGCGGCACGGTCGTCCGGTCCTCGTCGCTCAACGCCACCATCCCCGACCGGCGGACGGTGGATGCGCAGCTGAGCCGCTCGGGCAACCGCGTCGCGTTCACGTCGGAGGCGACCAACATCGTCAGCGACGACACCAACGGCCGTCGCGACGTGTTCACCGCGCAGGTGGGTGCGATGGGCTCGGCGGCGTCGATCGCCTACAGCGATCCGGCCCTGCTCGCGGCGATCCTCCCGGCGGAGCGACGGGGCTGCAACCCGCTGGCCGCCTTCATCGCCCTGTGCACGGGCAAGGCCGCGGACCCGATCGACACCTTCACCGGGAACTACCACCAGCCCTACACCGACCTCCTGGTCCCCGGCCGCGGCGGCGGCATGGGCGTCACCCGGGGCTACAACTCCGACGCCGCCGCGATCGCCGGCGTCTTCGGGCCGGGGTGGTCGTCGAACCTCGACATGCAGCTCGTGTTCGAGGCGAACGGCATCGTGACCGTCCGCCAGGAGAGCGGGGCGGAGAGCCGCTTCCTGAAGTACGGCGGCGGCTACGTGGCCGCCAAGCGGACGTTCGGCACGCTCACGCCCACCACCGGCGGCTCCCTCGTGTTGAAGCGCTCCGACCGGAGCACCGCCACCTTCAGCGCGACCGGGCGGCTGCTCAGCCAGGCCGACCCGAACGGGTTCGCGCTCACCTACGCCTACAGCGGACCATCCGATCGCCTGGCCACCGTCACCGACCACACCGGTCGGGTGCTGCAGGTCGCCTGGACCGGTGATCGGATCACCCAGATCGAGGACCCCGCCGGCCGCACCGTCTCCTACGGCTACGACGCGGCCGGCGACCTCCGCACGGTGACCGACCTCGGCGGCGGCGAGTGGCGCTACGAGTACGACGCCGGGCACCGCCTCACCAAGGCGATCTCGCCCCGACAGGTGGCCGACGGATCGATGCAAGGGGTCGTGAACCAGTACGACGCCAGCGGTCGCGTGATCCGCCAGGTCGACGAGGAGGGCCGGACGCACCTGTTCGACTACACCTCGGTCCCCGGCGCCACGGCCGTGACCGACCCCGCCGGGGAGGTCCGACTCGATCGCTACGCCGACGGCGTCCGCACCTCCGTCACCGAGGGCCACGGGACCCCGGCCGCGGCCACGTGGGCGTTCGAGTACCACCCGACGTTCAAGGGGATCACCCGGGTCACCGACCCGAACGGCCACCTCGATCAGCTGATCGCCTACGACGACCACGGCAACGTCTCGGCCACCACCGACGCGCTGGATCGGACCAGCCGCTTCACCTACAACCGGGATCGTCGTCTGGTGACGTCGACGGATCCGACCGGTCTCACCACCACCTACACCTACGACGGGAGCGGCAACACCGCCTCGGTGGCCACACCGATCGCCGAGACGGGGGGGACCCGCACGGTCACCTACACCCGGTCGACCGACGCCGCCACGCGAGGCGACCTGCTCCGGGTCCGCAACGCCCTCGGGCGCGAGTGGACCATGACCTACGACGCGGTCACCGGCATCACCGCCTCGGTGCGCGACCCGCTCGGGAACACCAGCACGCAGGCCCATGACGCGGTCGGCCGCCTCCAGTGGAGCGTCGCCCCGAAGGGCAACGTCACCGGGGCCGATCCCGACGCCTTCAAGACGACCTACACCACCGATGCCTTCGGTCGGGTGACCGGGGTGTCCGACCCCCTGGGCAACAGCTCCACGGTGACCTTCGATCCCAACGGGAACCCGTTGACGACCACCGACGCGCTCGGGCAGTCGACGACCTACGTCTACGACGAGACCGATCTGCCCGTCGGCGTCACCAACGCCGACGGCACCACGGAGTCCACGGTGTACGACGCCGAGGGCCAGGTGGCCCAGACGGTCGACCGGGCCGGTCGGGCCACCACCTACCAGCGCGACCCGCTCGACCGCACCACGTCGGTGGTGACGTCCGACGGTCGGACCACCTCGTTCGCCCACGATCCGGCGGGCAACGTGACCCGCGTCCAGCTCCCCGGCGGGAACTGCGCGGCGACGCCTCGCACCGGCTGCGTCACCAACAGCTACGACGTCGCCGACCAGCTGACCGGGGTCGACTACAGCGATCCGGCGACGCCCGACGTCGCCATGACCTACGACGGGCGAGGGTCCCTCGCCACCTTCGCCGACGGGACCGGGACCACCACCTACACCCACGACTCGCTGGGGCGGATGACCGGCGCGGTGGACGGCGCAGGGTCCTCGACCGGCTACCAGTGGGACGCCGAGGGCAACCTCACCGGGCTCGTGTACCCGGATGCCAAGTTGGTCCGGAAGGCCTACGACACCGCCGGCCGGCTCTCGACGGTCACCGACTGGACCGGCAAGGTCTACCGGTACGCCTACGACCCCAACGGCAACGTCACGACGCTCACCCACCCGCAGAACGTCACGGCCTACACCTACGACAACGCCGACCGACTGGACACCCAGACGTTCCGTCGCGGCACGGTGGTGCTGGGCTCCATCGACCACGACTTCGGCGACACCGGGCTCCTCGACGCCGCCGTCACCGCGGACCTGCCTGCCGGTCCCACCGCCTTCGAGTACGACGAGCTGGACCAGCTCGTCGGCAGCGGTCCGGACGACTACGCCTACGACCTGGCCGGCAACCCGATCACCCTGGCCGACGGCACCCGGCAGGTCTTCGATGCGGCCAACCAGCTGTGCTTCACCGCCCCCTCGACGGTCACCGGCGGTTCGTGCGGCACGCCGCCGGCCGGATCGACCCGCTACGGGTACGGCCCACGGGGACAGCGGGGCGGGAAGCTGGCGCCGGGCGGCGCGGGCACCCTCTACGCCTTCGACGAGGCCGACCGGCTCACCGCGGTCCACCACTCGTCCGACCCGTCGACGTCGTACACCTACGACGCCCGAGGCCTCCGCCAGAGCCGCACCTCGGACGGCAGCACCGACCGCGCCACCTGGACCCACAACGGCCTGCCGCTGTTGCTGACCGAGGCGACCGACACCGCCGCGCCCACCCGATGGGTCTACGGCGCCGGCACCACGCCGCTGGCCCAGTACGACCCCGACGGCACGCTCCGCTACCTCCACCCCGACCACCTCGGGTCGGTCCGGATGACCACCAACTCGAGCGGCAACGTGCTGGCGAAGACGACCTGGGACGCCTACGGCAACGAGGTCGACGCCACCGCCCCCTCGGGCACGCCGTTCGGCTACGCCGGCGGCTACACCGACGACGAGACCGGGTTCATCTACCTCCGAGCCCGGTACTACGACCCGGAGACGGCGCAGTTCGTGAGCCGGGACCCGCTGGAGGTGATGACCGGCTCGGCCTACGGCTACATCGACAACAGCCCGGTCAACGGGACCGATCCGACGGGCCTGGCCCCGTGGGACGGGATGTGCATCAACAACCCGTTCGATCCCGACGACGGGTGCGACAGCATCGCCGAGCAGCACCCGGAGGCCTCCCAGACCGTGGCGAACGTGGCCGGGGGCACCCTCGAGGCGATCTCGTTCGGCGCCTCGAACCGCTCGGAGTTCCTGAGCAGCCGGGTCGATCCGTGCAGCGGCGCCTACGGGGCCGGCCTGGTGCTGGGGACGGCGCTCGACTTCGCCATCGGCTCGCACGGGGCCGGATCCGGCTCCCGCGTGGTGCGGGCCTGCTCGTTCGAGGGCTCGACGCTGGTGCTGATGGCCGACGGGTCGCGCAAGGCGATCGAGGACGTCGAGGTGGGCGACCTGGTCCTGGCCACGAACCCGGAGACCGGGGAGTCCGGTCCGCGGGAGGTGCGGGAGGTCTTCGTCCACGAGGACACGGTGTACGACCTGTCGCTGGGTGGCGAGGAGGTGGTCACCACCGAGGACCACCCGTTCTGGAACGACACCGATCGCCAGTGGCAGCGCGCCGACGAGCTCGATGCCGGTGACCGGGTCCTCGCCGCCGATGGCGACCTGGTGGTGGTCGACGGCTTCGACCCAGGCTCGGCCCGCATCGCCCGGGCCTACAACCTGGCCGTCGACGAGCTGAACACCTTCCACGTCGCCGTCGGCAACGAAGACATCCTCGTCCACAACGTCTGCCAGGGGGCCTTCCGCAGTGGTCTCCTCCGTGAGTACGGCCTCGACGCGCAGCGTGCCAGCGGCCTCGAGGCGCACCACATCATCCCCAAGGGACACCGCTACGCAAAGCGTGCACGAGGCATCCTGGGCGACACGATCATCCACGACCCGGCGCTGAACGGCGTGCTCTTGCGGCGGGGACCTGGCGCGTTGCACAACGCCACGCTCACCCGCCGGTACGTCGAGGCCGTGGATCAGGCCATCTACGACGCGTTCAAGGCGGGGGGCCTTCCGGCGGCTCGCGCGAGGCTCGCCGAGATGCGCGACGTCCTCATCTTCTTGCAGAGCATGGCCCCGTGACTGTCACGACCGGCGTCCATCGGATCGGGTTCGACGTGGACGCCCATCGGCGGTTCGCGTTGCCGGATGAGCTGCCGATCGAGCCGTTCCTCCACTGGGACGAAGCGCCTCGGGGGGCGGGTTGGGTCCCGATCCCCTTGCTGGTCGACGACCCGTCGATGCCCGAGGCGTCGTTCTCGTCGGTCAACTTCGCGTCCGATCCTCTGGTCGATGCCGAGGGCCGCGCCTTCCTCGAGGCCGAGCTCGGTGAGCAGGTGGAGTTCCTGCCGTGCCCCACGCCCGACGGCGAACGGTGGCTCGGACACGTGCTCTACGTGAGTGATTGCCTCGACGACGACGCCTCGGACTGGCACGGCACGCCCGAGCTCCGGACAGGCGTGTTCCGCTACGCGTTCCGCGCCGCGGCGCTGGCTTCGCTCCGCTCGCAGCTCTTCGGCATCCGGTCGGCCCCGGGGGGCCTCTACGGCACCGACGACTTCAAGGAGCGCTACGAGGCCTCCGGGCTCACCGGCCTGCTGTTCGAGAAGGTGTTCCGCATGCCGGACACCTGAGCTGGCTCGCAGGCCCGGCCGGCCGGACCGGCGGGCGTCGGCGACCGCTGCTCAGGGATCGGCACCGGCCTCGTGCGCCCTCGATTTGATGCGCGCTCGGCTCGGCCGCCGGCTCCAGCGTCCGGGTACCCTTCCCCCCGATCGGGGAGGGTGCAGGTGATCGTCTGTCCGGTGTGTGAGTTGCGGGTGCTCGAGCGGCCTCCGTACTCGAGTTGGCCGCCCCCGAGCGACGTGGTGCTCGTCCCTCCCTACGAGGACGTCCTCGGAACGCCCAGCTATGAGGTGTGCGTCAACTGCGGCTTCGAGTTCGGCAACGACGACAACCCGGGGACCGCGGCGCCGTCGTCCTTCGCCGAGTACCGGCGCGACTGGAGGTCCCGCGGGAGCCCGGTGTTCGACGGGGCCGCGCTGGCTGCCGCCCTCGCCGCCGACGGCACGGGCACCGACGGGTGAGCGACCACCGAGGGGAACGAGGCTCGTCGCGCGTGCCGAAGCGCTCGGTGTGCGGTCGGTCCTCCAGAGCCATGGCCAGGTGAGGTCGTGATCCCTGTCTAGGTCGTCTGGCATTCGGTCAGTACCTTCCGGCAGTACTTCCTGGCGGACGAGGTGCCGATCACGCGGTTCGTCGACTGGTAAGCGGAGCCGCTCGCCGATCGTTGGGTGGCGGTGCCGCTGGTGGTGAGTGACCCCACCCTGCCGATGGCGACGTTCTCGGCGGTGAACTTCCAGAGCGACCCACTCGTCGCCGATGACGGTCGCCGCTTCCTCGAGAGCCTGCTCGGGGAGCTGGTGGAGTTCCTCCCGTGCACGACACCCGATGGCGCCCGGTGGCTCGGCCACGTGACGTACGCGTCCGAGTGCCTCGACCTCGATGCCTCCGACTGGCACGGCACGCCCGAGGTCCGGTCCACGATCTTCCGCTACGCGTTCCGTTCCGACGAGTTGGCCGCGGTCCGGGCGCCGCTGTTCCGGCTCCGTTCCTATCCGGTCGGCCTCTACTGCACCGACGACTTCAAGGCCGGCTACGAGGCCTCCGGGCTCACCGGCCTGCACTTCGACGAGGTGATGCGCATGCCGGACACCTGAGCTGGCTCGCAGGCCCGGCCGGACCGGCGGGCGTCGGCGAGCGCGGCTCAGGTGACCTTGGCGATGACCTGTTCGCCGAAGAGGCCGTAGGCCTCCTGGGCGGCGTCGGGATCCCAGGCGAGGGGCGGGAGGATCATGCGGTGGACGCCGATGGCGGCCATCTCCTCGACGGCAGCGATGGGGTCGGGGCCGGCGATGTCGCGGGACGCGGCGCTGACCTCGATGGCGTCGGGGTCGCGGCCGGCGTCGGTGGCGGCCTGGCGCATGACCTCGAGGAGCTGGGCGATCTGCTGGGGCGAGCCCTTGCCGGGGAAGAAGCCGTCGCCGAGGCGACCGGCGCGGCGGGCGGCGGCCTCGCCGTGGCCGCCGATCACGATCGGGACGGTGCCGTCGGTCGGCGTGGGCAGGCTCACGACCCGGTCCCAGCGGTGGTACCCGTCGTCGAGGGTGATCTCCTCGCCGGTCCAGAGGGCGCGCATGGCGGCCACGTAGGCATCGGTGCGCTTCCCCCGGCCGGCGAAGGGCACGCCCAGGGCGTCGAACTCCTCTTCCAGCCAGCCGACCCCGATGCCCAGCCGCACCCGCCCGCCCGAGAGGCGGTCGAGGGTGGCCACCTCCTTGGCCACGATGGCCGGGTTGCGCTGGGGGAGGATGAGGATGCCGGTGCCGAGCAGGAGCGTGTCGGTGACGGCGGCGACGTAGGCCAGCCAGATCAGCGGGTCGGGCATGGCCGAGGTCTCGCCGCCGGGCATCTTCCCGCTGCGGGCGTAGGGGTAGGTCGACTCGTAGCCCACGGGCACGAGCACGTGCTCGATGGTCCACACCGAGTCGAACCCGGCGGCCTCCACCGCCCGCATGCAACCGGCGGCGGTGGGCCCCTCGGCGAGGGGTCCGGAGTTGGCGAAGGCGATACCGAAGCGCATGGGGCGACCGTACCGGCACCGGTGGCGGCGCGGTGGCGGCTGGGTCGCGGGGGCGGCACCGGTGACCGTGCGGTGAACGCGCGGTGGCGGTGCGGTGGACCGGCGTCGACTGGAGCGGGCGGCGCCGGTTCACTACGGTGACGGGGGTCACGACCGGTGCAACGCCGCTGGCCGTACGACTCCGGCCGATCCGCTGGCAGCCCCCAAGGGGGAGGGCGCCGCGATCGGCCGGTGTCGCGTCCGGGCCACCGCCGCGGTGGGTGGTCGCGGCCGTCGCCGCCGGGCCCCGCAGTAGCGTGCACGGTCCGACACGGTCAGGGAGCGCACATGGGGAACGAAGGACGCGAGGGCGGCGAGCGGGGACCGCTCCCGGGCTGGGCGCCGCCGCCGGTCCCGGGAGGCGACCCCCGAGCCGCGTGGCGCCCCGACGGCTCCTGGCCGCCCCCCGGCCCACCCGGCGGGCCGGTCCAACCGCCGTGGGGTGCCCCTCGGCCC
>JBBRFU010000050.1:0-22047 GCA_038241315.1 Acidimicrobiales bacterium | reverse complement strand
CATCACGTGCTGGCGGATCTTCGGGTCGTACTTCTTGATCTCGATCCGCTCACGCGTGTTGGTCTTGCTCTTGCGGGTGACGTAGGTGTAGCCCGTCCCCGCAGTCGACTTCAGCTTGATGATCGGTCGCTTGTCGCTCTTTGCCATCGTTGTGGTACTCCCCGGAGGTGGCGGAGGCAGCGAGCCGGGCCGGGACCGTGCTCCTGCGGACGTGTCATCGTAGGTTCCCCGGGCGGTTCGCGCCCAACTCGGCGGGCCCGGGGAACCACCGGCGTCGTCGGACCGACTACCCCGGCATGCGTTGCCAGCCGTGTCGAGAAGCCGTGTCCGCCCGCCTCGACGGGGAGGACCCCGGCGTCGACGAGCAGCTGCACGAGCACCACCTCGCCAGCTGCTCGTCGTGCCGCGCCTTCGCCGAGGGCAGCCACCGGCTGCGCCGAGGCGTGACGGTGCGGACGGCCGAGGCGGTCCCCGACCTCTCGGCCACGATCCTGGCCGCCGCCGACGCCCGGCGCCCGGCGCGGTCGCCCGTGGCGCGCCTCACGGCGCGGCTGGCGTCGGGGCCGGCCGCCGGCCCCGGCCACCACTGGACCCGGTGGGCGCTGCTCGGCGTGGCCCTCACCCAGCTCCTGCTGTCGGTCCCCGGGCTGCTGGCGGGCGCCGACGCCGACGTGCACCTGGCGCGCGAGCTGGGCGCCTGGGACCTCGCCCTGGCCGCCGCCCTCCTCCTCGTGGTGCTGCGTCCGGCCCGGGCGGTGGGGCTGGTGCCGTTCGTGGCCGCCCTGGCCCTGGCCATGGTCGTCGCCGCGGTGGTCGACGTGGCCAGCGGCCGGGCCGCGGCCGCCGCCGAGGCGCAGCACCTGGTGGAGCTCGGTGGCCTCGGGCTGCTCTGGGTGATCGCCCACCGGCCGCCCGACGACACCCCGCTCCTCGACGGCTTCCGCCGTCCCCGCGCCGGCCTCGCCGCCTGATGGCGGCCCGCACGTCGAGCCGGGCCGGCCACCTCGCCGGCCTGGTCCTCCTGGTCGCCGTCCTGGTGCTCGCGCTCGCGAGCCCGGCGTCGGCCCACGCCGAGCTCTCGACCTCCGATCCGGCCGACGACTCGGTGGCCGCCACCAGCCCCGAGGTGGTGACCCTGTCGTTCACCGAGGGCGTCTCCGTGCAGGCCGACGGGGTCCGCATCCTCGACGCCGAGGGGGAGCGGGTGGACGCCGGCACGGCCACCGCGTCGGGGAGCACCGTCGAGGCACCCGTGGCGGGCGAGCTCCCCGACGGGGGCTACCTCGTGGCCTGGCGGGTCGTGTCCGCCGACGGCCACCCGATCCGCGGCGCGTTCACCTTCTCGGTGGGCACCCGCACCGACGTGCGCACCGACCTGGTCGACGCCGCCTTCGCCGGGAGCGCCGACGGGCGCGACGACGCGGTGGGCGCCGTGCTGCGAGGCCTCGCCTACGTCGGCATCCTCGGCGCCACCGGCGCGGTGCTCGTGGGCGCCGCGCTGCGGCGCGACGGTGACCCCTCGCCCGTGGGCGGGGCGACCACCGCGCTCGGGTGCCTGGGGCTGGTGGCGGTCCTGGCCCAGCTGCCCGTGCAGGCGGCGCTGGTCACCGGGCGGGGCTGGTCGTCGATCGCCGACGAGGGGGTGTTGTCGCTCGCGATCGCCGACGGCGTGGGGTGGTCGATCGGCCTCACCGGGGCGGGCCTCCTCGCCCTGGTGATCACGGCCGGCCTGCCGTTCCGGGGCCCGGCCCGCGCCCTGGCGGTGGGCGGGGCGGTGCTGGCGCCCGTCGGCCTGGTGGTCACCGGCCACACCCGCACCATGTCACCAGCGGCGGTGGGCTACCTGGCCGACGCGGCCCACGTGGCCGCGGGCGCAGTGTGGTTCGGCGGCCTCGGTGCCCTGTTGACCGCGGTGGCGCGTCGCCGACGGGCGGGCGACGCCACCGGCGCGGCCGAGGCCACGGCGCGCTTCTCCGGCCTGGCCGGCCTGGCGGCCGGTGTCGTGGTGGCGGCCGGCCTCGCGCTCGGCTGGATCGAGGTCGGCGGCCTCGAGGCCCTCACCTCCACCACCTACGGCCGCCTGCTGCTGGTGAAGGTCGGCCTCGTGAGCCTGGTGCTGGCCGGCGCCGCCTGGAACCGGTTCCGCCTGGTGCCCGCCCTCCACCACGAGGTGGCGGTGCCGGAGTCGGTGGGGGGCGAGCCGGCGCCCGATGTCGACGGGGCCGCCGACGTCGACGGGGCCGCAAACGGCACCGCGGCCCAGGACCGGGTGTGGCGCGGCCTGCTCCGGGTGGTGCGCCTCGAGGCCGTCGCCATCGTGGCGGTGCTCGGGCTCACCGCGGTGCTGGCCAACGAGACCCCGGCTCGCGATGCGGTTGGTGCGGGCATCCAGACGGTGAGCGCCCCGCTGGGGGAGGGGACCCTCGAGGTGGTGGTCGACCCGGCCGAGCCCGGCCGCAACGACGTGCACGCCTACCTCCTCGACGCCGGCGACGGGCCCGACGACCGCTACGGCGACGCCACCTTCGAGCTCGCCCTCCCCGCCCAGGACCTCGGTCCGCTCGATCGCGAGCCGGTGCAGGCCGGCCCCGGCCACTTCCAGCTGGTGGGCACCGACCTCGACGTGGCGGGCGAGTGGACCCTCACCGTCACCGTGAAGCCCGACCGCTTCACCGAGGAGTCGGCCACCGTCCGCTTCCGCATCCGGTAGCCGGGCACCCACCGAGCCGCGGCCCGGTGGGTGCCCGTCGGGGTCATCCCACCGGGGCAGCTCATCGGCGTCAGCCCACCGGGGTCAGCCCATCGGGTCGTCGAGGAGGCTGGTGACGAGCGCCGCCACAGCCGAGCGCTCGGAGCGGGTGAAGGTGACGTGGGCGAAGAGCGGGTGGCCCTTCATGGCGTCGATCACCGACGCGATGCCGTCGTGGCGGCCCACCCGCAGGTTGTCGCGCTGGGCGACGTCGTGGGTGAGCACGACCCGGCTGCCCTCGCCGAGGCGGCTCAGCGCGGTGAGCAGCACCGCCTTCTCGAGGTTCTGGGCCTCGTCGATGATCACGAAGGTGTCGGTGAGGCTCCGGCCCCGGATGTGGGTGAGCGGGAGCACCTCGAGGAGGTCGCGGGCGAACACCTCCTCCACCACCTCGGGGCCGGCGATCGACTCGAGGGCGTCGTGGACCGCGGCGGCCCAGGGGCCCATCTTCTCGTCCTTGTCGCCGGGCAGGAAGCCCAGCTCCTGGCCGCCCACGGCGAACAGCGGGCGGAACACGAGGATGCGCTTGTGGGTGCGCCGCTCGAGGACGGCGTCGAGCCCGGCGGCCAGCGCCAGCACGCTCTTGCCGGTGCCGGCGTTACCGCCGAGGCTGACGATGCCGATCGACGGGTCGGCCAGGATGTCGAGGGCGATGCGCTGCTCGGCGCTGCGGCCGACGACGTCGAAGAGCGACTGCTCGCCGCGGATGAGGTGGATGGCCTTGTCGGCCCGCACCCGACCGAGGGCCGACTGGCTGCCGGCGTGCAGGGCGACCCCGGCGTTGACCGGCAGGTCGCGGGCCTCGGGGAGGTCGAGGACCCGCTCGCTGTAGAGGTCGTCGATCTCGTCGGGCTCCACGTCGAGCTCGACGAAGCCGGTCCACGACGAGTCGGTGGCCTGCTCGTTGCGGTACTGGTCGGCCTCGAGTCCGACGATGCTGGCCTTCAGGCGGAGCGGCAGGTCCTTGGTGACCACCGTGACGTCGAGGCCGTCCCGGCGCAGGTTGTGGGCCACGGCCAGGATCCGGTGGTCGTTGTTGTCGGCCGTCATGCCCGACGGGAGCCCGTCGGTGGACTGGTGGTTGAGCTCCACCCGGATGGTGCCGCCCTGGTCGTTCACGGGCAGCGCCTCGGTGAGCGACCCGTGCTCCAGGCGGAGCTGCTCGAGGTGCCGGAGCGTCTGGCGGGCGGCCCAGCCGAGCTCGGGGTGGTCGCGCTTGGCCTCCAGCTCCATCAGCACCACGATCGGCACGACCACCGCGTGCTCGTCGAAGCGGACGAGCGCACGAGGGTCGGCCAACAGGACCGACGTGTCGAGCACGTAGGTCCGCAGGCGCGTCGGAAGAGCAGCATCGAGCACGTCGGTCACAGAGCCCCCAGGGCGGTCAGCAGCCATCAGGTCCACGGGGCCTCGCAACGGGGCCCGTCGTCCGACGGCTGAGCGGTGGTCACCGAGGACCATCCTTCCGCCACCGCACGCGCTCGCGGTGGATGCCGACCGAGGGTTCACGAGCCCGACACATTCGTTCACCCGGTGGCCGCCTCGTGCCGCGCCGGAGGCCGGCGCACGGGGTGCGGTGGGCGGTGTGCGGGGTGCGGTGTGCCAGCGTGGACCCCACCGGAGGCGAGGCCGGTGCAGATCCACCCGGAAGCGAGCCCATGCCGATCACCGACCTGCTCCAGGCCTTCGTCACCGTCTTCCCGGCCGAGCTGCCCGACAAGTCGATGGTGGCCACCATCGTGCTGGTCACCCGCTACCGGCGCCCCGGGTGGGTGTGGGTGGGCGTGGTGGCGGCCTTCACGGTCCACGTGGTGGTGGCGGTGCTGGCCGGCAGCGCCATCGGCCTGCTCCCGGACGTGGTGGTCGGCCTCGCGGTGGCGCTGCTGTTCCTCACCGGGTCGATCCTGCTGTTCGGGGCCGCCCGGCGCGCGGAGGTCGAGGACCTGGGCATCACCGAGGACCCCCTCGCCACCGTGCGGGCCACGGTGATGGGGAGCGCCGGCCTCATCCTGCTGGCCGAGTGGGGCGACCTCACCCAGCTCGCCACCGCCAGCCTGGCCGCCAAGAGCGGGGAGCCGCTCGCCACGGGCGTGGGCGCCCTGCTGGCCCTGGCCGCGGTGGCCGCCATCGCCGCCACCTTCGGCCGCCAGCTGGTGACGCGGATCGCCATCCACAAGGTCAACTACGTGGGATCGGCGATCTTCGCCGCCCTGGCGGTCTGGACGCTGGTGGACCTGGTCCGCTGAGGGTCAGGTGCGGGCGGACCGCCACGCCGAGCGGAGCTTGGTCTGCCTCGTCTGCAGCACCGACCCGCGGTAGACGCGCCCGGCGACCGGTACGAGCAGGGCGCCCACCCCGAGGGTGAGGGCGACGGACAGGGCCACCTGCCACCCGGGCACGTCGCCCAGCGCGGCGCGCAGGGGCATCACCAGGGGGGCGCTCGACGGCAGGAACGACGCCACCGCCGTCACCGTCGACTCGGGATCGCCCAGGGCGGCGATGGCCGCGGCGTAGCCCACCATGATCAAGATGGTGGCGGGGGTGGTGCTGCTCTGGAGGTCCTCCGGGCTGGCCGCCAGGGCACCGCAGATGGCGAACACGCAGGCGTAGAACAGGTACGCCACCGCGTACCAGAGGAACAGGACCCCGATCACGCCGAGCCAGCCCGGCGGGAGGTCGAGCGTGCCCGACGCGGTGGCGCCCACCACGCCGAGCGCTGCGAACACCAGGATCTGGGCCGTCGTGAGCAGCCAGATGCCGAGGATCTTGCCGGCGAGCAGCTCGCCGGGGCGGAGCTTGGCCAGCAGCACCTCCACGACGCGGGACGACTTCTCCTCCACGATCCCGCCGGCGACCGCGTAGCCGAAGGCGAAGATCTGGGCGAGCAGCAGGAACATGCCGAAGACGGTCATGGCCTGGCGCGCCTCCTCGTCGGGGTCGTCCGGGTCGAGCGCCTCGACGGTGAGGACCTGCGGGGCGGCCAGCGCCTCGGCGATGTCGGGATCGACGGTGCCCTCGGCCACCCCGGTCCCCACCCGGGCGGCGCGGGCCGCCTGGTCGAGCACGGCCACCAGCTCGGCGGACGCCTCGTCCTCCACGAGGAGCCGATCGCCCACCACCGCGGCGTCGACCTCGCCCTCGCGGGCGGCCCGACGGGCCTCGGCGTCGTCGGCGTACGCGGTGATCTCGATGCGGAGGTCGGGATCGCTGCGGTCGATGGCGCCCAGGGGCCCCCGCAGCTCCTCCGTGGCGCCGGTGAGCCCGACCGTGCGGGTGGTGGCCCCGTCGTCGGCGACCAGGCCGGGCACGATCGACACGCCCAGGACGATGAGCAAGGTGATGCCGGCGCCCACCCAGAAGGAGCGCCGCCGGAGCGCGGCGCGCACCTCGCGCCCGGCCACCAGGCGGACGGCGCCCGACGACGAGTGAGGGGCTCGGCGGTCCGGGGGACCGCCCACCGGCGCCCCCGGCTCGTCCTGGGGGCCGGTGCGGGCACGGTCCAGGACGGTCACGCCGGCACCACCTCTCGGTAGAGCTCGGCCAACGACACCTGCACCGGGCCGAACCGCTCCACCGAGCCGGCGGCGCGGGCGGCGTCGAGGAGGCGCTGGTCGTCGGACGACGGATCGAGCTCCACCACCACGCGGCCCTGGTGGTGCTCCACCACGGTGATGCCCGACAGCCCCTCCGCCCACCGGTGGTCGAGGGCGCCGCGCACGACCACCTCGTAGCGGCGTCCGGCGCGGGCGGCTCGCAGGTCGGCGGTCGTGCCGTGGGCCACCAGCCGCCCGGCGTCGATCACCGCGACGGAGTGGCAGAGCCGCTCGACCAGCTCCAGCTGGTGGCTCGAGAACAACACGGCGGCGCCCCGGGCCACCTCCTCCTCCAGCGCCCCGGCCATGAGGTCGACGCCGATCGGGTCGAGGCCGCTGAAGGGCTCGTCGAGCACGAGCAGGTCGGGCTGGTGCAGCACGGCGGCGGCCAGTTGGACGCGCTGCTGGTTGCCGAGGGAGAGGGCGTCGAGCGTGTCCCCGGCCCGCTCCGCCAGCCCGAGGCGCTCCAGCCAGCGGTCGGTCGCCCTCGCCGCATCGGGGGCCGTCAGGCCCGAGAGCCGGCCGAGGAAGCGCAGCTGGTCGACGATGCGCATCTTCGGGTAGAGGCCGCGCTCCTCCGGGAGGTAGCCGAAGGCTACGGCCCGGGTGCGCTGGTCCGGCACCGAGCCGCGCCAGCGGACCTCGCCGGTGTCGGGCTCGGCCAGGCCGAGGACGAGGCGCATGGCCGTCGTCTTGCCGGCTCCGTTGCGCCCGACGAACCCCACGATCTCGCCGGGGGAGACCGTGAAGGTCACGTCGTCGAGAGCCACGAGGTCGCCGTAGCGTCGGGTCAGGTGATCGAGCTCCAACATGGCCCCGACGCTACGGGGCGGCCTCCCGGCCCGCCGGGACGGCCGGCCGGGACGGCCGGCCGGGCCGGCCCCGGTGGCACACTCGACGGGGTGATCCCCCTCCCCGTGCCGGGCGTGGCCGCCCCCCACCCGCTCGAGACCGCCCGCTCGGCGTTCTCGATCCCCACCGACGTGACCTACCTGAACTGCGCGTTCATGGGCCCGGTGCCCCGCATCGCGGTGGAGGCGGGGTGGATGGGCCTGGCCCGCAAGGGCCAGCCGTGGACGGTGGTGCCCGACGACTTCACCGTGCCGGTCGACCAGCTCCGCGGCGCGTTCGCCGGCCTCCTCGGGGTCCCCGACGACGTCGACGGCGTGGCCATCACGCCGTCGGTGAGCTACGGCGTCTCGACGGCCGCGGCCAACCTCCACCTGGACCCGGGCCAGGTGGTGGTGGTGCTCGAGCAGCAGTTCCCCTCCGACGTCTACGCCTGGGAGCGCCTGGCCGGGCGCCACGGGGGCGCGTTGCACCACGTGGCCCGCCCCGCGGACGGCGACTGGACGGCGGCCGTGCTGGCCGACCTCGACCGCCTCGGCGACCGCGTCGGCGCGGTGTCGGTGCCGCCGTGCCACTGGATCGACGGCGGCTCGGTCGACCTGCAGGCGGTGAGCGACGCCACCCACCGCCTCGGCGCCGCCCTGGCCGTCGACGTGTGCCAGTCGCTCGGCGCCCTGCCGTTCGACGCCGCGGCCCTCGCGCCCGACTTCGTGTTCGGGGCCACCTACAAGTGGCTCTGCGGCCCCTACAGCGTCGGCTTCTTGTGGGCCGCGCCCCACCAGCGCGCCGGCGACCCGATCGAGCACGGCTGGACCGCCCGGGCCAACAGCCACTGCCTGGCGTGCCTGGCCGACTACACCCCCGACTACCAGGCGGGCGCCCGCCGCTACGACGTGGGCGAGGTGGCCAACTTCGCCCTCGTGCCCGCCGCGCTGGCCGCCGCCGAGCTGGTGGCGTCGTGGGAGCCGGCGCGCACCGCCCGCCACGCCGCCCGCCTCACCGCCACCGTGGCCGCCGGCGCCGAGGCGCTCGGGCTGCGGGTGGCCCCCGAGCACCTCCGGGCTCCGCACCTCCTGGGCATCCGCCTGGACCCGTCGGTGGACGCGGAGGCCCTGGCCCCCACCCTCGCCGACGAGGCGGTGCACGTGAGCGTTCGGGGCGACGCCATCCGCGTGTCGGCCCACGGCTTCAACGTCGACGACGATGCCCACCGCTTCCTCGAGGCCCTGGGCCGGGCCCTCGGGCGGTCGGCGTGAGCGCCGGTCCCGCGGCCGGCGCCGACCCGGCGTGCGCGTTCTGCCGCATCGTGGCCGGCGACGAGCCGGCGCACGAGGTGCTGCGCGACGACGTGGTGGTGGCCTTCCTCGACGCCCGGCCGCTCTTCCCGGGCCACGTCCTGGTGGTGCCCCGCCCCCACCACGTCACGCTGCCGGACCTGCCCGTGGCCGACGTCGCCCCGTTCTTCGAGCGGGTGCAGGCCCTGTCGGTGGCGGTCCGCGACGCCACCGGCGCCCAGGGCACGTTCGTGGCCATGAACAACACCGTGAGCCAGAGCGTCCCGCACCTCCACGCCCACGTCGTGCCCCGCACCAAGGGCGACGGCCTCAAGGGCTTCTTCTGGCCGAGGACCACCTACGCGGGAGACGATCACGCCGCCGAGGTCGCCGCCGCCATCGCCGCCGCCCACGCGGCGGCGCGGGGCTGACCCGGCGGAGCGGCTCAGCCCTCGAGGGTGACCGTGGGGACGCCGTCGGCCACCACGAGGGTGGCGGGCACGGCGAGGAGGTCGAGGGGGTCCCGGCCCAGGCCCGTGGCGGTGACCGGCACCAGCTCGCCCTTGTGGCGGCCGGCCGCGATGGCCAGCTCCAGGACCACCGAACCGCCGTCGATGCCGCCCTCGGCGTCGACCACGATGGCGTCGTAGGTCCCGTCCTCCAGCACGTCGCCACCCTACGGGCAGGGCCTCGTGGGCCGGGGTATCCACCGAACGCGCGCAGAACGGGGAAATACTTGACCTCAGCGCTCCCGCCGAGTCACATGGCGGGTCGTTTCACCCCTACGAACCCAGGAGGTTGGCTGTGGCCAACATCACCAAGGCCGAGCTCGTTGCCCAGGTCGCTGCCCAGGCAGACGTCGACAAGACCACCGCTGCCACCGTGCTCAAGGCCTTCGAGGAGACCATCCTCGCCAGCGTCGCCAAGGGCGACAAGGTCGCGCTCACCGGTTTCGTGAGCTTCGAGCAGATCGCCAAGAAGGCCACCACCGCCCGCAACCCGCGCACCGGTGAGACCGTCAAGGTCAAGGCCAAGAAGGCCCCGAAGGTCACCATCGGCGCCACCTTCAAGAAGGTCACCAACAAGGAAGTTCCGGCCCCCAAGCTGGCCAAGGTCTGATCCGGGCCGGCGTCCGCCGGCCCCCGATCACCCTGCACTGCGCACGAGGGAGGGGCTCCGGCCCCTCCCTCGTGCGTTCCGGCCCCGGTGCGGTCGGCCTCGCCTACGGGCGGGGGAGGCCCCGGTAGGTGGCGGCCACGGCCGCGTCGTAGGTGGGCCCGCCGTCGGGGCCGAGGAAGCCGGTCAGCTCCAGCGAGACCGCCCCGTGGGCGGTGGCCCACACCTGCAGGGCCAGCTCGCCCGGATCTCCCACCACCAGCCCGGCGTCGACGCAGCGCGCCACCCCCGCCACCAGCGCGCCGAACGCCTCGAGCCCGACGGCGAACGGGTGCGGGGGCCCGCCGGCGCGCAGCTCGGCCGCCGGGTCGGTCAGCGCCATCGGGTTGAGGCCGAACATGACGCGGTACAGGTGGGCGTTGGCCCGGGCGTTGCGCCGGTAGGCCGCGGCGATGGCGCCCAGGTCGGCGGCAGGGTCGTCGGTGACCGGCACCGCCTCGAGCTCGGCGTGGAGCCGGGCGAAGGCCTCCTGGACCACCGCGGCCACCAGGTCGTCCTTGGCGCCGAAGTGGGTGTAGACGGCCATGGTGGACGAGCCGACCTCGGCGGCCACCTTGCGGATGCTGAGCGCGTGCAGGCCGTCGGTGGACAGGAGGCGGGCGGCGGCCTCGATGAGGGCGACGCGGACGGCGGGGTCGGGGGTGCGGGCCATGAGGGTCCTTGCCAGGATGCCAGGCGGCGGGTACAACGTTATACAACAGCGTTATGGCATTGGAGCCCCTATGACCGATCTCGCCCCCAACCCGTACCTCGAGGGCGCCTACGCCCCGATCGACACCGAGCACACCGCGTTCGACCTCGAGGTCACCGGGACCCTCCCGCCCGAGCTCGACGGTCGCTACGTGCGCAACGGCCCGAACCCGTTCGAGACCCCCGACCCGGCCTCGTACCACTGGTTCACCGGAGCCGGCATGGTCCACGGCATCCGCCTGCGCGACGGGCGGGCCGAGTGGTACCGCAACCGCTGGATCCGCTCCACCGCCATCAGCGAGGCCCTGGGCGAGGAGCCCGTCCCCGGCGAGCGCTTCGCCGGCATGGAGTCGGCCAACACCAACGTGATCGGCCACGCCGGGCGCACGTTCGCCATCGTGGAGGCCGGCGGTCGCCCGGCCGAGCTCACCGACGAGCTCGACACCGTCTGCTTCTCGGACTTCGACGGCACCTTGCCGCACGGCTTCTCCGCCCACCCCAAGCGGGACCCGCAGACCGGGGAGCTCCACACGGTGGGGTACTACTGGGGGCGCCCGGAGCTGCTCGAGTACACCGTGGTGGGCACCGACGGCCGGGTCCGCCACCGCGTCGACGTGGCGGTCCCCGGCAGCCCGATGGTGCACGACTGCTCGATCACCGAGCGGTTCCTGGCCCTGTACGACCTGCCCGTCACGTTCGACCTCGACGCGGCCATGGCCGGCACCCGCTTCCCCTACGCCTGGGACGAGGACTACGGCGCCCGGGTGGGCTTGTTGCCGAAGGGCGGGGAGGCCGACCAGGTGCAGTGGTTCGACGTGGAGCCCTGCTACGTCTTCCACCCGCTCAACGCCTACGACGACGGCGATGACGTGGTGCTCGAGGTGGTCCGCCACCCGCGCATGTTCGACCGCGACCGTCGTGGCCCCAACGAGGGCCCGCCCACGTTGTGGCGCTGGACCGTCGACCGGGCGGCCGGCAAGGTCCGCGAGGAGCAGCTCGACGACCGCCCCATCGAGTTCCCCCGGGTCGACGAGCGCCTCGTCGGGCGCCGGCACCGCTACGGCTGGGCCACCGGCCTGCGCCTCGACGGGGACGACGTGGTCTTCGGCGCCGAGGCGCTGGTGCGCTACGACCGCGCCGCCGGCACGTCCGAGGTGATCGACCTGGGCGGGGGCCGCGACGCCGGCGAGGTCGTGTTCGTGCCCCGCACCGCCGAGGCGGCCGAGGACGATGGCTGGTACCTCACGTTGGTGCACGACCGGGCCACCGACCGCAGCGAGCTGGTGGTCCTCGACGCCGCGGCCCCCGCCGACGGGCCGGTCGCTCGCGTGCACCTCCCCACCCGGGTGCCGCTCGGGTTCCACGGCAACTGGATCCCCACCGCGGTCGGTCGGTAGGGCCGCCGGGATCAGCGCGGGCCGCGGTGGAGCGTCCGGCCGCGGTAGCGGAGCGGCGGCTCGTCGGCCTCCTCGAAGGCGTGGGCCAACCAGCCCGCCACCCGGGCCACGGTGAAGACGGCCTCGGTGGCGCCGGGCTCGGCGCGGGCCACCCAGCCCAAGGCGCCGAGCGCGGCGTCGAGGTTCGGTGGCGCCGCGCCGGCGGCTGCGTGGGCGGCCAGGTCGGCCACGATGCGTGACCGGCGGGAGGGGCTGGCCAGGGCCAGGACCGCCTCGTGGAGCGGCGCCCACCTCGGGTCGCCGTGGCGGTGCACCAGGTGGCCGAACCCGTCGGCGTGGGGCAGGCTCGATCCGGCCGGGGCCGCAGCGGCGGGGGGCGAGCGGAGCCGATCGTGGACCCGGGCGGCGGCTCGTCCGTGGAGCGGGCCGCTCACCGTGGCGATGCCGGCGAGGAGCGCCTCGGCCGGGCCGGCCCCGGTGGAGGCCGCCACCCGGACCGCCAGCGTCGAGGTGGCCAGCTCGTGCTCGGCCAGGAGCACCAGCGCGAGATCGAGCGCGGCCACCCGCGCCGCGGTGGGCGCGAGCGGGGAGAACCGGGCCCACAGGCGGCGGGCCACCGGGGTGTCGGCCGGTGGGTCCTCGCCCACCGCGGGGAGCGCGGCGACGAGGGCGTCCACCAGGCTCGACGCCGCCGCGGCGGGATCGGTGCTGCGGTGCGGGTCGGGCAGGAGCGACGAGGCAGCCGCCGCCCCCACCGCCAGCCGCGACGACACCGGTGCGTCGGCGGGCAGGGCCGCCGAGGCGCGGGCCGCCGCTCGGGCACAGGCCGCGCTCGCGCCGTGGCCTCGGGGCCACCCGGGGGCCCCGGGGTCGGGAAGGGAGCCGGTCCAGAGGAGGCGGGCGACGTCCTCGTAGGGCCGACGCCCGGCCAGGTCGGCGAGGTCGTGGCCCCGGTAGCGGACCCAGCCGTCGCCGATCTCGCTGACGGTCGTGCCGATCACCACGTCGACCGCCCCGGGCCGGCGACGGACCGAGCGGGGCCGTCCCTTCCGGGCCAGCAGCTCCACCTCGTCGGCGTCGTAGCGGCTGCGCCGCCCGTCGGGGCCGGCGCGGCGGGTCAGCGCCTTCCGGCTGGCGTAGGCGTACACCGTGGCCACCTCGACGCCGAGTCGCTCGGCCACCTGCGCCGCGGTGAGCCCGGTGCCCGCCTCCGCGACCGGCGGGGCGGATCGGCCGTTCGGGCGGGCCGGGTGGGTGGCGCTCATCGAGGTGGACGATAATCAACGTTGATCAGTGGCGCCGGGGCGGGGACTATCACCGCATGGACCGCTCCCGCACCGCCGTCGACCTGCTCGCCGCCGGGTCGGCCCCGGCCGATCCGCTGCCCGGGCTCTGGGCGGACCTCGGGGGGGCGACGGCGCCGCTCGGCGCGGTGACCACCACCGGCCCGGCCGGGCTGCTGCCGTCGGTGTTCGACGTGACCGGCTTCGCCGTGGCGGCGGTCGGGGCGGCGGCCCTGGCGGTGGCCGAGCTGTGGTCGGTCCGCACCGGCGCGCCGGTCCCGGGGGTCGTCGTCGACCGGGCCGTCGCAGCGTCCGCGTTCCGGGCCGAGACCCGGTTCTCGCCCGACGGCTGGACCCTCCCGCCGGTCTGGGACGCCGTGGCCGGCGACTACCGGACCGCGGAGGGGTGGATCCGCCTCCACACCAACTACGCGTCCCACCGGGCGGCCGTTCTGACCGTGCTGGGCACGGCCGCCGAGCGCGAGGCCGTCGGCGCGGCGGTGGCCCGGTGGCGGGCCGACGAGCTGGAGGCGGCGGTGGTGGGCGCCGGCGGGTGCGCCGCCGCCCTCCGCTCGGCGTCGGCCTGGGCCGCGCACCCCGCCGGCCTCGCCACCGCCGGGGAGGCGCCCGTCCGGCTGGGCGGACCGGTCCCGGTCACCGGCGGGGCCGCGCCCGACCTGGCCGCCCCGCCAGGGGCCCGTCCCCTGGCGGGGGTCCGCGTCCTGGACCTCACCCGGGTCATCGCCGGGCCCGTCGCCACCCGCTACCTGGCGGCGTACGGCGCCGACGTGGTCCGGGTGGACCCCCCGGGCTTCGAGGAGGTGGGCGCCCTGCTGCCCGAGACCACGGCGGGGAAGCGGTGCGTCGCCCTCGACCTGGGCCGGCCCGACGACCGCCGGCGGTTCGAGGCCCTGGTGGCCGAGGCCCACCTGGTGGTGTCCGGGCTCCGCCCCGGCGCGCTCGCCGCCCTCGGGTACGACCCGGCCGGCCTGCGGGCCATGAACCCCTCCATCGTCACCGTGACCCACGATGCCTACGGCTGGGACGGCCCGTGGGCGGGGCGGCGCGGCTTCGACAGCCTCGTCCAGATGAGCACCGGCATCGCCGCGGCCGGGATGGCGGCCGCGGGGGCCGACCGACCGGTCCCCCTCCCGGTGCAGGCCCTCGACCACGGCGTCGGCCACCTGCTGGCGGCCGGCGCGTGCCGGGCCCTCACCCGCCTCGTCACCGACGGCGTGGCGGCCGACGTCCGGGGGTCGCTCGTGGGCGCGGCCAACGTGGTCTCGGCCCGCCCGGCCTCGGCGGCGCCGGTCGGGCAACCCGCCGACGGGGACGACGTGGCGCTCGAGCCGGCGGCCACCGCCTGGGGCCCGGCGCGCCGGGCGCCCCTGGCCGGGGCCATCGACGGCCACCGGCCCCGGTGGGACATCGAGGCCGGGCCCCTCGGCCGCCACCCACCGCGGTGGACCGCCCGCTGAGGGCGGGCCGCTCGACCCCGCAGGTCAGGCGGTCCAGCGGAGGAGGGCGGCCACGTCGTCGAGGCCGGCGCCGTGGGGGACCACGCGGACCCCGGCGCCGGACCCGAACGCGGCGCGGATGGCCACGTCGACCAGGCGGTCGCACGACGGCTCCTCGACGCCCATCGCCCGGACCTCGTCGCCCAGCTCGCCCACCTGGAGCGGATCGGGGCCGAACCACGCGCCGCGGACGTCGTCGGGGTCGTCGTGGACGAGGAGCACCTGCACCTGGCCCCGGGCGAGGGCCTCGAGCACCGGCCCGGGGCCGGAGACGGCGCGATCGCGCTGCCCGAGCTCCTCTCGGAGCTTCTGGAGCAGCCCGGCGGTGGTGGCCGCGCCGACCGTGTCGACGAGCCGCTGCACCTCCTCGGCCCGGGCGTGCTCGGAGCCGTCGGGGTGCCGGGACCCGGTGACCACCTGGACCTTGCCGGCGTGGCGCCCGGGGAGGGAGGCCTGGACCAGCTCCACGGCTCGCACGTCGCCGGCGAGCGCCACCAGTTCGGCGTCGATGTCGTCGGCCACCTCCTGGACCACCGCCGCCACGTCCGCGGCGTTCTCCTCCCAGCTGGTGTGGACCCGTCGCTGGTAGCGGGGCTGGGACCACCGGCCCGGCGCGTTGCGCTCCACCGGGGACGCCTCGCCCTGCACCTCGCGGTGGGCCGCGGGCGCGCCGTCGCCGGCGGCCACCGCGTAGATGTCGGCCCCGAGGCGGTCGGTGAGCACGACCACGTGGGGCACCTGGCGCTGGCGGGCCTCGAGGAGCAGCCCGACGCGGGGGAGCGGGCTCCAGGTGGCGAGGTCGCGCGGGACGTCGAGGGCCACCGCGGCCACCAGTGGGTCCCGGTCGGCGGCGGCGAGCCCGACGACCGCCCCGCCGGGGCGGATCGGCGCGTCCTGCACGGCTCGACCGAGCCGGTCGACGAGGTCGGCCGGCGCCCCTCGTTGGCGCAGCTCGGCGGCGGCGTTCCGCCACTGGGTGGCCCGACGCTCCGGCACCGCGCCCACCTCGGCGGCCACGTCGAGCTGGACGCTGGCGACCGGCCCGGGGAGCCGGAACCACGCCTGGAGGTCGGTGTGGTCGGCGGGGAGGAGTGCCCCGTGCGGGGTCGGACCGGCTGATTCCATGGGAGCGCCCCCTCGAGCGATCGGCGGTGGTGCCTGGCGCCTACCCCGGGTGGCCCCGGCCCACCCCGCGCGTGCGCAACGAGCCCGAGTCGGTCCTCAGGCGGCGGGTGCCGCGGGGAGCGGGCGCTCCTCGAACCCCTCCGGGAGGGGCGGTTCCCGGTCGGCGATCCGGACCGCATCGGCACCGGGGTCGATCTCGTGGATCGGCACCCGCCCGGCGCCGGGCGCCTGGCGGTCGACGGGGGGCCGTTCGGACGGATCGGTCATGTCGCCCCTCTACCCGACGAGGCCGGCGCGATGCGCCCTCAGCCGGGGACGGCCGCCACCACGGCGTCGGCCAGCTCGGCGGGCGTCCGGCCCTCGATGTCGAGGGCGAGGTCGGCCAGCTCGCCGTAGAGGGCCGCCCGCTCCGCCGCCTGGGCGGTCAGCACCCCGATCGGATCGGTGCCCAGCAGCGGTCGGTGGTCCGAGGACCCGACCCGGTCGGCCAGGGTGGGCACCTCGCCGCGGAGCCACACCGTGAACGACGGCGACCACTCGACGGTGGTGCGCACCAGCGCGTCGTCGATGGCGCCGGCGGGCACGGCCACCACGTCGGGCCGATCCGCACAGAGGGCCTCGATGACGATGTCGCGCTCGAGGGGCCGGTAACCCACCTCGCCCGCCCGCTCCCAGAGCTGGCGCACCGTCATGCCCGTGCGCTCCTGGATCACCAGGTCCACGTCGACGAGCAGGCGATCCAGGCGGTCGGCCACCAGCCGGCCGACGGTCGACTTGCCCGCGCCCATGAGCCCGATGAGCACCACGTGGGCGGCGCCGATGCGCTCCTCGGCCCTCATCACCTGCACCGGTCGTCGACGATCGCCTCCATGCCCGGTTCCCTACCCGCCGGACGGGGGAGCCCACCCCGATCGGCGCGGCCGGCGCGGGCGCTCGCCGACCCGCCGACGGCGGACCATGCTGGGGCCTCGCCCGGCCGCCGTCGCCGGGCAGCCCGCCCCACCACCACGAGGACGATCACCATGGGCTCCACCCCCGGGTTCCTGGGCCGCCGCCGCGGCGAGCGGGACCCCCGCCTCCCGCCCGGTCAGTACGACACCGGTGCCGACTGGCCCGTGCTCACCGCCGAGGCCACCCCCACCCTGGACACCGCCACCTGGAGCTTCTCGGTCACCGGGCTGGTGGAGCGGCCCGCCACCTGGACGTGGGACGAGATCCGGGCCCTGCCCGGCGCCACCTACGACGGCGACATCCACTGCGTGACCACCTGGTCGAAGCTCGGGGTCACCTTCGCCGGGGTCTCCGTCGACACGCTGCTCGCCGCGGCCGGGCCCCGGCCGACCGCCGCCCACGTGCTGGTCTCCTGCCACACCGACTACACCACCAACCTGCCGCTCGCCGACCTCACCGGCGGGAAGGCCTGGGTGGTGTGGGAGTTCGACGGGAAGCCGCTGGACCGCCAGCACGGGGGGCCGGCCCGGCTCCTCGTGCCGCACCGGTACTTCTGGAAGAGCGCCAAGTGGGTGGCCGGCCTGCGCCTCCTCGACCACCAGGAGCGCGGCTTCTGGGAGATCAACGGCTACCACGACCGCGGCGATCCCTGGCTCGAGCAGCGCTACCACGGTGACTGACCCGACCGCCGGACCGTCCCGGGCGGCCGCCGCCCCCGGGCCCGGGCCCTGGCAGCGCGCCACGGTCACCGAGGTGCGACAGGAGGCGCCGGGCGCCAAGACGTTCCGGCTGGCCCTGCCCGCCCCGGTGGCCCACCTCCCGGGCCAGCACTACGTGGTGCGCCTCACCGCGCCCGACGGCTACACCGCCCAGCGCTCCTACTCGGTGGCCTCGGCGCCGCCGCCCGACCCGGCGGCCGATCCCACCATCGAGCTCACCGTGGAGCGCCTGGCCGACGGCGAGGTGTCGTCGTACCTGCACGACGTGGTGGCCCCCGGCGCCGAGCTGGAGGTGCGCGGGCCGATCGGCGGCTGGTTCGTGTGGCGCGGCGACACCCCCGCCGTGCTGGTGGGCGGGGGCTCGGGCGTGGTGCCGCTGATGGCGATGCTGCGCCACGCCCGCCGGATCGGCCGTCCCGACCTGGTGCGCCTGGTGGTCTCGGTCCGCACGCCCCCGGACCTCTACTACGCGGGGGAGCTGGCGGGGCCCGAGACCACCGTGGTGCACACCCGCGTGGCGCCGCCCGGCTCGGCCCGCCCGCCCGGGCACCTGACCGTCGACGACCTGCCGGAGCTCGCCGACGGGGCGGTGGCCTACGTCTGCGGGTCGAGCGGGTTCGCCGACGCCGCCACCTCGCTGCTCGTCGCCCGCGGCGTCCCCACCGACCGCATCCGGGTGGAGCGCTTCGGCGCCACCGGCTGAGCCACCGCCGCCCCGGCAGGACCCGTCAGCCGGCGGCGACGTGGTCTGCGGCGACCTCGGCCAGGCGACCCACCAGGTCGGGGTCGGCGGACGCCGGCACCAGCACCACCTCGTCGCACCCCTCGGCCCGGAGGCCTCGCAGGAAGGCGTCGAGCGCGTCGGCGTGGTGGAGGGGCATCCGCCGGGAGAGCCCGACCGCGGCCCGCTCGCCGAAGACCGCCAGGTACCGCTCCCCGAACCGCACCAGCGTGTCGCGGGCGTCGGGGCCCAGGGCGACGAACGAGCCGGTGAGCAGCCGGGGTCGTGTCGACCGGCCGGCCGCGGCCCAGGCCTCCTCGGCCAGGCGGAAGGTGGCCCCCGCCTCGGTGGGGTCGGCGGCGATGGTGAAGCCGCTGAGGCCGTCGGCCCAGCGGGCGGCGCGGGCCAGCGACTTCGGGCCGGTGCCGCTGCAGAGGATCGGCGGGCCCCCCGGGCGCAGGGGCGCCGGGCCCACCCGGCCGCCACCGGCCGCCTCGCCGCCCGCCCAGAGGCGGCGGAGCTCGGCCACCGCGTCGTCGAGGCGGCCGAAGCGGCCGGCGAACGACGAGCCGAGGGCGGCGTAGTCCTGCTCCCGGCCCCCCACGCCCACCGCCACCTCGAGCCGGCCCCCCGAGACGACATCGATCGAGGCCAGCTGCATCGCCAGCATGGCGGGCTGGTGCCACGGGGCGACGACCACGTTGAGCAGCACCCGGACCCGATCGGTGAGGGCCGCGGCGGCCGAACAGAGCGTCAGGCCGTCGAGGTTGTCGAAGGTGATGCGTTCGCCGGCGGAGATCGACGAGAACGGCCCGTCGTCGACCGCCCGGCACCACGCCAGCAGTCGGGCGCGATCGAGGCCGGGGGCCATCTGGGGGAGGGCGATGCCGATGTCCACCGGGCCAGCATCGCACCGCCGACGTCGCACCCACCCGCCGATCGGCCCACCGGTCGCCAGGTGGCAGCATCGTCGCCGGGGCCACCCCGAGACCCCCTGGAGCCACCATGACCGACCTCGACCGCTACGCCGCCTTCGACGGGCTCACGTTCGACCGGCCCGCGCCGGCCGTGCTGCGGATCACGCTCGACGGGCCCGGCCTCAACGCCGTGGGCCCCGACGTCCACCGCCAGCTGGCCGACGTGTGGCTGACCGTCGACCGCGACCCCGACACCAACGTCGCCCTGCTGCGCGGGGCGGGGAAGGCCTTCTCGGCCGGGGGCAGCTTCGAGCTGCTCGACGACCTCACCAACGACCACGCGGCCCGGGTGCGGGTCCTGCGCGAGGCGCGCGACCTGGTCTTCAACGTCATCAACTGCTCGAAGCCGATCGTGTCGGCGGTGCACGGCGCCGCGGTGGGCGCCGGCCTGGTGGCGGCCATCCTCGCCGACGTGTCCGTGGTGGGCCGGACCGCTCGGATCATCGACGGGCACACGCGCCTCGGCGTGGCCGCGGGCGACCACGCCGCCATCTGCTGGCCGCTCATGTGCGGCATGGCCAAGGCCAAGTTCTACCTGCTCACCTGCGACACGCTGACCGGCGAGGAGGCCGAGCGCATCGGGCTGGTGTCGCTCTGCGTCGACGACGACGCGGTCCAGGAGCGGGCCCTGGCGGTGGCCACCCAGCTGGCCGAGGGCGCCCAGCACGCCATCCGCCTCACCAAGCAGACGCTCAACAACTGGTACCGGGCCCAGTCGGCCATCCTCGACGCCTCGCTCGCCTACGAGTTCATCGGCTTCGCCGGCCCCGACGCCCGCGAGGGCCTGGCGTCGCACACCGAGAAGCGGGCGCCCGACTTCACCGGTCCCACCGGCGAGTGAGCCGGGACCGGCCGAGCCGACCGGCCCGGCCTCGCGTCAGGTCCGGGGACGACCGGCGCTGAGGTCGGGCACCTCGGTGGGGGCCACGGTGGTGGTGACGAACTGGTGGAGCAGCCGGGCGAAGCGGGCCGGCTCCTCCACGTGGAGGAAGTGGCCGCAGCCCTCGAAGATCTCGAGGCGGCTGCCCTTGATGGCCTCGTGGGCGTCGTAGGCGTGCTGGACCGGGATGATGCGGTCGTTGTCGCCCCACACGATCAGGGTGGGCACCTCGTGGGCGAGGTACATCTTGTCGAGCGCGCTCACCCGCTGGCCGCGGTGGTCCACCACCGAGCGGAGGGTGTGGAGGAAGGCGGTGCGGGTGTCGGGGTCGGTGAGGGAGCTGTAGGCCCGCCACATCTGGACCACCTCGGGGGAGGGCCGCAGGCCCAGCTTGCCCACCAGCCGGGTGGCGCCGTCGACCACGTTGCCGATCACGGGTGCGAACGCGGCGGGTAGGACGAACTCCACGCCCGGGAGGGTGAGCGCCCGCAGGAGGCCGCTCACCTCGTCGCCCAGGCCGCCCGACCCCACGAGCACGAGCCGCTGGCACAGCTCCGGGTACTGGTAGGCGAACTGCATGGCGATCCCGCCGCCGAGCGACTGGCCCACCACGGTGGCCGGCCCGAGGTCGAGCTCGTGCAGGAGGTCGCGCAGCACGCTGGCGTAGGCGCCGAGGCTGTAGTCGCCCCGGGGCTTGGCGGAGCGCCCGTGGCCGGGCAGGTCGGGCGCGATCACGGTGAAGTGGGCGGCGAGCTCGTCCATCGCCGGCTGCCAGGTGGCCGAGCTCCCGGCCATGCCGTGCACCAGCAGGAGGACCGGACCGTGTCCCGCCCGCCGGTAGAACAGATCGTGGCCGTGGAGGGAGAACGTGTTCCGCTCGGTCTCGGTGGGCTCGATCATGAGGCACTCGTTCCGCTGGGCAACGCCCCCACGGTACTCCCCGTGACCTTCCACGGCCTGCCGATCGTGCGGTCAGCGGTCACCTCACCATCAGTCGACCGGGGTGAGCTCGAGGCGCTCGCCGGCCTCGCGGCGCCAGCGGGCGGAGCGGGGCTCGGGATCGGGGTCGAAGCGGGGGATCACCTCGTTGCCGAACAGCTCCACCGACTCCTCCACCAGGTCGTAGGGCCACGTGCTGCCGGTGGGGCCCATGATCAGCTGGTCGACGCCGATGGCGTCCCACTTCTCGAGGGCCTCGGCGCAGTCGTCGGGGGTGCCCACGATGGAGGTGCCCTTCCGGGAGCCGGCGGCCAGCTGCTCGAGCGTGGGGTCGGGGATCTCGATCGGCCAGTCGGGGATGCCGGGGGGCTTGGGGAAGGTGTCGAGGTACTTGAACACCAGGCTCTGCTGGCGGCCGTTGCGCGACGTGGTCATGTGCTGGCGGGCCCGGTCGCCGTCCTCGAGGCAGAGGAACGACGTGGAGATGGCGATGTTGTCGTTGACGTACTCGCCCACGGGGTCCGCGTCCTTGATGGCCTCCTTGTACACGTCGACCGCCTGGCGCATGCGCTCGGGTGAGCCGCCGGTGAAGCACAAGACGCCGAGGCCGAGCTTGCCCGCCTTCTCGAAGGTGTCGGGGTTGCCGGCCGCCACCCACAGGGGCGGGTGGGGCTTCACGTAGGGCTTGGGCAGCACGTTGCGCTCGGGCATCGAGAAGAACCGGCCGTCGAACGAGTAGGCGTCCTGGGCCCACATCTTCTTGAACTCGGGCATGACCTCGTCGAACATCGCCTTGGTCAGGTCGGGGTCGGTGATGCCGAAGCCGCCCTGCTCGGTGCTGGACGAGCCCCGGCCGGTGCCGAAGTCGAAGCGACCACCCGAGAGGTGGTCGAGCATGGCGACGCGCTCGGCCAGGCGGGCCGGGTGGTTCACCGGCGGGGTGACGTTCATGATCCCCGAGGCCACCCGGATGCGCTCGGTGGTGGCGAGGAGGTGGGGGATCACGATCTCGCTGGCCGAGATGTGGCTGTACTCGGTGAGGAAGTGGTGCTCGGTGACCCAGGCGTACTTCCAGCCCGAGCGGTCGCCGGCCTGGACGATCCGTACCTCGTCGAGGAGCCGCTGGTGCTCGTGGGCGTCGTCGCGCCCGTCGAGGTAGTCGGGCACCCAACCACCGATGAAGAGTCCGAACTCGATGCTCATGCGG
>JBBRFU010000049.1:0-22352 GCA_038241315.1 Acidimicrobiales bacterium | reverse complement strand
CCGTGGCGGTGGTCACGGTCACCGCCACGGCCTCGATGCCGGTGGGGCCGGGCTCGGCGCGGTAGGTCACGGCTGCGCCCACCGGCACCGTGCGGGAGCCACCGCCGATGCGGGTGCAGTGGAACCACCAGGTGGCGCCGGTGGTGTCGTCGGCGAGCGTGCCCGCCCCCACCCGGTCGTCGAAGGCGGTCACCACCCCCGTCCGCCGACCGAACACCTCGCGGGGGTCGTGGGGCGCGCGGGTCATCGCGTGGCTCTCCGCGTCGGCGAACGAGGTCTGACGACGTGATCGCTGGAGCGCGGGAGCGACCTGGCCCGACCGGGCCCGCTGGGGCTGTACCGGTCGCCGGCTGCGGTCCGGGTCGGCCGGAGCCCCCGCTCCCGGCCCTCGGTCGGTGCTGCTGTCGACCGCCCGCAGCGGGCGGCGGGTACGGGTTCGGGGGCCGCTGGCATGGACCTGAGGTCTAGTGGACGATCTTGGCCAGCGGGAGCTCGATGATGTCGGAGGCGCCGGCGTCCTTGAGGGCGGGGATCAAGATGTTGATCTCGCGCTTGGCCACCACGGTCTCGAGCGCGTAGCCGTCGACGCCGTGCAGCTTGGACACGGTGGGGGCCTTCATGGCCGGCATCAGCTCGATCACCCGCTCGAGGTCGGCCTGGCCGACGTTGAGCTTCACCAGCACCTTGCCGCGGGCCTCCATCACGCCCTGCAGGAGGGTGCGGATCTGGGCCATGGCGTGCTGCTTGTCGGGCTCGGCGTGGGCGGCCGGGTTGGCCACCAGCTCGGTGTAGGACTGGAGGATCTGGTCGATCACCTTGAGGCCGGCGGCCCGGAGGGCCCGACCGGTCTCGGTGATCTCCACGATGCAGTCGACGATGTCGGGGATCTTGGCCTCGGTGGCCCCGTAGCTCAGCCGGATGTCGGCGTCGATGCCCTTCTCGGCGAAGAACCGACGGGTCACCTCGGGGTACTCGGTGGAGACCCGGACGCCCGGGGGCAGGTCCTCCACCCGGTCCACCGGCGAGTCGCCGGCCACCGCCACCACCATGCGGATGGGGCGAGACGTGGCCTTCGAGTACTGGAGCTCACCGAGCGACACCACGTCGCTGGCCGTCTCCTCGATCCAGTCCCGTCCGGTGATGCCCAGGTCGAAGCGGCCCTCCGCCACGTACATGGGGATCTCCTGGGGCCGCAGGATGCGGACCGACTCGATCCGGGGATCGTCGATCGTGGCCTTGTAGTCGACCGTCGACGACCGGCTGACCGTGAGGTCGGCGGCGGCGAACAGCTCGAGGGTGGCCTTCTCGAGGGAGCCCTTGGGCAGAACCAGCTTCAGCACGGGACGACCGTACCGGTCCGCCTCGTCGCGGAGCCAAGCCACCGCTCCCCCAGCGCGACGATCCCCGCCGACCGCACCCGGTCCGGGCGGATCGACGGGGACCGTCTCGGGGTGCGGGTCGGCTCAGCCGACGCCGAGGAGGTCGACCACGAACACGAGGGTCTCGTTGGGGCCGATGACGCCGCCGGCGCCCTGGGCGCCGTAGCCCTTCGCCGGCGGGATGGTGATGCGGCGGCGCCCGCCGAGCTTCATCCCGGCCACCCCCTCGTCCCAGCCGGCGATGACCTGGCCGGCGCCGAGTCGGAAGCCGAAGCTGTCGCCCCGGTCCCACGAGGCGTCGAACTGCTGCTTGGTGGACCAGGCCACCCCGACGTAGTGGACGTCGACGTTCTGGCCGGCCGTGGCCTCGGCGCCGTCGCCGACCTCCAGGTCCTCGACCACCAAGGTGGTGGGCGGGGCCTCGTCGGGGATGGTGATCTCGGGCTTCGTCATGGCGCCGACCCTACCCAGGACCCCGGACCGCCCGACCACACCGTCGAACCCGAGCTGGGTCGGGCGAGCCGTCCGCAGCGGGTGGCATCGGCTCGCCTCCAGGAGGGCGACCGGGGCCGGCGGATCTGAGCCGGCGTTCCGACGTCGTGGCGCCTCACCAGCGGGTGCTGCCGCCGCCGCTCCGGCGGCCGCCACCGGAGGACCGCCGACCGCCACGGCCCGACGAGCGGCGTCCGGAGCCCGAGCGCCCCGAGCCGCTCCGGCGGGCGCTGGTGGACCGGCTCCGGCTGTAGGAGCCGAACGACTCGGTGGTCTCACCTGCGTCGACCTTCGACCGCCAGTTGAGGTAGGAGGCGAACCAGGCCCCGACGAACAGGAGACCCAGCGCCACGACGGCGCCGGGCACCCCGCGGCGATCGACAGCCGAGCCGGCCCCGTCGGAACCGGTCGAACCGAGGTCGGTGGCGAAGGGGCGGGCGGGGCCGGGGCTCGACCGGGTGAGCTGGTCCAGCCCGTCGGCCAGCCCGCCCGCCACGTCGCCCGCTCGGAACCGTGGGTTCATGGTCCGGGTCTGGATGGCCTCCCAACGGTCCGCCAACAGGTCGGAGGCGTCGCGCCCGTACCAGAGGCCGGTGGACCGGCTGCTGGGCTGGACCACCACGATCACGCGCCGCGCCGGACGGTCGCCGTCGACCTGCCAGCCGGGACAGGCGTCCTCGAGCTGGGCCAGGCGGGCGTCGATGTCACCGTCGGTGGGTGGCTCCACCCGGACGCGCAGGTCGTGCCCGTCGGCCTGGAGGGCCAGCGCGGCATCGGTCACCGTGGGGTCACCCTCGAGCGTCCCCTCGGGATCCCAGACGAGCTGCTCGCAACCGAGGGGGTCGGGCGCCGGCTCGGCGGCGGCGAGGGCCCCGATCTCGTCCACGAGGCCGGCCACGCCGTCGGCCGTGCCCAGGTCGGCCTCGGCGGCGACCCGGTCCCGCACGGCTGCGAACCGGCCGGCGACGGGAGCGAGCAGGTCGGCCCCCGGCCACAGCCCGGCGTCCTCGGCCGCCGGGCTCACCACGAGCAGCAGCGACCGGGGGTCCCGCGTGCCGCCGGGACGCCACCCGCACCGCCGCTCGAGCGCCACCACCTCACCGGCGCCGGGCATGGTCCAGTCGACCCGGACGCGCAGGGCGACGCCCTGGGCCCCGACCCGGTCGATCGCCGCCCGCAGCGGGGCGTCGTCGCCGAGGGCGCGATCGGGGTCGTGGAGCACCTCCTCGCAGCCGTCGACGGCCACGGCCGGCTCGCCGGGGAGCAGGGGGGCGACCGTGGAGGTCGACCCTGCGTCGGTGGAGGTGGGCGCCTCCTGGGCCCCGGCCGGCGCCTCGGCGCCTGGGCCGAGCGCGCCCACCAGGCCCACCAGGCCGAGCAGGCCGAGCAGGCCGAGCAGGCCCGCCAGCACCGGGGCGCGTCGGGACCGTGCCCGCCGGGCGGCGCGCCCGGCCGGGCCGGCGGGCGGTGCGGTGTCGTCGGCGACCACGATCGGCGGCTCAGCCGGCGCGGATCCGGCGGACGAGCCCGGTCATCTCCACCACGACCTTGGCGCCGTCCTCGCCGACGTTGTGGCCACCGGGCCCCTCGGAGCGGGCGAGGGCCTGGTCGAGGTTCTCCACGGTGAGGGCACCGAAGGCGATGGGCACGCCGGTCTCGAGCTGGGCCTGCTGGATGCCCGACGCGCACTCCCCCGCCACCGACTCGTAGTGGGTGGTCTCGCCGCGGATGACGCAGCCCAGGCACACCACCGCGTCGACCCGGCCCGACAGGGCCCACGTCTTGGCGGCCAGCGGGAGCTCGAAGGCGCCCGGCACCCAGCACTCGGTGACGTCGGCGGGGGCCACGCCGGCATCGGCCAGGCCCCGGCGCACCCCGTCGAGGAGGCGGAGGGTGACGTGGGAGTTCCAGCGGGCGGCCACGACCGCGATCCGCAGGCCGGCGCCGTCGAGGTCGGCCTCCGGCACGCCCTCGGCCCGGTGGTCCCCGGCCACTCAGATCTCCCGGTCGTCGCCGACGACGTCGTCGGCGGATTCCGGGATGATGGCACCGGCCGGGTCGGCGGGCAGGTCGTCGAGGCCCTCGAGGAGGTGGCCCATCTTCTCGGCCTTGGTCTTCAGGTAGCGGATGTTCTCGGGGTTGGGCGCGGTGATCGACGGCACCCGCTCGGTGATGTCGAGCCCGAACCCGTCGAGGCCGCCGTACTTGGCCGGGTTGTTGGTGATGACCTTCATCGAGGTGACGCCGAGGTCGACCAGGATCTGGGCCCCGATGCCGTACTCGCGCGAGTCGATCGGCAGCCCCTGCAGCTCGTTGGCCTCCACGGTGTCGTGGCCCTCGTCCTGGAGCTCGTAGGCCCGGATCTTGTGGCCGATGCCGATCCCGCGGCCCTCGTGGCCGCGGAGGTAGATCACCACGCCGGCGCCGGCGTCGGCGATCATCTTCATGGCGGCGTCGAGCTGCACGCCGCAGTCGCAGCGCATCGAGCCGAACACGTCGCCGGTGAGGCACTCGGAGTGGACCCGCACGAGCGTGTTCTCGGTGGCGGTGATGTCGCCGCGCACCATGGCGAGGTGCTGCTCGCCGTCGAGCACCGACTCGTAGACGTGGGCGGTGAAGTCGCCCCAGCCGGTGGGGATGCGGGCCTCGGAGACCAGACGGACCAGCTTCTCGGTCTGACGCCGGTGCCGGATGAGGTCGGCGATCGAGATCATGTGGAGGTCGTGCTCACGGGCGAAGCGCCGCAGCTCGGGCTGGCGGGCCATGCCCATCTTGTCCTCGTCGACGATCTCGCAGAGGATCCCGGCCGGGTAGAGCCCCGCCAGGCGGGCCAGGTCGACGGTGGCCTCGGTGTGGCCGGCCCGCTTCAGCACGCCGCCCTCACGGGCCTCCAGCGGGAGGATGTGGCCGGGGCGGGCCAGGTCGCCGGGGCGGGTGCCCGGGTCGACCATGGCCAGCACGGTGGCGGCCCGGTCGTAGGCCGAGATGCCGGTGGTGGTGTCGTGGCGCACGTCGACGCTCACCAGGAAGGCGGTGCGCATGCTCTCGGTGTTCTGCTCCACCATCGGGCGCAGGTCGAGCTCCGCCGCTCGCTCGCTGGTGATCGGGGCGCAGATGAAGCCCGAGGTGTGGTGCAGGAAGAAGGCGATCTTCTCCGGCGTCACGTGCTCGGCCGCCATGATGAGGTCACCCTCGTTCTCGCGGTCCTCGTCGTCGACGACCACGAGGATCTCGCCTCGGGCGAAGGCCTCGAGGGCCACGCCGATGTCGGTCAGCGGCCCGTCGTCGGTGGGACCCCGGTTGCCGCTCGGCGCGGTGCTCTGGGTGGTGGTGGCATCGGTCATGGACGGTGTCCTTCCAACAGCGACTCGACGTACTTGGCGACGACGTCGATCTCCAGGTTGACGGGGTCACCCGGGCCCTTGGTGCCCAGGGTGGTGACCTCGGTGGTGTGCGGGATGACCGCGACGGAGAACCCGTCGTGGTGCACGGCGGCGACGGTGAGGCTGATGCCGTCGACGGTGATGGAGCCCTTCTCCACCACGTAGCGGAGCAGGTCCTCGGGCAGGGTGACCCGGAGGTCCGGCGCGCCGGTGACGATGGTGCCCACCGCATCGACGTGGCCCTGCACGAGGTGGCCGCCGAGGCGATCGGCCAGGCGGACCGGCCGCTCGAGGTTGACCCGGTCACCGGGTCGGAGGGCGCCGAGGCAGGTCCGGGCGTAGGACTCCTCGACCACGTCGGCCTCCCACCAGTCGTCGCCCCAGGCGACCACGGTGAGGCAGGTCCCGTTGACGGCGATGGACGCGCCCAGCTCGATGTCGTCGAGCACGGTGGTGGCGCCGAGCCGCAGCTTCGGGCCCTGCCGCGACACGACGGTGCCCAGCTCCTCGACGATCCCGGTGAACACGTCAGGCCTCGCTTCGCTCGGACGAGTCGGGCACGTCGGGGATCGGACCCGACACCTCGGCGGCCCGCACGACCGGCACCGGCCCGGTGGCGGGCGACGGCAGCACCGGCCGCACGTCGATGCGGAGGTCGCCGCCGAGGTGGGTGACCGCGGTGATGGCGCCGCGCCAGATGTCGGCGATCGTCTCGGCGCCGGCGCCGGAGAAGATGGGCCGGGCGTCGTCGCCGCCGAAGATGGCGGGCGCCAGGTAGACGATGTAGTGGTCGACCAGGCCGGCCCGGTGGAACGAGCCGGCCACGGTGGCACCGCCCTCCACCAGCACCTGGAGCACCCCCCGACCGCCGAGCTGGTCGAGCAGGTCCTCCAGCTCGCCGGTGAACTCGAGCGCCGGGAGGACCTTGGCGCCGATGGGCGCCTTGCCCAGCACCACCCGGAGTGGGCTGCGCCCCTCGACGTGGCGGACGGTGAGCGACGGGTCGTCGGCCCGGACGGTGCCGGCGCCGACCACGATGGCGTCGCTCTCGGCCCGCACCTGGTGGGCGTCGGCCCGGGCGGCGCCGCTGGTGATCCACTGGCTGGTGCCGTCGGGCGCCGCGGTGCGGCCGTCGAGGGTGGCGCCCAGCTTCAGCACCACCCACGGACGGCCGGTGGTGCGGTGCTTGAGGTACGGCGCCAGCTGGTTGCGGACGGCATCGGCCGCCTCACCCACCGACACCTCGACGCCGGCCGACCGGAGCCGTTCGATGCCCTGGCCCGACACCCGGGGGTCGGGATCCTCGAGGGCGATCACCACCCGGGCGATGCCCGCCTCGATCATGGCGTCGGCGCACGGGCCGGTGCGTCCGGTGTGGGCGCAGGGCTCGAGGGTGACCCAGGCGGTGGCGCCGCGGGCCGCCTCCCCGGCGGCCTGCAGGGCGGCCACCTCGGCGTGGACCCCGCCCGGGGGGTGGGTGGCGCCGGTGAACACGCGGCCGTCGACCGCCTCGATGACGCAGCCCACCCAGGGGTTGGGCGCGGTGGCGCCGTGCACCGTGGCGGCCAGCTCGATGGCCTGCTGCATGGCCGTGGCGTCGTCCACCCGTGCTCCGTTCGGTCACGGGCACGCGGGCGCGAGGGAAGCGCGTCGCGCACCCTCGCTCTCATCCGGACTGTCACCGTCGGCTCCGGGATCTCACCGGATCGGCCCGGGCCCACGTGGGTCCGGGTTCGCGGGCTGTACCGCCGGTTGGGAGTTGCACCCAGCCCCGCGAGGGGGCGTCTGTTCGATGTGGTTGTGGTCGGAGTGTACGGCTCGCTGGCGGTCGCGAACAACACCGACCGTTCCGCTCGCGACCAGGCGAGCGGGCCCGTTCCGCCGGGCTCGGCGGGTCAGTGCGGGCGGTCGCCGGCCAGCAGGGCCAGGGCGTGGGGCACGACGTCGACCACCGCGCCGAGGCACTCGACGGCGCCCTTCGGCGAGCCCGGCACGTTGAGCACCAGCGCCGCACCCACGGTGCCGGCGATGCCACGCGAGAGGCGGCCCAGCGGGCTCACCAGGCGCATGGCCTCGGCCAGGCCGGGCGCCTCCCGGTCGATCACCGAGCGGGTGCCCTCCGGGGTCAGGTCGCGCGGGCCGAACCCGGTGCCCCCGGTGGTGACCACCAGGCCGGCGAAGCCGGTGGCCTGTTCGCGCAGGGCCCCGGCCACCTCGTCGACGCCGTCGGGCGAGACCGCCACCGCCTCGACCACCGCCCCCGCCGCCTCGAGCGCGGCGCGCAGTGCCGGGCCACCACGGTCGTCGCGCTCGCCCGCCGCCACCCCGTCGGACACCACGAGGACGCGGGCGCGCCACCCCGGGCCGGCCGGCACGCCGGGCACGGCGGGCCCGGTCACGACGACGACGCCCCGGCGGGGGCGTCGACCGAGGGCGCCGCGGGCGCCGGCGCCTCCCAGCGGAACAGGGCCATGCCGTCGGTGCCGGCCACGTGGGGCAGCAGCAGGGCGCCGCTCCCCCAGGGCCGCCAGGGCTCGCCGGGCACCGACGTGGGCGTCCACCCCGGGTGGTCGGCGGCGAACCGCTCGGCCACGCCGGTGGTCTCGACGGCGGTGAGGGTGCAGACCGAGTAGACGAGCGTCCCGCCGGGCCGCACCAGTGGCGCCGCCGCCGCCAGCAGGCGGAGCTGGAGGGCGGCCAGGCGCTCGGGCGCGGCGTCATCGAGGCGCCAGCGGGCGTCGGCCCGGCGGCGGAGCGACCCGATGCCCGAGCAGGGGGCGTCCACCAGCACCCGGTCGAACGACGCCGGGGCGAACGGCGGGGCGGTGCCGTCGGCCACCACCGCGGGCAACCGCCCCGCGCTGATGCCCAGGCGGTCGCGGTTCTCCACCACCAGGTTCACCCGACCCGGTCGGGCATCGGCGCCGATCACGGTGGCCCCGGTGCCCACCAGGGCGGTGGACTTGCCGCCGGGGGCGGCGCAGAGGTCGAGCACCAGCTCACCCGGACCGGCACCGACCGCCTCGGCCACCCACTGCGAGGCCTGGTCCTGGACGTAGCCGTCGGCCCGCTCCACGGTGGTGGCGGCGCCGTTCATCGACTCGAGGGCGGCGACCGCCTCCTCGTGGCCGAGGTCGTCGGTCAACCGCTCGACCAGCCAGTCGGGGTAGCTCAGCCGCACGGCCTCCGAGGGCCAGGCGTCGTCGGCCCCGGCGATCTTGCGCAGGACCGCGTTTACCAGGCCGCGTGCCCGCCGGGGCACGGTGTCGACCGTGGCCGAGACGGCCGCGTGTGGCGGCGTGCCGAGGACGCGCAGCTGGTAGGTGCCGAGGCGCAGCGAGGCGCGCACGGCCGGATCGAGGTCGCCCAGCGCGTAGCGGTCGACGAACCAGTCGCAGGCCCGGCGGTGGCGGGTGGTGCCGTACACCAGCTCGGTGGCGAAGGCCCGGTCTCGGTCGGCCAGGCCGCTGCGCTCGAGCAGCTTCGGGAGCACGAGGTTGGCGTAGGCACCGTCGGTGTCGATGCGCACGAGGGCCTCCACCGCCGTGCGTCGGGCGTTCGGGACGGCCGAGCCCCCGGGCTTGGGAGCCGGGGCCCCGCCCGGGGCGCGGTCGCGGGCACCCGTGGGCTTGCGGCGGTCGGTGCTCACGAGGCCGCCCCCGGTCCGAGGAGCTCACCGGCGGCCGGGCGGGCGCCGTTCGCCCAGTCGGCCACGGCCGCCCGGGCCTTGCCCTCGGGCTGGACCTCCAGCAGCTGGAGCACCCCGACGCCGCACGTCACCCGATCGCCGTGGAGCTCACCGGGCGATCCCGGCCCCACCTCCGACGGCCAGGGTCGGGCGCCGTGGACCTTGAGGCGGCGCTCGCGGAAGGTGGTCCACGCCCCGCCCACCCGCACGACGCGATCGAGCTCCGCCGCCGGCCGCTCCCACTCGAGGCGGAGGTCGTCGGGGCCGAGCTTGGCGGCGTAGGTGGTCTCGCCCACCTGGGGCACCGCGACGCCCAGGCCGTCGCGCAGGGTGTGCACGAGGAGCTCGCTCCCGGCCGAGGTGAGCTGGTGGCCGAGCTCCTCGGCGGTGCTGGTGCGCCGGATGGCCAGGTCGATCGAGGCGTAGACGCCGCCCGTGTCGAGGCCCTCCTCCACCGCCATCACGCAGACGCCGGTGCGGTCGTCGCCGGCGAGGATCGCCCGCTCCACGGGGGCGGCCCCACGCCACCGGGGCAGGAGGGAGAAGTGGAGGTTGACCATGGGCAGCTGCTCCAGGAGGGGCCGGCGGAGGATCTTCCCGAACGCCACGACCACGCCGAGGTCGGCCCCGACCGCGGGCACGTCGGCGAGGTCGTGCGTCACGACGAGGCCACGCTCGATGGCGGCCAGCTTCACCGGTGTCGGCGTGGGCTCGGCGCGACGGCCCCGTCGCTTGTCGTGGCCGGTGACCACGAGGGCGATGTCGAACCCGGCGTCGTGCAGGGCGACCAGGGGGGCGACGGCCATCTCAGGGGTCCCGAGGTAGACGAGGCGCTGGGGGTGGCGCGGCGGCGCCGGCAGCGCGGCGGCCGCCTGGGGCTGGGGCTGGGGCACGTCGGTGGTCAGCGCAGCGACAGTCGGCGCCGGGGCGCGGGCTGCTCGGGGGCGAACCCCAACATGAGGTCGCGCACCTGGCGACGGGCCTGCTTCGCCTGCTCCTCGTCGAGGCGCTCCACCAGGAGCACGCCGTCGAGGTGGTCGAGCTCGTGCTGGAACATCCGGCCGGCGAGCTCGTCGGCCTCGTAGGAGACCTCGTTGCCGTCGAGGTCGCGACCGACCACGTGCACCCGGGCCGGGCGGACGATCTCCCACGTCATGCCGGGCACCGAGAGGCAACCCTCCTCGTAGGTCCACTCGCCGTCGGACTCCACGATCCGGGGGTTCACCAGGGCCTGGGGGCCCTCGTCGTCGCCGAGGTCCCACACGAAGAGCCGCTTCTGCACGCCGATCTGGGGCGCCGCCAGGCCGATGCCCGGCGCGGCGTACATGGTGGCCACCATGTCGTCGACCAGCCGCGCGAGGGCGCCGTCGATCTCGGTGACCTCGGCCGCCTGCTGCTTCAGGACCGGGTCTCCGATCACACGGATCTCGTAGGGCGCCATGGCGTGCAGGCTACCGTCGCCACGGTGCCGCACCCCCAGCCCGAGCGGGCCGACCACTACTTCTCCCCGGCGCCGAGCGGCCCCTCGGCCCGACGCCAGCTGGAGCTGGCGCTCCCCGAGGGACGCCTCGTGCGGCTGACCACCGACCGGGGGGTGTTCTCCGCCGACAAGGTCGACGACGGCACCCGCGTGCTGCTCGCCGAGGGCCCGTCGATCGACGGGGCCCACGCCCTGGCCGACGTCGGGTGCGGCTACGGCGCGGTGGCCGTCACCCTCGCCCTGCGCAGCGCGCCGGGCGCGGTGGTGTGGGCCGTCGACGTCAACGAGCGTGCCCGGGACCTCTGCCGGGAGAACGCCGAGGCCAACGGCGTGGCCGACCGGGTCCGGGTGGTCGCGCCCGACGAGGTGCCCGGCGACCTGGTCCTCGACCAGATCTGGTCGAACCCGCCGATCCGGGTCGGCAAGGCGGCGCTCCACGAGCTGTTGACCTCCTGGCTGGCCCGCCTCCGCCCCGGCGTCGGCTCGGCCACCCTCGTGGTCCAGAAGCACCTCGGTGCCGACTCGCTCGCCCGGTGGCTCGTCGACGCCGGTTGGCCCACCGAGCGGGTGGTGTCACGAGCCGGCTACCGCATCCTGGCCGTCTCGGCACCGGCTGCGGTCGAGGGCCCCGGCGGCGAGGGGGAGCCGTCGTGAGCCGGTCCTACGGGAGCACCGAGCTCAAGCGCCTGCACCGGGAGTGGCGCCGCCAGGCGCCCGGCAAGGTCGCCCTCCTGCTCGACTCCGTGGCCACCCCCTACAACGTGGGCTCGATCCTGCGGACGGCAGCGGCCATGCGGGTCGACGACGTGTGGATCTGCGGGCAGACCGCGTCGGAGACCCACGCCAGCACCCAGAAGACCGCGCTCGGGTCCCAGCGCTTCTTGACCTTCCACCACGCCGAGGAGCCGGCCGACGCCCTGGCCGCCGCCACGGCCGCGGGGTACCGGGTGGTGGGCATCGAGCTGGCCGACGGCGCCCGGCCCATCCACCAGGTCGACCTCACCGGGTCGGTCTGCCTCGCAGTCGGCCACGAGGACCGGGGGCTCTCGTCGGCGGTGCTCGACGGGGCCGCGGACCTGGCCTTCATCCCGCAGCTGGGCCGCATCGGCTCGCTGAACGTGGCCACCGCGGCCAGCATCGCCCTCTACGAGGTCCGCCGCCAGGGCTGGCCCGCGTAGCGAAAAGGCGCGGCGTGCCGGCCGGCGCCCGCTCTACGGTCCGGACATGGCCGTGCCCCTCACCATCGTCGACTCGTTCACCGACCGTCCCTTCGCCGGGAACCCGGCCGGTGTGGTGCGGCTCGACGCCCCCGCCCCCGAGGCGTGGATGCAGGCCGTGGCCGCCGAGGTGAACCTGGCCGAGACGGCCTTCCTGGTGCCCCGCGACGACGGTGACCACGACCTGCGGTGGTTCACCCCCACCGTCGAGGTGCCGCTGTGCGGCCACGCCACGCTGGCCAGCGCCCACGTGCTCGGCGGGGCCCGCCGGTTCCACACGCTGAGCGGCCCGCTCGCCTGCTCACCCCGCCCCGACGGGGTCATCGAGATGGACCTGCCGGCCACCACGGTGGTGCCGGTCACGGGAGCGGCGGCCGCCGGGTGGGGCGCCCGGCTCGGCCTGGCGGAGGATCGCGTGGTCACCGCCTCGGCGGGGGCCGGCGACTGGGTGCTGGTGGAGGCGGTCGACGCCGCCGCGGTGCGAGCCGCCGTGCCCGACCCGGCCGCCGTGCTCGCCGCCACCTCCCACGCCGTGGTGCTGGTGGCCGACACCACCGCCGACGACGGCGAGGCGTCCGACTCGGTCGCGCGGGTGTTCGCGCCCGGCTCCGGCATCGACGAGGACCCGGTCACCGGCGCGGCCCACACGCTGATCGGCCCGTGGCTGGCCGCCCGCACCGGGCGCAGCAGCTTCACCGGGCACCAGGCGTCGCGCCGCGGGGGCACCGTCGGCATGGACGTCCGCGGCGACCGGGTGATCGTGTCGGGGCAGGCCGTCACCGTCTCCGAGGGCACGCTGGTGGTGGACCCGGCCTGAGGGGCGGCGTGCTCGGCGCCCCTCGGCCCGGGTCAGCCGCCCAACGGGTCCACCGCCAGGCGGAGGCGGCCCGGCGGCCGGGCCACGCCGGCCAGCGCATCGCACAGGACCTGGTGGGTGGGGGCCCGGAGCCGCCACGCCCCGTCGACCGGGCCCTGGATGGTGACGCCCGCCGGGGAGCCCAGCGCGTCCACGAAGGCGGGGGCCGCCTGCCCGGAGACGATGGCCATGGCCATGGCGGGCGGCAGCCCGAGGGCGGCCCGCAGCGGGACCTCCCCCTCGACCAGCCGACCGGGGTCGGCCTTGACCGCGGCGACGAGGGCCGGGTGGTCGGGCGTCCGGGTCTGCACGAGCACCCGCCCGCGATCGCCGCGCCCCCGCCGCACCAGGCGACCGGCGCGGGCCAACATCCCGAGGGCCTGCTCCCCCGCCCGGTAGCGCAGGGCCAGCAGCTCCTGGTCGAAGTCGAGGAAGGCCACCGCGTCGGCGCGGGCCACCCGGTGCAGGATCGCCTCGGTCCCGATCAGCAACCGGGCCGACCGCAGGGCGGGGTCGTCGGCGCTCGACGCGCCCGTGACCTCGGCGACCGGCTCCCGGGCCAGGACCTCCAGCTCCTCGCGGGCCTTGCTCACCCCCAGCCGCAGGTTCTTGAAGCGAGCCCCGCCGCACGCCAGGCAGACCATCGGGCGGACGGTGCCGCAGCGCCCGCAGGCCAGCTCGGCCACCCCGGCGGTGGCCGCCTCGCCGCCCGCTGCCGGGTCGACCTGGCCCACGGCGGCCTCGCACACCGCGCAGCGGGCCAGGGTGGCGCAGGCCGTGCAGGCCAGGAGGCGGGCCCGACCGGTGCGGTTCAGCACGCACAGCACCCGGCCCTCGCCCCGCACCAGCTGCACGAGGGCCGGGGAGAACAGGGGCCCGAGCGACGGGTCGAGGTCGCGCTGGTCCACCACCTCGACGCGGGGCCAGCCCGCCCGCTCGTCGCCCCGGGGCGGCACCACCAGCTCGCCCCAGGCCAGGGCCTCGAGCGTCGGCAGCGGCGAGACCAGCAGGCAGGGGGCGCCCGCCCGGCGAGCCCGTTCGATGACCACGTCGCGGGCGTGCCAGGTGGGGCTGGACTCCTCCTGGTACACCTCGTCGTGCTCGTCGAGCACGACCACCCGCGCCAGCCCGGCGACGGGGGCCCAGGCCGCGGCCCGGGCGCCCACCACCACCGAGCCGGCGCGCGCCCGGGCCCACTCCCCCGCCCCGGCGGCGCCGCCGGCGTCGTGGGCGACCACGGCCGTGCGCACGCCGTCGCGGCGGAGGCGCTGGCCGAGCGCCCGGGCCTCGCCCACCGACGGGCACAGCACCAGGGTGTGGCCCGCGACGGCCGACGGGGCCCGGCACGCGGCCAGGACCAGGGGGTAGCGGTCGGCCCCCGGCGGGAGGCGGAGGACCCCCCGCGGCTTCGCCAGGGCCTCGACCACCACCGGATCGACCGGGTGGTCGGGTGCGACGACGGCCTCGGAGCTCGAGCCGTCGAGGGCGGCCGGCAGGGTCCGCACGACGGCGGGCGGCGACGCGGTGCGGAGGAAGTGGGCCCGGCGGCCGGCCCAGCGCCACGCCGCCCACGACGCCAGGTCGACGAGGTCGGCAGCCGGCCCGCGCCCGCTCACCTTCGCCAGGGCGATGAGCGAGCGCCCGGGTGCCGGCTCGACGTCGAGGGCGGTGATCCAGCCGCCCACGCGCCGGGGGCCGAGAGCGATGCGGACCACGTCCCCCACGTGCACCGCCGCCCCGTCGGGCACGAGGTAGTCGAACTCCTTGTCGATGCCGACGACGTCGGGCAGCACGCGCGCGACCCGGGGCCCGGGGGCGCGCGCGGCGGGCTCCGGCGTGAGCCCGGCGATCGTCTCCTGCGCGCCGCCCGGGGTCATGGGGCCACCCTCGCACACCGTCCGGCGCCCCCCGCCCGACCACCGCCGGGCGGGCAGCCGCGCTGGGTCCGGGCGCGACGGAGGGCGGGCCGAGGCCCGCCCTCCGTCATCGTCCGAGATCGCGGCTAGAGGCCCAGGGCCGACTTGAGGTCGTCGGCCCGGCTGGTGTGCTCCCAGGTGAAGTCGGGGTCGTTGCGGCCGAAGTGCCCGTAGGCCGCGGTCTTCTGGTAGATCGGGCGACGGAGGTCGAGGTCGCTCACGATGGCGCCGGGGCGGAGGTCGAACACGGCGCGGACGGCCTCGGCCAGCTTGACCTCGTCGACCTTGGCGGTGCCGAAGGTCTCCACCAGCAGGGACACGGGCTGGGCCACGCCGATGGCGTAGGCCACCTGGACCTCGGCGCGGTCCGCGGCGCCGGCGGCGACGAGGTTCTTGGCCACCCAGCGGGCGGCGTAGGCGGCCGAGCGGTCCACCTTCGACGGGTCCTTGCCGGAGAAGGCGCCGCCGCCGTGGCGGGCCATGCCGCCGTAGGTGTCGACGATGATCTTGCGGCCGGTGAGGCCGACGTCGGCGTGGGGGCCGCCCAACTCGAACTTGCCGGTGGGGTTGACCAGCACCCGGAAGTCGTCGTCGGCGAACTCGGCCGGCAGCGACGGGCGGATGACGTGCTCGATCAGGTCGGGCTTGATCGTGGTCTCGGCGTCGATGCCCGGGTTGTGCTGGGTGGAGATGAGCACGGTCTTGAGCGCGACGGGCCGGTTGCCCTCGTAGTCGAAGGTGACCTGGGTCTTCCCGTCGGGGCGCAGGTACGGGAGGATGCCGGACTTGCGGACCTCGGCGAGGCGGGCCGACAGCTTGTGGGCCAGCCAGATCGGGAGCGGCATGAGGTCTTCGGTCTCGTTGCACGCGTAGCCGAACATCATGCCCTGGTCGCCGGCGCCCTGGCTGTTGAGCTCGTCCTCGCCGGCGGTGCCGGTGCGGGTCTCCATGGCGGTGTCCACGCCCTGGGCGATGTCGGGCGACTGCGGGTCGATCGACGTGATGACGCCGCAGGTGTTGCCGTCGAAGCCGACGCTGCCGTTGTCGAACCCGATGCCGTTCACGGTCTCGCGGACGATCTTCGGGAACTCCACGTAGGCCGTGGTGGTGATCTCGCCCGCCACGACCACGAGGCCGGTGGTGATCAGGGTCTCGCAGGCCACCCGGGCCATGGGGTCCTGGGTGAGGATGGCGTCGAGCACGGCGTCCGAGATCTGGTCGGCCATCTTGTCGGGATGACCCTCGGTCACCGACTCAGAGGTGAAGGTCCAGCGGCTCACAGATGCTCCTTGGTCACGGGGGTGTGCGATAGCTGACGAAATCGGTCAGGGTTCTACGCTTTTTGCGAACCGGCCGAATGTAGGCGGTGGGCCACCACAGCGTCGAACACCGCGTCGGCCACCTGCCGCTTGCTCGCGAGGGCCACCTCGACGGCGGGCCCGTCGGCGGCGTAGATCACCACCGCGTTGGTGTCGTGCTCGAAGCCGGTGTCGGGGGCCGACACGTCGTTGGCCACCAGGAGGTCGACGCGCTTGGCGGCCAGCTTGGCCAGGGCGTTGGCCGCCACGTCGGTGGTCTCGGCGGCGAAGCCCACGAGCGTCTGGCCCGCAGCCTTGGCGGCGCCGAGCCCGGCGAGGATGTCGACCGTGGGCTCCAGGACGATCTGGGGCACGCCGGCCGACTTCTTGAGCTTCTCGTCGGCCCGGGCGACCGGGCGGAAGTCGGCCACCGCGGCGGCCATCACCACGACGTCGGCCGTGGGGGCGGCCGCGGACACGGCCTCGTGCATCTCGTGGGCGGTCTCCACCGGCACCACGGTGGCCCCCGCCGGCGCCGACGCCGCTGCGGTGGTGACGAGGGTGACCGTGGCCCCGCGGCGCAGGGCCGCGGCAGCCAGGGCGTGGCCCTGCTTGCCCGACGAGCGGTTGCCGAGGTAGCGGACCGGGTCGATGGGCTCACGGGTGCCGCCCGCGGTGACCAGCACCGACAGGCCGGCGAGGTCGGGCGTGGCCAGCACCGCCTCCACCGCGGCCACGATGCGAGCGGGCTCGGCCAGGCGGCCGTGGCCCTCGTCGCCCCCGGCCAGGCGCCCGGACTCGGGCTCCACCACGTGGACCCCGCGCCGGCGCAGCGTGGCCAGGTTGTCCTGCACCGACGGGTGCTCCCACATCTCGGTGTGCATGGCGGGGCACACGACCACCGGCGCACGCGTGGCCAGCAGCGTGGCGGTGAGCAGGTCGGCCGAGCGCCCGGCGGCGTAGTCGGCCAGGAGGCGGGCCGTGGCCGGCGCCACCACGATCACGTCGGCACCCTGGCCCAGCCGGGTGTGCGGGATGGGGCTGGCCTCGTCCCACAGCGAGGTCTGCACCGGTTCGGAGGCCAGCGCCGAGAACGTGGTCTCCCCCACGAACCGGCGCGCGCCGGTGGTCATGATCGGCGCCACGTGGGCGCCCGCGTCGACCAGGCGCCGACAGACCTCGACCGCCTTGTAGGCGGCGATCCCCCCGGTGACCCCGAGGACGACCCGCGCTCCGCGCAACATGGACGTGGCGGCCGGGAGCGGTGCTACTTGCCGGCGTCCTTGGCGGCCGCCGCGATGGCGTCGGCCTCGGCCTGGGCCTCGGCGGCCAGGGCCTCCGGATCCACCTGCACGGCCTCGATCTTGTCGGCGGCGATCTCCTCGAAGGCGATCGACAGCGGCTTGCGGGCCACCGAGGTGACCTGCGGCGGCACCAGCTGGCCGAGGCCGTCGCCCAGCTGCCCGAAGTAGGAGTTGATCTGACGGGCCCGCTTGGCGCCCAGCGTCACCAGCCGGAACTTCGAGTCGGCCCGCTCGAGGAGGCCCTCGATGGGCGGGTTCATCATCGTGTCGTGTTGCCAGGTCATGTGAGGTGGATCCGATTCGTCGTGGCGCGCGGGGAGGTCCAGGGTACCCGGCACCGCCCACCCCGAGCGAGATGCCAGGATGGAACCCGCCGCCCGGGGGCGACGTCGGACCGCCAGCGCTCCGCCACACGCACCCCCATCGCTCCCTCCCCCGACGCGCGCTCCACCTCGCGGACCCTCTGCGGCCGCACGACGAAAGGCCTCCGGCCATGTTCCCCACCACCCGAACGCGGCGCCTCCTCGGCACCGCCGCCCTCGCCCTCGCCCTGGTCGGCGGCACCGCCTGCGGCGCCGAAGGCGACGACGACGACGCCACCTCCACCACCACCGAGGCCGCCGGGGCCAGCACCACGACCACCGACGACGAGCCCACCACCGACGAGCCCACCACCGACGAGCCCACGGGGGACCGCGACGCCTACGTCGAGGCCCTCGTCGGCACCTTCGACGACGAGGACGAGGAGATCTTCGGCCCCGGCAAGGCGGAGTGCATCGCCAACGGCTTCATCGACGTGATCGGGATGGACAACATCGAGGAGTCCGGCCTGTCGCCCCAGGAGTTCGCCGAGGGCGACGGCACCGACTTCCCGCCCGCGCTCGGGCTCGACGAGGACAAGGCCAACGACCTGTACGACGTCTTCGGCGAGTGCGACATCGACCTGGTGGAGACGCTCGTCGACCTCTACGGCTCGATGGGTGAGCTCACGCCCGAGCAGGAGACCTGCGTCACCGACATCCTCACCGAGGACAACCTGCGGACCTCGTTCGTGGCCGACTTCCTCGGTGAGGACCTCGAGGACGACCCGCTCGACGAGGTCGGCACCTGCATGGGCTTCGACGACGACCCCTCCATCGCCACCCCTGAGACCCCCCAGGCAGAGCCGGTGGTACCCGGCAACTGACCCTCGGCCTCGGACGCGACGCCCGGGCCCCCACCGACCGGTCGGTCAGTGGGCGGCTCGGGCCGCGGCCACCACCGCGGCCACCAGCTCCGGCGGCCCGACGTCGGTGCTGTCGAGCACCAGGTCGTAGATCGACAGGTCGGTGAGGTCGATGTCGTAGTACCCCAGGTACCGGGCCCGCTCCGACTTCTCCCGGATGCGGTTGTGCTCGAGGGCCTCGACCGCGTCGTGGGCGTCGCGATCGGCCACGCGGCGGGCCCGCTCGACCTCGTCGCACGCGATCCACACGCGCAGGGCCGCCAGCTCGGCCCGCGTGGCCAGCCAGCCGGCGAGTCGCGACTCCAGGAGCACGTCGCCGGTCCGGGCCCGCTCGGTGAGGCGGTCGTCGAGCGCCCGGTCGATGGCCTCGTCGTGCTCGGCGCGCGCCGCGTACTCGGCCAGGCTCAGGCCCTGCTCGGCGGCCACGGTGCGGAACACCGTGCCGCCGTCGAGGTGATCGACGCCGAGCTCGGCCGCGACCAGTCGGGCCACCGTGCTCGTGCCCGAGCCCGGCAACCCGGAGAGGGTGATCAGCACCGTCAGGAGAAGGCGGCGAGGAGCGATTCGCGCTGCTGCGTGCCCAGGCCCCGCACGCGGCGGGTCTCGGCGATGCCGATCTCCTCCATCGTGCGCCGGGCCTTCACCTTGCCGACCCCGGGCAGGGACTCGAGCACCGCGAGCACCTTGGTCTTGCCGACCAGCTCGTCGGTCTCGCCCTGCTTGAGGACCTCGGCGAGGGTGATCGACCCGAGCTTGAGCCGCTCCTTGAGCTCGGCGCGCTCACGACGGGCGATGCCCGCCTTCTCGAGCGCGGCAGCGCGCTGTTCCGGTGACAGGGTGGGTGGCTGTGCCATGGGGAAACCTTACTCCTGCACCACCTCGATAGCTCGGAGGGGGCCGGCGGCGGGACGCGACGCGCTCAGAGGGCGAGCGACTCCACCAGGTCGGCGGCGGCCACCACCGGGTCGGGGGCGTGGGTGACGGCCCGGCCGATGACGAGCAGGTCGGCCCCGGCATCGAAGGCCTCCTGCGGGGTGGCGGCGCGGGCCTGGTCGTGGACCGGGGTTCCCGCCGGACGGATGCCGGGCGTCACGATGGTGAGGTTGGGGCCGAGGAGCCGGGCCTGGCGGGCGTCGCCCACCGCGCACACCAGGCCCCCGCAGCCGGCCTCGATGGCGGTGGCCACGCGCTTCGGCAGGATGTGGTCCGGGGCGCCCGAGTCGCTGGTGAGCACGGTGACGGCCAGGGCGGTGGGCTCGGGGAGCCCGGCGCGCGAGGCGCCGTCGGCCAGCCCCGCCACCCCGGCCCGCAACATGTCGACGCCGCCGAAGGCGTGCATGGTGACGTACGTGGCCCCGAGCGAGCCCAGGACCGAGGAGGCCTTGCCCACCGTGGTGGGGATGTCGTGGAGCTTCAGGTCGGCGAAGACCTCGTAGCCCAGCTCGGCCATGGTCTCGATGGCATCGGGACCAGCGGCGCTGAACAGCTCCAGGCCCACCTTCGCCACGCCGAACCAGGGCCGCAGCGTCTGGGCCAGCCGACGGGCGGCCACCAGGTCGTCGACGTCGATCACGAGGGCCAGGCGGCGGCGCACGTCGTGGTCGGCCAGGACCAACGGCGGCTCAGCGGTGGTTCCCATGGATGGCTCCGATCAGTTCCCGCAGGTCACGCACCCCGTGACGCGCGCACCAGTCAACCAGTTCCCCCGCCACCCGTCCCGGAGCGCGCGGGTCGGCGAAGGTGGCGGTGCCCACCTGGACCGCCGAGGCACCGGCCACCACCAGCTCGGCGGCGGTCTCGGCGTCGTGCACCCCCCCGACGCCCACGAGGGGCACCTCGGGTCGCGCCGCGGCCACGTCGTGCACGGCCCGGACGGCCACCGGGTGGATCGCCGGGCCCGACAGCCCGCCGCCCCCGTTGCCGAGCCGGTAGGTGCGCGTGACCGGGTCGATGGCCAGGCCCAGCACCGTGTTCACCAGGGTCACCGCCTCGGCGCCGCCGCGCACCGCGGCGTCGACGATGGGCACCAGGTCGCCGGTGTTGGGGCTGAGCTTCGCCCAACGGGGCCGGCCGCAGCCCGCGGTGGCCGCCATGGCCGCCTCCGTGGCCTCGGTGGAGTGGGCGAACATCCCGGAGCGGTCCTCGACGTTGGGGCAGCTGAGGTTGACCTCCACCGCCACCACGCGGGCCGGGGCACCGGCGAGGAGGTCGGCGGCCCGGCGGTAGTCGTCGACGGAGCGGCCCCAGATCGACGCCACCACGGTGGCCCCGGTGGCCAGCAGGGCGGGCAGCTCGTCGGCGAGCCAGACGGCCACGCCCGGGCCCTGCAGGCCGACGGCGTTGAGCATGCCGGCGGTGGCCTGGTGGACCCGAGGCGGCGGGTTGCCGGGCCACGGGTCGGCGGAGACCGACTTGGTCACCACCGCGCCGAGGTCGGCCAGGTCCACGTACGGCGCCAGCTCGGCGCCGTGCCCGGCGGTGCCGGAGGCGGTGAGCACGGGGTTCCGGAGCTCCACCGATCCGACCCGGGTGGGCAGCTCGCCGATGGGCGCCGAGCGCCGGCCCCGCCAGGGGCTCATCGCTGGTGGAACTCCTGGAGGGCCTTCACCTCGAGGTCGTGGGTGGACCAGTCGGTCATGCCCTCGGCGGCGGCCAGGGCGGCCGCTGCGGTGGTGAGGCACGGGATGCCGGCCACGCCGGCGGCCGAGCGGATGTAGCCCCCGTCGGCCCGGGGGCCTCGCCCCTTGGGGCTGTTGACGACCATCTGGATGTCGCCGGCCACGATCAGGTCGACCGCGGTCTCCCCGTCGCTGCCCGGCTCGCCCAGCTTGGCCACCCGTCGGGCCACGGTGATCCCGGCGGCCTCGAACGCGTCGGCCGTCCCGGCGGTGGCCACCAGGTCGAAGCCGAGGGCCACGAAGGCCTGGGCGGCCCGGACGCCGGCCGGCTTGTCGCGGTCGGCCAGGGAGAAGAACACCCGACCGGACTCGGGGAGGCGGTCGCCCGCGGCGATCTGGCTCTTGGCGAAGGCCAGCCCGAACGAGCGGTCGATGCCCATGACCTCGCCCGTGGACCGCATCTCCGGGCCGAGCACCCGGTCGGCGTCGGGGAAGCGGTTGAACGGCAGGACCGCCTCCTTCACCGCCACGTGGCCGTCGGTGTCGGGGTCGCGCAGGAGGCCCTCGGCGCGGAGCTCGTCGAGGGTGGCGCCGAGCATGACCCGGCTGGCCACCTTCACCAGCGGCACCCCGGTGGCCTTGGCGACGAACGGCACGGTGCGGCTGGCGCGCGGGTTGGCCTCGATCACGAAGACCTCGCCGTCGCGCACGGCGAACTGCACGTTGATGAGGCCCTTCACCTCGAGGGCCGCCGCGATGCGCCGGGTGAAGTCCTCGATGGTGGCGATGGTCTCGGGGGTGAGCGAGTACGGCGGGATGGCGCAGGCGGAGTCGCCCGAGTGCACGCCGGCCTCCTCGATGTGCTCCATGACGCCGCCGATCACCACGGCGCCGGTGTGGTCGCGGATGGCGTCCACGTCGACCTCGGTGGCGTCCTCCAGGAAGCGGTCGACGAGCACGGGGCGCTCCGCCGACAGCCCGCCCTCGCGGCCCAGCGAGCCGAAGCCGGCCAGCTGGGCCATGGCCTTCTCGAGCTGGGCGTCGTCGTAGACGATCTCCATGGCCCGGCCGCCGAGCACGTACGACGGGCGCACCAGCACCGGGTAGCCGATCTCGTCGGCGATGGCCTTGGCCGCGGGGTACGTGACCGCGGTGCCGCCGGGCGGCTGGGCGATGCCGAGCTGGTCGCACAGGGCGTTCCAGCCCTCGCGGTCCTCGGCGAGGTCGATCGACGCCGGCGAGGTGCCGAGCACCAGGCCCTCGGGCAGGCGCCCCGACAGCTTGAGCGGGGTCTGGCCGCCGAGCGACACGATGACGCCCCGCAGCTCGCCCATGCCCTCGGCCTGCTCGCCCTCGATGACGTTCATGACGTCCTCGTAGGTGAGGGGCTCGAAGTAGAGGCGGTCCGACGTGTCGTAGTCGGTGGACACCGTCTCGGGGTTGCAGTTGAGCATGATCGTCTCGTAGCCGGCGTCGCGCAGGGCGAAGCTGGCGTG
>JBBRFU010000048.1:0-22371 GCA_038241315.1 Acidimicrobiales bacterium | reverse complement strand
GTGTACGGTCGTGGCCATGACCGGCAGCAGCTACGCGGGGCCGAAGCAGCTTCGTCGGCTCCTCGACGCCGTCATGAGCCTCGGCTCCGATCTCGACCTGCCGGTGATCCTGCGCCGCCTCACCGAGGCCGCGGTGGAGCTCGTGGGGTGCCGCTACGGCGCCCTCGGGGTGCTGAGCGCCGATCGCACCCACCTCAGCGACTTCATCACGGTCGGCATCGACGAGGCCGGCCGGGCCGAGATCGGTTCGCTGCCCAAGGGCCACGGCATCCTCGGCCTGCTGATCGTCGAGCCCAAGCCCCTCCGCCTCCCGGACCTCAACGAGCACCCCGACAGCTTCGGCTTCCCGCCGGGCCACCCGCCGATGCGGTCGTTCCTCGGGGTGCCGGTGCTGGTGGGCGGGCTCGCCTACGGCAACCTCTACCTCACCGAGAAGGAGGACGGGGAGGGCTTCACCGACGTCGACGAGGAGCTGGCGGTGGCGCTGGCCGCCGCGGCCGCCTCGGCCATCGAGAAGGCCCGCCTCCACGCCCGGGTCCAGGACCTGGTGCTGGTGGAGGACCGCGAGCGCATCGCCCGGGACCTCCACGACACGGTGATCCAGCGGCTCTTCGCCACCGGCCTCGGCCTGCAGGGTGCGGCGCGCCTGGCCGAGTCGCCCGAGCTGGGGGCCCGCATCCAGCAGGCGGTCGACGAGCTGGACCTCGTGGTGCGGCACGTGAGGTCCTCGATCTTCGAGCTGCACACCGCCGAGGTGTCGTCCGACGGCCTGCGGCGCAAGCTGCTCGCGGTGGGCGACGGCCTGGTGGACGCGCTCGGGTTCTCCCCGTCGTTCCAGTTCGAGGGTCCCATCGACGCCGCCGTGGCCGACGAGATCGCCTCCCACCTGCTGGCCGTGGTGGGCGAGGCCCTCACCAACGTGGCCCGACACGCCGGGGCCTCGTCGGCCACCGTCCACGTGGTGGTGGAGCGGGGCAGGCTCTCGGTCACCGTCGACGACACCGGCGTCGGTCCGGGCCCGCTGCGGTCCGGCGGGCGGGGGCTCGAGAACCTGGCCGCCCGCGCCCGAGAGCTGGGCGGCACCTGCGCCCTGGAGGCCGGTCCGGGTGGTGGCACGCGCCTGTGGTGGACGGTGCCGGTCGACGGCTGACGGTGGCCGACGCGCACCTGCTGGTCGCTCCTGGCCGGCCCACGAGACCTCGAGGGTCACTGATCGGGACCGCGTCCCGAGGACCACGACCGACGCGCCGGGCGGCCCTCGTCGCCGCACCGACCGGGGAGCCGCGTGGCCTACGCGCTGGTTGACGTCGAGCTCACTGCGCCCCGCGCGCCCGTCCGGCTCGGCCCAGACGAGCGAGGGGTGGCGCTCGTGTCCCGGCGACAGGGCCGCGTCGTCGGGTTCGCGCTCCACGACGCGACGCCGGGCGCCGCCCTCGCGCCCGAGGAGGTCGACGCGCTGCTCGACCCGGCCCCGGGGCAGGCCCCCGAGCCCTCCCGCCGGCCTGCGCCCTCGATCACCGTGGCGATCTGCACCCGGGACCGACCCGCGCTGCTCGACGCCTGCCTCGGTTCGCTGGTGGCCGGTGGGGTCGACCCGGCCCGGGTCCTCGTGGTGGACAACGCCCCGCCCGACGATCGCACGGCCGAGGTGGCCCGCCGCCACGGGGTCACCCACGTGGTCGAGCCCTGCCCGGGCCTCGACGCCGCCCGGAACCGGGCCCTGCGGGTCGCCGACACCGAGGTGGTGGCCTTCGTGGACGACGACGTGCTGGTCGATGCCCACTGGATCGAGGGGCTGGCGGCGGCGTGGGCCGACCACCCCGACGCCTGGGCGATCTGCGGCCAGATCCTCCCGGCCGAGCTGGAGACCGACGCGCAGGTGGCCTTCGAGCGTCGGGGCGGGTTCCGCCGGGGGAACCACCGCGTTCGCTTCCAGGGTCAGGACCTCGGCGACAACCCGGCGTACCCCTACGGCTTCGGGTTCTTCGGCGCCGGCGCCAACCTGTCGGTGCGGCGGGTCGAGGTGCTGCGCCTGGGCGGGTTCGACGAGGCGCTCGACACCGGACCGCCGCTGCCCGGTGGCGGCGACAGCGACCTGACGCACCGCGTGGTGCGGGCCGGGGCGCCGCTCGTGTACGAGCCCGGCGCCGTGGTCTTCCACCGCCACCGGCGCGACGCGGAGGGCCTCCGCCGGCAGTACGACTCGTGGGGCCGGTCCGCGATGGCCGTGGTGGCCAAGACCTGGTGGGCGGACCCGCCCGGTCGGCCCAAGCTCCGCCTGTTCGTCCGGTGGTTCACCGTCACCCACGCCACCGCCGCCCTCCGGGGCCTGGCCCACCCGTCGACCGAGGCCGACGCCGCCCGCGCCGAGCTGCGGGGCGGCCTGGCGGGCCTGCTCGGCACCTACGGGCGCTCCCGCCGGCGGTCGGGACGCCGTCGCCGGGCCGAGGGCCGCCCGATGGTGGCCATCCTCCCGTGGGGCCACGTGCTCGACGACTACCTCGACCCGCTGGGGCTCGACCTCGACGACTTCGCCGACCAGCAGGCCGGCGGCTGGCTGTTCGGCTGTGCCGAGGCCCTGGGACGAGCGGGGGTCGACACCACGATCATCTGCTGGACCCGCCAGGTGGCCCGCCCGACCCGACGGGTGCACCTGCCCACGGGGGCGGTCCTCTGGCTGCTGCCCCCGGCCCGGGCCTACGCCGTCGCCCGGCGGCGCCTCCAGGACCCCTACGCCGCGAGTCGCCGCCGGGCGATCGGCGCCTCCGGGGGCTCCACGGGGCTCGCCCAGCTGGCCTACCTGGCGCTGCCCTACCTGACCACCACGCCCCGGGCCCTCGCCCGGGTGCTGCGCCAGGAGGGGTGCCGGGCCGTGCTGTGCCAGGAGTACGAGGAGGGCCGCTTCGACGTGTGCGTCGCCCTCGGTCGGGTGCTGCGGCTGCCCGTGCTCGCCACCTTCCAGGGTGGGGACCGTGCCCGCACGCCGCTGGAGCGGCTCCTGCGGCCCCGGACCGTCCGGGCGGCCCGCCGGCTCCTGGTGGGCTCGAGCAGCGAGGTGAGGCGGATCGAGGAGCGCTACGGCGTCGAGCCGGGCGCCACGGTTCGCGTCGCGAACCCGTTCGACCCCGCGACGGTGCCCCTCGTGCCGCGGCGGGAGGCTCGCGAGGCGCTCGGCATCGCCCCCGAGGCCGACGTGGTGGCCTGGCACGGACGGGTCGACATCGACGCCAAGGGCCTCGACACGCTGCTCGAGGCCTGGTGCCGGGTGCGCGCCACCGCCTCGGCCGACCCCGCCCGGCCGCTGGTGCTCCTGCTCCTGGGCACCGGTGCGGGCGCCCCCTGGCTGCACGAGCGGATCGCCACCCTCGGCCTCCCCGACGTCTGCTGGCGAGACGAGTACGTCCTCGATCGACGGGTGATCGGCACCCACCTGTCGGCGGCCGACCTCTACGTGCTGCCGTCGCGCCGCGAGGGCTTCCCGGTGGCGCCGATCGAGGCCATGGTCGCGGGGCTCCCGGTGGTGGCCGCGGATGCCCCGGGCGTGCGCGAGGTGGTGGGCGAGGGCGTCGGGGCCGGCGGCGTCGTCGTGCCCGTCGACGATGCCGCGGCGCTGGCCGGAGCGATCCGGGGCCTGCTCGACGACCCGGAGCGCCGCCGCGAGACCGGGGCGGCCGCCGCTCGCCGGGTGGCCGACCGCTTCTCGCTGGACGCCGTCGGCCGCCAGCTCCGCGACGTGGTGGTGGGCGCGTGAGCGGGCGATCGGGCCCGACCGAGCCGTCCGGCCCGACCGAGGCGTCCGGCCCGACCGAGCCGGTGTCGGTCGTGATCCCCACCATCGGGCGGAGTGCCCTGCTCCGGGACTGCCTCGCCTCGATCCTGGCCTGCGACCCGCTGCCCGACGAGGTGGTGGTGGTCGACCAGAGCCGGGCCGGCGAGGTGGCCGCCGTCGTGGACGCCCTCGGGTCGCCCCTCGTGCGCCGGCTGCCCTGCGCCGAGGTCGGCATCGCCCGGGCCATGAACGACGGCCTGGCCGCGGTCCGCCACGACGCGGTGCTGGTGACCCACGACGACTGCACGGTGGCGCCCGACTGGGTCGCGGTGGGCGCCCGCCACGCCCGGGAGGTGCCGGAGGGGATCACCACGGGTCGGGTCCTGCCACCGGACGGCTCGCCCTACGTGCCCTCCACCAAGGACCACCCGCTCCCCGAGGACTTCACCGGCCGCCTCACCAGCGGCGTGCTGTACCCCGCCAACATGGTGGTGAACCGGCGGTGCATCCAGGAGATCGGCGGCTTCGACGAACGGGCCAGCCTGCGGGTGGCGGCCGAGGACAACGACCTCTGCTACCGGTGGCTCCGCGACGGCCGGGTGCTGCGCTACGAGCCCGACCTGGTGGTGTGGCACCACGACTGGCGGACGCCCGAGCAGCTGGTGCGCACCCACATCGCCTACGCCCGGGCCCAAGGGAGCTACTACGCCAAGCACCTCCGGGCCGGCGACCGCCGCATCCTCGCCCTGGTGCGCTGGGACCTCCGCAAGGGGTGCCGTCGGCTCGTGGTGGGCACCGTGCGACGCCGGCCCCGCTGGCAGGACCCGTACCGCGAGATGGTGGGCTCGCTGCTCGTGGGGCTGGTGCGGGGCTGGCGCGAGGACGCGGCCCTGGAGCGGGCGGCGGGGGAGCCGCGACCGAGCCGGCCCAGGGGTCGCCTCAGGGGCCGCCGAGGACCCGGCTGAGGAGCGCCCCGCTGGGGTCGCCCTCGGCGACGCCCGCCGCTCGCGCGGCGGCCCGGGCCACGCGCTCGCTCTCCGCCGAGGCGCGAGGGTGCAGCCGCCGGGTGCCGCGGCTCACGCGGTAGGCGACGGCCGACAGGAGCCCGAAGGCGCGCGGGTCCCGCAGGCCGGCGCGGCGGAGGAGGCGCCAGGGCCTCCCCGGCCGGACGAGGGGGAACAGGAGGTCCCGGGTGGCCGGGTGCCGGATGGCGATGAGGGCGGCGTTGCGGCCCAGCCCGCGCTCGCGTCGCACCAGGGTGGCCCGGTCGGGCAGGTCGGGGTGCCACACCACCGCGTCGGGCGCGTACCGGACGACCGCCCCACCCTCGAGCAGCCGGAAGGCCAGCTCGTAGTCCTCCATCCCGTAGGCGCGGAGGTCCTCGTCGAAGCCGCCGACCCCGGTGAGCAGCCCCGCCGGGGCGCTGGTGTTGGACATGGTGATCTGGTCGAACCGCGTGATCGGGCGGTCCTCGTCGAGCGCCTCGTAGAACTCCTCCCACCAGCGCAGGAACCCCGGCGGCACCTTCGGGTCGGGCGGGAAGCGGACCCGGCCCATCACGACCTCTCCCGTCTGGCCCTCGTGGGCGGAACGGTGGTGCTCGACGAGCCCCGGCGCCGGCACCAGGTCGTCGTCGAGGAACCAGACGATGCGGTCGCCGGCGAGGGCCAGGCCGGCGTTGCGCGCCGCGCTCAGGCCGCCGTTCGGTCGCCAGCACACCTGCAGCGGGACGGTCCAGCGCTCCGCCTCGACGGCCTCGCGGGAGCCGTCGGTGGAGCCGTCGAGGACGACGACGACCTCCACCCCCCGGGCCAGCTCGGGCGACGACGCGAACTGCTCGTCGAGCCCCCGGAGGAGGCGGAGCAGCAGCTCGCGGCGCTGGTACGACGAGATGACGACGAGCATCTCCTCCCAGGCCACGGCGTCACCGTACAAGCGCCCGACGGGCTCGCCGGGCGCTCGGGCGGGCCGGCTGCGCTCCCGCCGGCACGGTCAACGTCAGGCCAACGTGCGGAAGCGCAGGCCCCGGTCGGCGGCCAGCTCGGCGATGCCGGCGAGCGCGGTGGTGGTGGCCGAGCGGTCGACCCCGTGGCCGGCGTCGGGGCCGTCGAGCGCGTCGTGGAGCAGCACGACGTCGCCGGCCGCCAGGGCGTCGACCCCGGCGAGGATGTCGGCGGGCGTGGCGCCGGGCCGCCAGTCGCCCGGGTCGATGGTCCACAGCCAGGGCCGCAGGCGCAGGGCCACCACGGCCAGCACGCCCTGGCCGTCGAGGTAGCCGTTGGGCGGGCGGAACAGCCGGATACGCCGACCGGCGACGCGGTCGAGCGCCTGGCGCCCCCGTCGGTAGTCGCGCACCACCTGCGGGTAGGCCGTTCGCCACGGCTGGGGGTGCGAGTGGGAGTGCGAGCCCACGGCGTGGCCCTCGCGGAGCATCCGGCCGACCAGCTCGGGCCAGGCCTGGGCCCGGTGCCCCACCACGAAGAAGGTGGCCACCACGCCGAGGCGGGCCAGCTCGTCGAGGACCTGTGGCGTGGAGCGGGGGTCGGGCCCGTCGTCGAAGGTCAGGGCGACCGTGGCGTCGCGCGGGTCGAGCCGACGTCGCACGCCCGCCCGGTCGGCGAGGGCCCGCCCGAGGGCGCCGCGCCGGAGGGCGGCCTCCCGGCGGAGCCGACGCCAGAGGCGTCGGAGCCGGTGCGGGCCTCGCAGGCGTTGCAGGCGTTGCGGTCCACGCACCGGCCCTAGGGTAGCGGCCACCGCCCTGACGAAGGCCGAGCGGTGCCCCTCGGAACAGGACCTCGTCGCCGATGACCGAAGCCCCACCGGCCCGACCGGCCCCGACCACCGACGCCGCGGCCGTGGGCTGGATCGAGAACCGCCCCACCCAGGGGCGGCGGTCGATCCGCTTCGACGAGGTCTGGGCCTACCGGGAGCTGGTGGCCTTCCTCGCCCTGCGCGACGTGAAGGTCCGCTACAAGCAGGCCGTGTTCGGCGGGCTGTGGGCGGTGGTCCAGCCCCTCCTGGCCGCCGCCATCTTCACGGTGGTGTTCAGCCGCCTGGCCCGGGTGGACAGCGGCGACGTGCCCTACCTGGTGCTGGCCTTCGCCAACTTCTCGCTCTGGTCGTACTTCTCCACCTCGCTCAACACGGCACGGAACAGCCTGGTGGCGAACTCCTCGCTGATCACCAAGGTGTACTTCCCGCGCCTGGTGGCCCCCCTCGCCGCGGTCCTCCCCGGCCTGCTCGACCTCGGCGTGGCGCTGGTGGTGCTGGCGGCGATGGCGGCGTGGGGCGGGGTGGGCCTGGGCCTCGAGCTGCTCCTGGCCCCGCTGTTCCTCCTCGGCGCCATGCTGATCGCCTTCGGCACCGGCACGCTCCTCGCCGCCCTCACCGTGCAGTACCGGGACGTCCACGAGGTGTTCGGCCTGATCATCCAGCTGTGGCTCTTCGCCAGCCCGGTGGCGTACCCGGCCACCCTCGTGCAGGGCGCCTGGCGCTGGCCTTATCACCTGAACCCCATGGTGGGGGTGCTGGAGGGCTGGCGGTGGGCCCTGCTCGACGGTCCGGCACCCGGTGCCCCCGCCCTCGTCTCGGTCGCGGTCGCGGTCGCCCTGCTGGTGGTGGGCCTGCGGGTCTTCCGGCGCAGCGAGAGCCGCTTCGCGGACGTCATCTGATGGGGAGCTGATGGGCAACGCCATCGAGGTGGAGGGCCTCGGCAAGCGCTACGTGCTGGGCGAGGACCACGTCGGCGCGCGGACCCTCCGCGAGGCGGTGGTCGCCGGGCTCCGCCGGACGTCGCGGGAGCGCACGCCCCGGGGCGAGGTGTGGTCGCTGCGCGACGTCGACCTGGAGGTGGCCGAAGGGGCCGCCATCGGGATCATCGGGCGCAACGGCGCCGGCAAGAGCACCCTGCTCAAGGTGCTCAACCGGATCACCGAGCCCACCACCGGCGTGTCCCGCACCAAGGGCCGGGTGGGGTCGCTGCTGGAGGTCGGCACCGGGTTCCACCCCGAGCTCACGGGTCGGGAGAACATCTACCTCAACGGCGCGATCCTCGGCATGGGATACCGGGCCATCGAGCGCACGTTCGACGAGATCGTGGCCTTCGCCGGGGTCGAGCGCTTCCTCGACACCCCGGTGAAGCGCTACTCGTCCGGCATGTACCTCCGGCTGGCGTTCGCGGTGGCCGCCCACCTCGACGCCGAGATCCTCCTGGTCGACGAGGTCCTCGCCGTCGGTGACGCCGAGTTCCAGCGGAAGTGCCTCACGCGCATGGCCTCGGTGGAGCGCGACGGCCGCACCGTGGTGTTCGTCAGCCACAACCTCGATGCCATCGTCCGCCTGTGCCCCACGAGCGTCTGGCTCGAGTCGGGGTCGGTGGCCATGCAGGGCCCGTCGGGCGAGGTGGCCGACGCCTACCTGAACGCCGGCGTGGAGCGGCTCGACCGCCGCACCTTCGACGAGGCCGATGCCGCGGAGGGCCGACCCGTCCACCTCCGGTCGCTCGGGGTGCTGAACCCGGCCGGCGCGTGCACCTCGGTCCTGCGCCGCGACGAGGCCTTCACCATCGAGGTGGCGTTCACGGTCGTCGAGGCGGTGCGCGACCTCAACATCACGGTCGCGGTGCGGAGCCTGCGCGGCCTCCAGGTGCTCGACGAGGCGCTGGGCGACGTCGCCCCGCGCCCGGTCACCGAGCCGGGCCCCTACGTCGCCCGGGTGACGGTGCCGCCGGTGCTCAACGCGGGCGACTACGTGGTGGGCGTGTGGCTGGGCACCGAGTTCGAGGAGTTCGCCTGGGTGGAGGACGCCCTCACCGTGCACCTGGAGGGATCGGTCAACGGCCGACCCGACCGGGTGGTCCGGCTCGACCTCCCCTGGCGGTTCGAGCGGGCCGAGGCCCCGGCGGTGCCGCCGAGCGCCTGAGCGGGGCTCAGCGCCGCTCGCCCACGGGCGCCTGGCGCTCGGCCGAGGCGAGGTCGAGGACGGCGGGACGGGTGGCGGCGGCGGGCTCGTGACCATCGCGCAGGTCGATGATCCGGCGGCGGACCGGCTCGCCCAGGCGGGCGCGCCGGCTCGCCGGGTCCAGGTTCCAGGACCGGCGCATCACGCCGGCCCGGACGCCGATGACCCCGCCGGCGAGGGCGGCGGCCACCCCGGGCAGGCGCTTGGCGTCGCGCCACAGCGAGGCCGGGTCCCGGTCGTGGAGCCGGCCGGCGATGATCGAGCCCGCCCGCCGGACCACCACGCCGATCTGGTTGGCGTACGGCGCGTCGAGCTCGGGGAAGATCTGGCGGAAGCCGGCCTGCACGGCGAGGTTGCGGCGGTAGTCGTTGGCCACCGTGTGCGCCTCGTGCCAGACGGCGGCTTCGGGGTCGTGGACGATCACGTAGCCGCGATCGAGCATCGCCAGGCCCCACGCCTTGTCCTCGGTGGCGGGCAGGCCCTCGTCGAACGGGACCTGCTCCCAGCGGGAGCGGCGGACGGCCGAGTTGCCGTTCGACAGGCCCCAGTTCCGGTTGTGGACCGTGTAGGTGCCGGGCAGCTGTCGCTGCGGGGGACCGGGGACCAGCTCGTCGCGGCCGGGACGCAGGTTCGGGCCCCACACGCCGGCCACCAGCGGATCGGCGAAGTGCCGACCGAGCGACCCCAGCCACGCCTCGGTGACCGGCTCGCAGTGGGCGGACAGGCACACGAGCACGTCGCCGGTGGCCTGCTCGGCGGCGCGGTTGAGTGCCCGCGAGTAGTTCCACTCCTCCGGGGCGATCTCCATGATCGTGACCGGGAACCGCCGGGCCACGTCGAGCGTGCCGTCGGTGGAGCCGGAGTCGATCACGATGACCTCGTGCGGCGCGGTGACCTGGCCGAGGACGCCGGTGAGGGTGCGCCCGAGGTTCGCCGCCTCGTTCTTGGTGCGGATGATGATCGAGGCGGAGAAGCCGCTGGGCTCCCCGTCGTGGGCACGCATGGTCGTCGTCTCCGTTGGCACCGCCGGACCGTGGTGTCCGGTGCGGAGGTCGAGGGCGGATGACAGGGGGGCCGTCCGATGGTCACGGGGCGCTCGCTGCCAGCTGACGCCGGGATCAGGCCCGTGATCGGGACCATCGTCCCGTTGTGCGCTCATCTTTTCGTCCTCCCCGACGGGGAAAGTCTACGTCGGGCCTGGCCAGCGCGCGGGTGTGGCATGCAACACCTCACTTCGGTCCACGGTCCGGGGCGCCGTCGACGTCGTCCGACTGCTGCGGACGTGGCGTGCGATCGGCCTCGAAGCGGAACGGCAGGACGAACCAGGTGATCCCGGCCAGGAGGGTGATGGCGACGCCGATCCACCGGGCGGGGGAGCCCGGGAAGCCGACGTCACCCACCAGGTAGACCGCGCAGCCGATCGCCAGGCCGAGGCAGACCGAGGCCGCAAGGGCCAGCAGGTTCGCCGTGCGGATCATCTCCTCCTTGGTGCCGGCGCGGAACCGGAGGCGGTGGTGGACCGACGGGGCGATGAGCAGGACCGAGGCCACGGCCGCGAGGGTGACCGCCAGCAGGTAGGCGGCGTCGGCGTCGTCGTCGAGCTGGGGGAACGCATCGGTGAAGGCGACGGTCAGGAGGAAGGCGAACAGCACCTGCACGCCGGGCAGGGCCACGCGCAGGCCTCCCAGCAGCTGGTCGAACTCGCGGTTCAGCCGCTCGTGCGGAGACTCCGACTCGTCGGAGCCGTGGGTGCGTGGTTCGGACACCGGGCTCCTTCGGGTCGGTGGGCGGACGCCAGCAGCGCTCCTACCCCGCCGACCGGCGGCGCGGACCGCCGCCCGAGTCGCCCCGGCGGCGGTCGCCCACCGGGTAGGCATGGGCCCGTGAACGCCACCACCTCGTCCCGCGCCCTCGCCGCCGCCGTCGGCTCCGCCGGCGTCATGCACTTCGTGACGCCCGCCTTCTTCGATGCCATCGTGCCGCGCGCCCTGCCCGGGCGCGCCCGGTCGTGGACCCACGCCAGCGGGGTGGCCGAGCTGGTGGTGGCCGCCGCGGTGGCCGCCCCGCGCACCCGCCGCCAGGGGGCCCTGGCGGCCGCCGTGCTCTTCGTGGCGGTCTTCCCGGCCAACGTGCAGGCCGCGGCCGACGCCCGGACCACCGTGGAGCGAGCGGTGACGTGGCTGCGTCTGCCCCTCCAGGTCCCGCTCATCGCCTGGGCCCTCCGGGTGCGCGCCCGGTCCTGATCGGGGCCCGGGTCGCTTGGCCGCGTATCGGATGGTCGGTTCCGGCGCCGCTGGGGTAGACCCGTCCGGACATGGAGACTCCGAGCGTCGATTGGCGCCCCCACCCCACGGTGCAGCGGGCGACCGCCTACGCCGCCTGCCTCCTGGTCCTCGCGGCCGCCACCTGGCTCGTCCTGGTGCTGCTCGGCCGGTTGAGCATCGTCTTCTACCCCGTGGTCACCGCGGTGTTCCTCACCCGCGTCCTGGCCGGGCCGAACGGCTGGCTGCTCCGTCGCGGGTGGCGTCCGGCCCCCGCCGCCTCGGTGGTCCTCTTCTCCTTCCTCGGCCTGCTCGTGGGGGCCGGCTTCCTGATCGCCCCGCCGATGATCGACGAGTTCTCCTCGCTCGGCGACACCGTCAAGGACGGCACCACCGAGATCGAGGACTGGATCGTCGAGGACAGCGCCTTCGACGTGGACCGCAAGGACATCGAGGACTTCAAGGACGAGGTCGGCACCCGGGGCCGCGACTCCCTCGAGAACTCCACCGACACGATCGCCCAGGGCGCCCGCTTCGTGATCGAGGCCCTGGTGGGGTTCATCCTCGCCCTGGTGCTGACGTTCTTCGGCCTGAAGGACGGGCGCCGGTTCCGGGCCTGGCTGGTGGGCGTGCTGCCCCGCCGCCACCGACGGGCGGGCGACCGGGTCACCCTCACCGGGTGGGCCACGCTCGGCGGCTACCTCCGCGGCGCGGCGATGCTCGGCCTGCTCGAGGCCGTGATCATCGGGTTCGCCATGTGGATCGTCGGCGGGCACCTGGTGCTGCCGGTGATGGTCCTGACCTTCCTGGCCGCCTTCATCCCGCTCGTGGGCGCCACGTTGGCCGGCGTGATCGCCGTGCTCGTCACCCTGGCGTCGGCCGGGATCACCGAGGCCCTCATCGTGGCGGCCGTCGCCATCGTGGTGCAGCAGTTCGACAACGACCTCCTGGCCCCGTGGATCTACGGGAAGGCCCTCGACCTGCATCCCGCGGTCATCTTGTTGTCGATCGCGGCGGGCACCGCGGGCTTCGGCATCGTCGGCGCGCTCCTCGCGGTGCCGGTCGTGGCGATCACCATCAACAGCGTGGGCGCCTACCGCGAGTCGCCCCCCGACGACGGAGCCGAGGCGCTGCTCGCGCCCGACCCGGCGCCCAGCTGAGCGCCGCGTCGCGCGCCCGCCGCGCGTGGCGGCGTCGACGCCAGATGTCACCGTCGGGGCCGGCGACCGGGTACCATGGCCGCATTCGGCGTCCCGTCCGCGTGACGGTGGTGGCGGCCAGGTTCGAGGCCGCACCGGAGATGCCACACAACGGATGGAACACTCGTCGCCCGGGGGGCGTCGGGTCTACGGCGCAGGAGTGCCGCTCTACCCATGTCTGACGTACAAGCGCTGGAGATCGCCGCCTGGGCGGCCGCCGACGGCACCGCCACCTCCGAGCAGCTGGCGGTGCTCGAGGCCGATCCCCGCGCCTGGCGCTGGACCCTCGAGGACCTCCTGGAGGAGACCGAGGACCGCCTCGAGGCCGTGCGTCGCATCCCGGGGCCCGAGCGCTCGCAGGTGGTCGCCGACTTCGAAGCCGAGCTGGCCCGCCTCGAGGCGGCCTACGACCTGCTGACCACCGTGGGCGACAGCTCGTCGGCGGTGGCGGCCATCGCCGCGGCCGACCCGGCGGGTGAGGTGCGGCTCCAGGCCTCGTGGCACGGGGGCGACGTCGTGGTCTGGGCGGCCGGGCCCGGCACCGCGCCGGCGAGCGGCGACGACCTGTCCGACCGGCTCGAGCGCATCGGCGGCCCGGCGGTGGGCTGGAGCCAGCACGCCGCCATCCCCCTCCCGTCGGGCGCTCGCGCCGCGGCGCTCGCCATCCCGGTGCAGGAGTCGCTGGGCTGGCTGGTCGCCGTGGGCGGCGGGCTCGGCCGCGAGGGCGTCGGCGCCAGCGTGGCGTGGCTCGGCCGGGTGGCGGTGGCCGCGGTGCGGCTCGTCGCCCACGGGGCGATCGTCCCCACCCTCCCGGGCGCCAAGCGCCCCGACGGCCGCACCCTGGACCTGGCCGTCACCTGGGTGCCGGCCCTGGTCGACGAGGACCTGATCGAGCTGCTCACCTCGGCCATGCCGGGCCCGGTCACGGTGCTCACCCCCAACCGGGCCGACTCCCGCACCGTCACCCTCGACATCCTCGGCGCGGTGGTCGACGCCATCGTGCACGAGGCGGCCAGCCGGCTCGAGCTGCCCGCGCCCCCGCCCCACACCAGCACCACCGCAGCGGTGGCCGAGGCCGTCGTCACCCGCCTCGACGGCTCGCACTTCGTGGCCCCGGTGGCCGCCGGCGCCGAGGTCTCCAAGCGCCTCGACCGGTGGGCGAAGCCGGTCACGGGCACCCAACGACCCCGCCTGGTGGTCTCGCTGGAGCCGCCGGACCGGGGCAACGCCTGGTTCCTGTCGATCCTCGGCCCCGGCGTCGAGGGCGGCCTGCTGCCGATCGAGGCCGCCATCGCCGACGGCAAGGCCACCAAGCCCCTCGTCGACGAGTTGGTGCGGCTCGAGCGGATCCTGCCGGCCCTGTTGCGTCCGGGCGGCCAGCGGCGAGGCCAGGTGTACCTCAGCCAGGACGAGGCGTGGGAGCTCATGACCGAGACCGGCTCCGCCCTCGGGGCCGCCGGCTTCGACGTGCGGGTGCCCGCCCTCTCGCGCCGCAAGCCGAGCGCCGGCCTGCGCCTGTTCACCGAGCCCACCGGCGACACGGTCGTGGGCGCCCAGCAGCTCAGCAACGTGCGCTGGTCGGTCGTCTTCGACGACGTCGAGCTCACCGCCGAGCAGGTCGCCCGCCTGGCCGACGAGGCCCGACCGTTGGTGCGCTCCCACGGCAAGTGGGTGGAGCTGGACCACGTCGACCTCAAGGAGGCGGCCGCGGCCCTCGCCTAGCGGTCCGACAAGACCCGCCTCACCGGGGCCGAGATCCTCCGCCATTCGGTGGGCCTCGAGGGGTCGCCCCTGGCCGGTGGCCTCAGCGTGGAGGGCAGCGGCTGGGCCACCGACCTGCTGGCCAAGGCGTCGGTCGTCCGGGACGAGCCCACCACCAGCCCCGAGGGCTTCGTCGGCGAGCTGCGCGCCTACCAGGCCGACGCCCTCGCCTGGCTCGGGTTCCTCGACTCGGCCGAGCTGGGCGGTTGCCTCGCGCTCGACATGGGCCTGGGCAAGACGCCCACCATGCTCGCCCACCTGGGCCGGTCCGCCGGCAACGGGACGGCCCTCGTGGTCGCCCCGCCGGCCGTCGTCGGCAACTGGGCGCGAGAGGCGCAGACCTTCACGCCGGGCCTGAAGGTCCTGGTGCACCACGGCGCGACGCGGCTCTCGGGCATGGTGCTCGACCGGGCCGTCGCCGACGCCGACGTGGTCATCACCACCTACGGCACCGCCGTCCGCGACGTGGAGGCGCTGGCCGCCATGCCGTGGAGCCGGCTGGTGCTCGACGAGGCCCAGGTCATCAAGAACCCGGCCAACGAGACCTCGCAACAGCTCCGGCGCATCCCCGCCGCCAGCCGGATCGCCCTCACCGGCACGCCCATCGAGAACGGGCTGGGCGACCTCCACGCCATCCTCGACTTCTGCAACCCGGGCCTGGTGGGCCCCCGGCCGGCATTCGTGGCCCAGCTCTCCGGCGAGGGGGAGGCGGCGCTCAAGGCCCTCAACGGGCTGCTCGTCTTCCGTCGCACCAAGAGCGAGCCCGACGTGGCCGCCACCCTGCCCGACCGCATCGACGAGCTCGACCACTGCTTGATGACCCCCGAGCAGATCGGGCTCTACCAGGCCGTGCTCGACAGCCTGGTGGTCGACGCCTCGCAGGTGGGCGGAGACCCCAAGCAGGGGGCGATCCTGGCCGCCATCACGGCCCTCAAGCAGATCTGCAACCACCCCGCCGCGTACCAGAAGGACGACCGCCAGCCCCTCGCCGGCCGGTCCGGCAAGCTGAACCGGCTCGAGGAGATCGTGGGCACCGTGTTCGCCGCCGGCGAGCGCATCTTGATCTTCACCCACTTCGCCGAGTGGGGCATGCGCCTCGCCGACCACCTCACCGAGGTCACCGGCGTGCCGATCGCCTGCTACCACGGCGGCCTGGCCCGCGGCGCGCGGGACCGCATGATCGAGGACTTCCAGGGCGGCGAGGGAGCCGGCGCCCTGGTGCTGTCGCTCAAGGCCGGCGGCACCGGCCTCAACCTCACCAGCGCCAACCACGTCGTGCTCTACGACCGCTGGTGGAACCCGGCCGTGGAGGACCAGGCCCGGGACCGGGCCTGGCGCATCGGCCAGACCAAGACCGTCATCTCGCACCGCCTGGTCTGCCCGGGCACGGTGGACGAGCGCGTCGAGGAGGTGGTGGCCGGCAAGCGCCACATCGCCGACCTCGTGCTGCCCAAGTCCAGCTCCATGGCCGACCTGGACCCGGAGCAGCTGCGGACGGCCCTGGGCCTGCGGCCCGACACCCTCCTCACCGAAGAGGACATGTGATGAGCACGAACAACGCCCGGCGCAAGCAGCAGGGACGGCGGCGCGGCAACAAGCCGAAGCCGGTCGACCTCTGGCGGCCGGTCCCGCAGCTCCCCGACCCGGAGCCCATCGTGCCCGCCGCCGATCCCGGCATGCTCCTGCGCTCGCTCGGGTCGCCCCCGCTGCACGGCCAGGGCGCCCAGGCCGAGCGGGCCTTCGAGCTGGTCGTGCGGCGCTCGGCCATGCTGGCCCAGGCCCTCGCCCACACCTCGGGGCTCCTGGCCGATCCCGGCGGGTCCGACGAGGGCTGAGCGCCGGCGCGGGCCCTGCCGATCGGGCCGGCGGGGCACGTCGTAGGCTCGCCCGCCACGGCGGCGATTCGTCCGCCGACGGACCCAGGGGACGCACCATGGCCACCACGACCACCGACGGCGGTGCCCGGATCGTCGCGACCGGCTTCGGTCCGCTGGCGCTGGCGGGGGGCGCCTCCCTCGCAGCCGGGCTCATCCACGCCGCCGCGGTCGGTGCCCACCGGGACCATCCCGATGCGGCCCGCGCCTTCGTGGCCCTCGCGGTGCTGCAGGTGACCTGGGGCGCGCTCGCCATGGTGGGCCGCCACCGCCTGCTGGCCCTCGCCGGCGTCGCCCTCGGCGCGGTGGCGGTGGGCGGCTGGGTGCTCGCCAAGACCTCCGGGATCGGTCTGGTGGACGGCCTGGGGGAGTCCGAGGCCATCCAGGTGGCCGACGGCCTCGCCGCGGCGTTGGCCGCCACGGCCACGATCGTGGCGCTCCGGGTGGCCGTGGCGGGCCACGGCTCCCGCCGACCCGCTCGCCGTCCGTTCCTCGGCGTCGCCGCGGTGGTCCTGCTGGCGACGTCGCTGGTGGGCATGGACCGGGCGGGCTCGCACGGCCACGCCGGCGGCCACGGCGAGGGCGGCGCCGACGGGGAGACGGCGGCGGCCGACCACGGCCACGAGGGGGCCACCGAGGCCGACGACGGTCACCACGACACCGCGGCCCCCTCGGTGGCCACCGCCCCCTACGACCCCACCAAGCCGATCGACCTCGGCGGCGTCGCGGGGGTCACCCCCGAGCAGCAGGCCCGGGCCGAGAACCTGGTGGCCATCACCCTCGCCCGCCTGCCCCGCTACGCCGACCCGAAGGTGGCCGAGGCCGACGGCTACCACTCGATCGGCGACGCCGCCACCGGCCACGAGCACCTCATCAACTGGTCGCTGGTCGACGACGGCAAGGCCCTCGACCCCGACGTCCCCGAGGCGCTGGTGTACGAGGCGGGCGCCGACGGGAGCCGGACCCTCGTGTCGGCGATGTTCATGCTGCCCACCGGCACCACCCTCGACGAGGTGCCCGAGCTCGGCGGCGCGCTCACCCAGTGGCACATCCACGACGACCTGTGCCTCTCCGACGACCCGGTGGCGCCCTACGTGGCGGGCATCACCTCGGTGGGCGGCGAGTGCGCGCCGCCGACGCGGAAGCTCCCGCCGGTCCCCATGATCCACGTCTGGATCACCCCCCACCGCTGCGGCCCGTTCGCCTCGCTGGAGGGCATCGGCGCCGGTCAGGTGGCCGAGGGCGAGACCCGGGCGTGCGACCACGCCCACGGCGCCTGAGCCAAGGGGGCAGGTCAGGCCGGGGGGCGGCCGATGGCCCCGGGGCCGGGGTCGGCCGCGGCCAGCACCTCGGCCACCAGGCCGGGGTCGAGGTCGACCACCAGCGGGACCGGCCCGGCGTCGGGCCCCGCCACCACGAGCCGGCCCACCGTGGCCAGGTGGTCGAGCGCGGCGCGGTCGGCCGCCAGGTCGAAGTCGAGGACCAGGCGGTCGGCGTCGGGGTCGGTGGGATCGGCCTCGTCGAGGACGCCGTCGTCATCCACCAGCACCGGCCAGACGGTCACCCGCACCCGCCGGTCACCGATCCAGGCGCCCAGGCCGGCGACGGTCACGTCGTAGCCGAAGCCCAGCCGGACGCCCGCGGGCCGCTCGTGGAGCCCGGCCTGGAGCACGGCGAGCGCCGCCGGCTCGTGGGTGGCGTCGACGTCGACCACCACGCCGGTGAGGCGCTCGGTCCGCACGATGCGGGCCCGGCGCACGGGCAGGGCCCCGGCGCCGGGGACCGGGTCGGTCACCAGTTGGCGCGGTCGGCCTTGCAGGTGACGCAGAGGTCGGTGGCCGGCAGGGCCTCGAGGCGGGGGTCGCCGATGGGGTTGCCGCACTTGGTGCAGGTCTTCCACTCCTTGCCCTTGGCCCGTTCCTTGGCCTTCTCGATCACCTCGAGGAAGAGGTTCTCCTCGGCGATGCGGGCCCGGAGGCGGTCGCGCTCGAAGCGGGTGAGGTCGCCCTCGGAGCCGCCCTCGTCCTCGCCGGCGCCCACGTCGCTGGCGGCCTCCTCGGGGTCGAGCTCGTCGTAGGTGGTCTGCATGATGGCGATGCTGGCCTCGGTCTCGGCCTGGAGCTGGTCGAGGTTGGCGCGGTGCTGGGCGACGGTGAGCGAGCTGGACATGCCTAGGGAAACCTCTTCGGAACGTACGGGGAGGGGGGAACCTATCGCCTCCGGGCCCCAGTTCCCCACCTTTGCCGAGCGACCGCTGGTCCGGGGGGCGGCGTGGGCCCGGGGACGGCCCTCCGTGCCGGTGGTCAGCCCACGAGGGCCTGGAGCACGAGGGGCTTGAGCTGGCTGCGGATCGGCCAGGTGCTCGAGGGCAGCAGCTGGGTGAGGAACACCCCGGTGACGTCCTCCACCGGATCGACCCAGAAGGCGGTGCTGGCCGCTCCGCCCCACGAGTACTCGCCGACCGATGCCAGCACCCGGTTCTTCACCGGGTCGTCGGTGACCGCGAAGCCGAGCCCGAACCCGACGCCGTCGAAGGTGGTCTCGGCGAACAGCTGACGACCGAACGCCTCGAGGTCGACGCCGCCCGGCAGGTGGTTCGTGGTCATGTAGCGCACGGTCCGGTCCGAGAGGATCCGGACGCCGTCGAGCTCACCGCCCCGCCGCAGCAGTTCGGTGAAGCGGAGGTAGTCGGCGGCGGTGGACACCAGGCCGCCGCCACCCGAGAGGAACGTCGGGGTCGAGCGCGAGACCGGGCCGATCTCGTCGAAGCGGACGGCCTTCTGGTCGGCGCCGGGGACGTAGAGCCCCGCCAGCCGGTGGCGCTGGTCCTCCGGGAGCCCGAAGCCGGTGTCGACCATGCCGAGGGGCCCCAGGATGTGATCGGCGAAGAAGCGGTCGAGCGACTGGCCCGACACCACCTCCACGAGGCGCCCGAGCACGTCGGTGGCCACCGAGTAGTTCCACTCGCTCCCGGGTTGGAAGACCAGGGGGAGCGAGGCCCAGGTGGCGCACGCGTCGGCCAGCGACGCCCCGGCCGGCGCGCCGAGCTCGTAGCCGTGGTCGCGGTACGCGCCGTCGACCGGGTGGGCGCGGTGGAAGCCGTAGGTCAGGCCGGCGGTGTGGGTGAGGAGGTGCCAGACCCGGATGGGCTCGGTGGCCGCCTCGGTCTCCATGGCGTCGCTGCCGCCGCCGGTGTACACGGTGAGGTCGGCGAACTCGGGCAGCCACCGCGAGATCGGGTCCTTGAGCGAGAACGCGCCCTGCTCGTAGAGCATCATCGCCGCCACGGAGGTGATCGGCTTGGTCATCGAGTAGATGCGGAAGACGGTGTCGACCTCCACCGGCAACGACGCCTCGACGTCGCGGTGACCGTAGGTGGACAGGTGGGCCACCTCGCCGTGGCGGGTGATGGCGAGGAGCCAGCCGGGGAGGCGCCCGTCGTCCACGTAGGCCTTGAAGGTCTCGTCGACGCGCGACAGGCGGTCGGCGTCGAAGCCCACCGCTCCCGGCTCCACGGTGACCTGCAGCTCGCCCATGGGTCCGTCCTCCTCGCGCCTGACCCGACGGTCGAGACGAGCCGGACCGTACCCGGTCCGGGCCGCGCCACGGCGGTGGGCCGGCGCGGCTGGTCAGACGGTCGGGTCGGCCAGGTCGGCCAGGCCGGCCAGGCGCTGGCGGGCCAGACGGGCGATCGACGCGTCGAGGGCGGCCTGGACCACCGTGCCGGCCAGCTGGTGGAGACGGGCCAGGTCTCGGCCGACCGACGCGAGCTGTTCGGCGTCGAGGTGGTCGACGTCGAGGCCGTCGGGGAGGAGGTGGGCCTCGAACAGGCCGAGGAAGCGGGCGGCGATCTCGTCGGTCTGGGCGGCGAGGTGCTCCCACTCGTCGAGCACCACCCCGATGGGCACGCCGAGGGCAGCCAGGGCGGGACCGGTGTCGACGAACCGCGCGTCGGGCACCCGGACCCGACCGTCGTCGGTGAACACCACGAGGCCCAGGTCGATCGCCCGCAGCATCGCGGCCGGGTCGAAGGCCTCGGCCGGTAGGCGCTCGGCCAGCTCGACGGGGGAGAGGACGACCTCGCGACCGGTCCCCAACAGCTCGGCCAGGCCCGCCTCCTGGCCCACCAGCTCGGCCAGGTCGGTGCCGCGCTCCCAGCTGGCCACCAGCCGGCCGATGCCCGCGAGCGAGTGCCCCTCGTCCTGGAGGCGGCCGATCAGGCGGAGCCGGTCGAGGTGGGCCGGGCCGTACCAGCCCGTCCGACCCTGGAGCCGGGGACCGGGCAGCAGCCCCCGGTGCTGGTAGAGGCGGATGGTGGTGGTGGCGACGCCGGCCTCCCGGGCCAGGTCGTCGATGCGCAGCTCGTCGGGCACCGGGCCAGGGTAGCGCAGAACGTGCTTGCATTCAGTGTGTGAATGAATGCTAACGTATAGATCGTGAACGATCCGTTGCTGCTCATCGACCTGCTCGTGGTGGCCGGCGCCGCCGTGGTGCTCCCCGTGGCCCTCGGCCGGTGGACCGTCGCCTGGTTGGCGGTGGCGGCGAGCACGGCGCTCGCCCTCTCGGTGAACGAGGGGCCGCTCTCGGCGGCGCTCGCGGCGCCCTGGCTCGCGGTCGCCCTGGGCGCGACCGCCCTCGCCGGCCGGTCGGTCCTGGGGCCCCGGGCCGACCGCCGAGCGCCGACGCTCGATGACCTCGCGTCGGTCGCGGCTCCCGGGTTCGCGGTGGTCGCCGGCGTGGCCCTGCTCGATTCGTGCGGCGGGTGGGGGTTGCTCGGCGTGGGCGAGCCGATCACCCGTCTGACCGTCGTGCACTTCACCTTCGCCGGGGTGGCCACCACGGCCATGGGCCGGGCTGCCGTGCGGGAGGCCGGCGGGGGTCCCCGGTGGCGACGTCGGATCGCGGCGTCCGGGTTGGGCCTGGCCCTGGTGGCGCCGCCGATCGTCGGCCTCGGCTTCAGCACCGGGTCGGCCGCCGCCCAGGTCGGCGGGGCGGTCGCCATGACCGCCGCGGCCTACGCCCTGGCCGCCTCGCACCTGGCCGAGGCCTGGCCTGCCCGACGGACCCGCGTCGGCCGGCTCCTGGCCGTGTCGGGCCTCAGCGTCTGGGTGCCCATGGTGCTGGCCGTGGCCTGGGCGCTGGCCCAGCACACCGGCGGCCCAGCCCTCTCCATCCCCGACATGGTCCGGGTCCACGGCTCGCTCAACGCCTTCGGCTTCGTGGGCTGCGGTCTGGCCGCCCGCTGGCTGGCCACCCACACCGTGATCGAGCCCGAGGGTCCTGGCGATCGCGAGGGCGAGGGCGGACGGCCGGTGCGACGCGACGCGGCCCTCGCGGAGGTGGGGTGATGGCCTTCCCGATCGTGCGCCTGGGCCGGGTCTCCGCCGCAGGGCTCGACCGGCTCCTCGGTGCGGGACGGACTGCCGCGCCCACCTGTTCCCCGGTGGGTGACCTGCTCGGCGCGGACGGGCCGGCGCCGGACCTGGTGGTCGAGCGCTCGGTCGGGTCCGCCCCCGGCGCGTTCGCCGCCGCCGTCGACTGCCTCCGGTCGCTGGGGCCACAGCGGTCGGTCGCCACGGTCTGGCCCACCGACGTCGTCGCCGAGCAGGGCGCCACGGTGCTGGTCGCCCTTCCCTTCGGGCCCGTCACGGTGGTGGCGGTGAACCGGGTCGTTGCCGTGGTCGACGAGCCCGATCGTTGGGGGTTCGCGTACGGCACCCTGCCCGGCCACCCCGAGGTGGGTGAGGAGGCGTTCGTGGTCGAGCGTCGGGCCGACGGCGAGGTGGTCGCGCGTGTCACCGCGACCGCCCGCGTCGCCCTGCCCGCCGGGCAGCTGGCCCGGCCGCTGCTCGGCCTGCTCCAGCGCCGCTTCGCCGAGCGCTACCTCGAGGCCGTCGAGGCCGCGGTCCGGGCCGGCGCCGAGGCCGAGGAGCGACCGTGACCCGGCTGCCTGGTCGGTGGCCCCGGGTGGGGGACGACCGCGCCCGACGGCCGGACCTGACCGGTCGGATCGAGCGGGATCGGTTCCCGGCCGGCACGTCGTCGTCGGCCCGCGCGCGGTTCCTGGAGGACGTCCCGGTCACCTGGTCGACGCCCGTCGGAGGTCGGGCCGGCGTGGCAACCTGACCGGTGTCCGCCGCCACGCCGCAGGAGCACGCCATGACCCCCACCACTCCGACGCTCGCCGGGAAGGTGGTCCTGGTCACCGGGTCCACCAGCGGCATCGGCGAGGCGATCGCCCGACACTTCGCCGACCAGGGGGCCTCGGTCCTGCTGAACTCGGTCCGCTCGGTCGAGGCCGGCGAGCGCATCAGCGCCGAGCTGCCCGACGCGATCTACGTGCAGGGCTCCATCGCCGACGAGGGCGTCCCGCAGCGGCTGGTGGATGCGGCCATCGACCGCTGGGGTCGCCTCGACGTGCTCGTCAACAACGCCGGCACCACCCGCTCCATCCCGCACCGCGACCTCGATGCCGCGTCGCTGGAGGTGTGGCGGGAGATCTTCGAGACCAACGTCTTCGGCACCTGGGAGATGACCCGGCTCGCCGC